>JBMYWR010000011.1:0-37377 GCA_049607625.1 Colwellia sp.
AGGCTTCTTTCAGCCTATCGGGTTTGCCAGCTTCGCTGGGCAAACAAAAAAGCCCCGTTGAAGTTACTTTCAACGGGGCTTTCTTTTGTCTTTTCTTTAAACTTATAGCTAGTAGCTAATAGCTACTATAATTTAAAGCCTTAACAGGTACTGTCCTTGTGCATTTTTATTGCCTAAAAAGGGTAAAGCACTCTCTAATACTTTAGGGAATTTTTCACCAGGCTTTAAAAAACCATCACCTGTTAGCCTTTTATTCATTCGAGCATAAAGATTAAAACTCAAACCCAGGTCATTCTTTGGATCCACTGTTAACATTATGGCTTTATCACTACACGTTAAGCTTGCATTAAAACGCCCTAATTTTATATTTTGTTCTAAAGCTATAACACCAGCACTCTGCCATGATGCCCGACCTTTCGCATCGGTGCACTCTAAGGTATTAAAATTGTTTTGTTGGTAATGAAAAGCCAGTTCTTCAATGTTTAACTCAACATTACCCAATGCCGTTACAGGTAATGGTAACGCCAATTGACTTGTTACATCATTAGCCTTCATAAAAAGAGAGACATTTGAAAGTCTTAGTTCTTCTGACGATATATTTAACGTCAACTCTCCCTCTGGTGTGGTAAGTAAAGCATCACCAAAAGTTAATTTAACGGTCGGCGAAAGAGATAATAACGAAACAAAACTTAGCTCGGAAGAAACTTTATCAAGTGTAAGCTTGCCAAATATTACTTGCTCTACACTAGCATTCCAAACCGTTCCTTCGGCGCCACTTATCTGAATATTTTTTGGTATCGACACATTATTTAGTATCAAAGCAACGGGGATTGTTGCGATTAAAAACGCTATGTAGCTTGATAAAAATAAGCCAACTAATCCAAACCATTTTTTCATTTTATTTTATTTACCTTAAATCTATACATAGTGAATCAGCTGATACGCTAATAGTAATACCAATTCCATTAATTAAGTGTGCTATTTTTTCATGAGAAAAAATGGATAAATACAAGGCTTTAATAATGTACCGGTAATTAACGGACTCGGTATAAATAGTTACAATGACTATTACTTATCTAAATGACTATAGTGACGTACAAAGTCTTTACTTACCTAACTGCAATCGCCTTACTGCAACCTTGCCTGGAATATCGCTTTTACTCAGGTCGATATTTTTAACTTCTAACCCTTCATTTTTAGCTAAGTACTCTAACCAAAAAAGTAATTGGGTAAAAGGTGCTTCATCAATCCAAACTTGTAAGTTACTACCTTGCGGTTGCATTCTGGTTATAGTTAACTGATGTTGATTTGCCGTTCTATTAATAATGCTGGATAAACTTCCACCACTTTTTGGTTTTGAGTTTTTGCTGTTAATCTGTTTGAAATGCTGTGTATTCTCAATTACCCAAACCAATAAAGCCTGCTGCCTAGCAAGTTTATCATTAGCTTTGGCGAGACCATTATTTAAAGGTAGCCAAACTAAAGAGTAAATTAAAAATATCCCTATAACGACAGCCATTGCCATAACCAAACGTTGCTCTCTTAAGTTTAATTGTTGCCATCTTTCCTTCATTATCGTTGCCCTCCTGAAGTTTGGGAAGCGGTAATGTTAAAAGAGCCGGTAACCGAGTCCCCTTGATTATTTTGTGAGCCCGCTTTAACGACAAAGCCAAGCTTTTCTATAGAAGATTTAAATTGATCAAATTTTTGATAATCACTTGCTATTGCTTGTAATCTAATTTCTTTCCTTTTTCCATCATACTTAAGTGTTTCTGGTTTTAAGTCAGAGACTTCTGCAAAAGCGGGTTGTATTTTGGCTAACATTGCTAAAAATCCTGCACTGTTATTCTTTCCACCTAGTTGGGCTATTTTTTGATTCAGTTGAGATTTAATCGTTCCTATACGGACACGCTTTGTTTGTGGGAAAGCCTTTTTATATACTGATATTATTTGGGCTTCTAGGGCTACCTGCTTATTATTTACTTGATACAAAGCCACTCCCTTTTCTGCAAAGTTAAGTAACAATGCAAATAGCGCAACACCTGCTGCAACCGACCAGGTTTTTAATAAAGTAGAATGACTCTTTTTAACCTTATATTCACCTTGCAATACATTAAAAAATTTATAATCAGCTTGCTGGGCTAGAAGCGCTAAAGGTAACTCTTCGGGTAAATAGCTTACTGGTAAATTGTCACTGTATTGAAGAGGTGAATATGCATTTATAGTAACATGTGCACTTTTATCTTCTTTTTGTTCATCTTGAACAATGCTTTCGCTGCTAAGTGATTGCTTAGGCGCCTCTGCGTCCTTTACCTCGGTTTCAAAGCCCAGTTCAACCGCCAACTTCATAGCAATATGCTGCCAAGCAAAGGCATCTACTGTAAACCCATGCCACTGCCCTTGCCTAAATAAAACTTGTTTTGCTTGTGATGTTTCTAAGGTAATAGCGCTAGCGGTATTTTCTGAAAAAGGCATAGCTAAGAAGTCAGGTAACATATGAGATGTTTGAATATCTGCTTGCTCTAACCAGTCTATCCAGCTATTCATCAGCGTTTTTTCCACCGCAGCAAAATAACTATTATGACCTAGTGCATTAACCGGTAAATCTGCATAAGCAAAAAAGAGTTGCTCTACTTCTTGTCCCAGCTCATCTTCAACCATATAAGGTGTAGCTTGACGTATGGCTCGTTGAGAGTTACCCGGTACTTTTAAACTACTCAAATGAAAGTCGCAGCCAGGTACAAAAACATACACTGGGCGTGTCTTTGCTTTTTCAGTTAATTGCGACAATGCTTCGGCATTTTTTAATTCGCCGCTGGCAATTATTTCATCATTAAGACTATCAAGAATTAACCATGAAATTACGTCATTTGCTTTACTACCAAGGCGGATGTACAAGGTTTCTGCCATTATTTTTCCTAACTCTCTTTTTATTTTTTAGCTAACGATTCTCTAAAAGTTAATAGTATCCTACACTACGAGATACAACTTGTGTTTCTTTATTATCAATAATATTAATAACCACATTTAACTTGTAAAAACTTTGATTAAAGCTCGCCGTCGTTTTTAGCATAAAGTAATCGCTATCAACCACAAATTGATCTTTCTGCCAATCTTTTAACCCAACCGCTGTCACTTCAGGTAACGCAAGAAAATCAGCTACAGTTTCAAAGCCATCTGTAGGCCTCGCTGATAAGATTGATTGAGCATCTGCCCTGTTAACCCCTAACAATGCCTCTATTAACTCAGGTTGCTCAGGATTCACCGTATTAATATTTATCTTATGCGTATCTAATTGCGGCAGAATACAAACATAAGGCTTAATACCATCAATAATCAAAGGATTAAAGTGTTCAATAACTCTTAATTCATTAAGGCTTGCCAAAAAATGGTTTGCCGCTAAATAGGGAAAGTTTCGTGATGCATAGTCATCATCTTCTGCGCCACCTGCACTTGAAATTCGACTATCTTCGTCTAACCAATCTTTTAGCGCATCCGCCAAAGACTCAGCTTCAAACTGGCTAACCCCTTCAATATTTAAAGCGATAACTAAGTTTTCAAACACTTCTCTCGCAGGTGATTTTGTTGCTCTGCCACCAGAAGTTGAAGGAATAGTATCATTCGACCTTAATGCATTTAAATTTAAACAACTTTGCAAATCACTAATTTCACCTGTAATAGTACCAAAATCAACAGGGTAAGAGGTTTCTCCTTGAGCCCATATCTGACCTAAATTAATCGTATCTGGATCTTTTTTTACCGTAGTTAATAGCACTCTTTTCGCAAACGCTTCAGCGCCCATGGCATACCAGTAGGCTTGCTGATTGAAATTAATATTCGTGCTACGTTGCATTTGCATGTGTAAACGCGTTGTCATTTGCGCTGCAATTATCGCGCATAGTGACACAATGAGCATAACGGTAATTAAAGCGATGCCCTTTGATTTTTTTATGTAGTGGCGCTTATAGAACTTATTCAGCTTTATCACCTGCGCTACTATCACCTGCCACCAAAAATTGTCTACGAATCAAGCCAAAACCTTCAACATCTATTTCCATCGCTATTGCTCGTGGTAACTTACTGGAAATGAGCTCTTTCTGCCATTTTTTTCCATAATAATATTCAAATGCAAGCGAGTTTACTTCGCTCATTAAAATACGAGACTTTGCTTCTTCGCCATTAACCGCATCCACAAAATTAAAGTGTAAACGTTCTAGCTTTTCATCTGATAAACGATAAGCAACTGCCTGCAAATCACTTCTTGGTAATAAAAGACCAGGGTTTGACCAACCATGCTTAACAAAGCCAAGTCCTTCGCCATCAGAAGCATAATTATCATTATCTGTTTGCAGAAACTGTGCTGTCGGCGCTTCGCCATTTAAGCGTACAGTTCGCCTAGCAATTTGTGTTAAATCTCGTTCAATCACAATAAAAGCGGTTTGCAATTCATTATTCTTTTCTGTTCTCAGCTTAGAGGATTCTTCGCCGCGAAGTACCGTGTCTAACAAGGTAAAACTGGTTAAGCTGATCACTGAAAAAATAGCGATAGCGATCAGTACTTCGAGTAAAGTGAACCCCTGCTCTTTAAACTTTATGGTTTGAATAAAAGAGCGCATTACAACGTTTCCTTAGCTACATAAGTTGTCATACTGCTAATAAACGTTTTGTTGTCTTTTGTCGCGCGAACTTCAATTGTTACAGCACGCATATCTTTATCTGTTGTTTTAATTACTTTTTGTTGCCAATACCATGTACGACCAGCGAGCTCTACATCGCCTTTTTGATTGTTTTTGGGTGGCCAAGACTTATCAAGATTTACCTCTACGAGTTGATTCGATGCAACCCAATTGGCGAGCATCGTTTCTTCAAGGTGACTAATATGTCGATAATTACTATTTGCTGCTGACATTAATGCCACACCAGCGATAGCAAAGACCGCCATAGCTAGCATAACCTCAAGTAACGTAAAGCCTTTTTGGTTGATAAAATTAATCTTCATCCAGTAAGGGCCCTGTAATCGTTAGCGGAGTAGAGTATAAAGCTGTTACCCGGTAGCCAATTTCTTGGTTATCACCATTGAAATTACGTTCGAAGTCTAGTGACTCTGAAAATTGAAAAGTTAAACTAAAAGGCGTTAAATCACCGCCTGACAAAATAACAACTTGTGGGATGAGTTTTTTTTCTTTGTCTTTATCTGTGTCTAATGAAAAGTCATCTTCATCTTCAAACAAAGCTTCGGTGTCAAGTAAGATAGGCTCTTCAAGGGGTAAATCATCTAGGTTCAAAATGAGATCTATTTCCTCTGGCATAACTTGCTCAGTGAGCCAATTTTGCTCCGCTGGAAGACTCCATTTCACCCCATCGTAAGCTAAGAATTGATAACTATTTTTTTTAACTAATAAACCTAGCTCTAAATTATTTAATAAGCCATATTCTTGCGCGCTTTCGAAAATAACTTTAAACCGAAAACTATGCTCTTTAAGTGTATCTTCTGGTTTATTTGTAGAAAAGCTAAATTGCACCATGGCGACAATAATGCCGATTAATGCAATGACAATCATCACTTCAAGTAAGGTGAAGCCTTTAGCTCTTATACGCTTATTCATTGTTTTATTGGAAATCGCCTAAATTCCAGTTGCCGATGTCATCTTCTGTACCCATTTCACCATCAGGACCAACAGATAAAACATCCATAGAGCTATTTTCTCCTGGATTTAAAAGAATATACTCATTGCCCCAAGGATCATTAGGTAGGCGCTTAACATAACCACCTTCTGGGAATCTTCTTGGCGCAGGATCTATATCAGTTTCAGTGACTAAAGCTTCAAGCCCTTGCTCTGTAGAGGGGTAATCATAATTATCCATTTTATATAGACTTAACGAGGTTTCTAAAGCCGTGATATCAGAAATTGCTTTTTGAACATTGGCGCGTTCTTGACTGCCCATTAAGTTAGGAACAACCATACTTGCTAAAATGCCCAAAATAACAATGACCACCATCACTTCTAGTAAGGTAAAACCTTTCTGTTTTGTGCTACTTACTTTCGTTGATTTACTTATATTCATAGGTACTTCCTTACTGTGTTTTTTGATTACTGTAATAGTTAATACTGAGCGACTATACGTATTGAACACTCTATTTTATCGCGTCTTGTGTAAATGTACGCAGTATTAACCAACTAAATTATTCAATTGCAAAATAGGTTGTAAAATTGCCATAACAATAAATAGCACAACACCCGCCATTGCCACCATTAAAGCGGGTTCAAACGCTTTAAGTGAAATATTTACTAAGGCATTAAAGTCTCTATCCTGGTTATCCGCAGCACGACCAAGCATGTGCTCTAACTCACCACTTTTTTCACCACTTGCTATCATGTGTAGCATCATCGGTGGAAATAATTTGGTTTGCTCTAACGAGACTTTCAAACTTGCACCTTCGCGCACCTTATTAGTTGACTCTTGTACTTTCTTTTTAATATATAAATTATCGAGTACTTCCCCTGAAATACGCATGCTTTCAAGTAAAGGAACCGCACTTGCTGTTAAAATACTTAATGTTCTAGCAAAGCGAGCCGTATTAATACCTCTAATCACTTTACCAATACCAGGCACAGAAATTATTTTTTGATGGAAAGCTAATTGTAAATGTGGTTTTTTCATGAGCTGAGAAAAAAGCAGTATGACTGCAGCAAGTAGTAATAATATTAATAATCCGTAATCTCTTAAAAAATCACTACTAGCAATTAAAAACTGTGTGGTGCCAGGTAAGTTCTCACCCATGTGTTCAAATTGACCGACAATTTTTGGTACCACAGCCGTTAACAAAATAGCGATAACAGCCACCGCGACTACTGTCATAATAATGGGGTAAACAAGCGCCTGAATTAGTTGAGAACGCATCTCTTGACGCTGTTCGGTGTAATCAGCGAGACGATTTAAAACTTTATCTAAGTGACCAGACTTTTCACCCGCAGCAACCATAGCGCGATACAACCGATTAAAGATTTTAGGATACTCAGCCATACTTTCAGACAAGCCATAACCTTCAGTTACTTTGGTACGAACACCCATTATCATACTTTTGATTTGGTTTTTTTCGCATTGCTCACCCACCGCCATCAGGGATTCTTCAAGCGGTAAGCCAGACTCAACCAAAGTAGCTAACTGACGGGTAATTAAAGCAAGGTCAGATGTTGATATTTTTGAACCTTTACTAGGTGACAGTAAGCTGGTTTTCGCTTCGCCTTGAGCGTTCTTCTTAAGGGTTGGAACAACCTCTGTTGGCATTAAGCCTTGGCTTCTTAATAAACCGCGAACTTGCCTTGGGGTATCGCCTTCGATAACCCCTCTTTTCGTTTTTCCTCGGCTATCGACCGCTTGATAATCAAATGCTGCCATTAGCCTTCCCGCGTAACTCGCAAAACTTCTTCAAGGGTTGTTATACCCTGTAAAACTTTATCGAAACCATCACGTCGAATACTAGCGGTATTAGTGCGGATATATTTTTCAATCGCTTGCTCGCCATGACCGTTATGGATTAATTCACGCACTTTTTCGTCAACAGTCAGCAGTTCATGAATACCTGTTCTGCCTTTGTAGCCTTTGAAGCTACATTCTGTACAACCTTTGGGACGATAAATAACTTGTTTGTTGTCTTGTGGTAAAGCCAATAAGTGACGTTCTTCTTCATCGGGTAAATGAGCTTCTTTACAATGTGGACATAAAGTTCTCACAAGACGCTGCGCTAATACACCCAACAAACTTGAAGAAAGCAAGAAAGGCTCTACCCCCATATCTTCCATACGCGTAATAGCACCAGCGGCGGTATTGGTATGCAGTGTTGATAACACCATGTGACCGGTTAAACTGGCTTGGACAGATATTTGTGCTGTTTCTAAGTCTCGAATTTCACCTACCATAACCACATCAGGATCTTGTCGTAAAATAGCGCGTAACCCTCGAGCAAAAGTCATATCAACTTTTGTATTAACCTGGGTTTGACCTATACCTTGAATTGCAAATTCTATCGGGTCTTCAACGGTCAAAATGTTTCGCTCTTTAGCATCTATTTGCGTAAGACCAGCATAAAGGGTTGTACTTTTACCCGAGCCAGTTGGCCCCGTTACTAAAATAATACCATGCGGTTTTTCAATTAAACGCGAAAAACTTTCACGAATATGCTCTGTCATGCCTAAATCTTCTAAGTTTAACTTAGCGGCATTTTTATCAAGCAAACGAAGAACAACACGCTCACCATGCCCTGTTGGCATCGTTGATACACGAACATCTACCGCTCTACCACCAATTTTCAAAGAAATGCGACCATCTTGCGGTATTCTTTTTTCAGCAATATCGAGTTTTGCCATAACTTTTATACGAGAAACTAATAACGAAGCTAACTTACGGTTAGGCTTTAAAACTTCACGTAAAACGCCATCAACCCGAAAACGTATTTGCAACGCACTTTCAAAGGTTTCTATATGAATATCTGAAGCGTTTTCTTTTATTGCCTCACTAAGCATGGCATTAATTAGCTTAATGATAGGCGCATCATCTTCATTTTCGAGTAGATCTTCGCTTTCGGTAATTTCATCAGCAAGTGAGTACAGGTCGACTTCATTACCAATATCTTCCATCATTTGCTGAGCTTCTGAAGAGTCTCGCTGAAATGATGTGGTCAGTAATTGTTCAAATGACTGGGCAGAATGGGTTTCAATAGAAAAAGGCGCTTTGCTAATACGACGTATTTCTAATAAGACCTCAAGACTCACATTGTCTAAACAGTGCAATATAAATGGAGCAGCACTTGTTGTATTTGACGCTGTAACATCATGGTTTTTAGTTAATAAAACGCTATGACGCTTAGCAAAGTTAAAAGGCAGTGACCAAGTGGTTTTCTCAGCACTTTCGTCATTCTCTAACGTAGACGACTCTTCAAGGTAGTCAGAGTTTGCAACAACTTCATCGTCACTTATAGCGATTCCTTGATGCGAGTTAAGATCATCAATCGCCATTTTAACTTCTGCTAACTCTTCACTGTTGGTATTCGTTGTCATGTTACTGACCTTTGTTCGAAGACGAAGTTGAGCTTGCCGAGCTTTGTGTTTCAGTAACATCATTTGCAGTATCATCTTCTGCTGTATTCGGGTCAACTTCCTTCATGTATTCATCAAACGATGGCGGTAATGTTAGGTTATCTTGCCACTCTGGTAATATAGGCAATTTAGAGTTTTTCATTAACGACAACCCTTCCTCTTGCTTACGCAATTGGTCAGCACGAATATAGTTATATTTCTCTTCGGCCATCGCGTTCATCAAGCCTTTTTCGGTGATAATCGTTGGCTTAATAAATACCATCAAATTTCGTTTACGCGTGCTATTTGATGTAGATTTAAACAAGTGACCAATAAAAGGAATATCACCTAATAGTGGCACTTTTTGAATACTTTCTTGCACATCTTCATCCATTAAGCCGCCAAGAATAACCGTTTGCCCGCTTTCTACCATAACCGAGGTTTTAATTTCACGCTTATTAATAGAGATATCTACGCCTGTCGCACCACTTACCGAAGAAACTTCTTGCTCTATCGTTAACTGAACACCGCTTCCTTCATTAATTTGCGGAGTTACCAGTAACTTAATACCCACTTCTTGACGTTCAACTGTTTGGAAAGGGTTAGCATTATTGCTACTTGCAGCAGAACCCGTAAGAATAGGAACTTCTTGGCCGACTAAGAAAGACGCTTCTTCGTTATCTAAAGTTGTAATACTTGGCGTTGCTAGAATATTAGAGTTGGTGTCTTGGCTTACCGCTTGTACGATGGCGCCCCAATCATTTTTCATAATACCAAACATACCACCGCTTACAGTTCCAAGCACTTGAGCAAGTAAAGTAACATCGCCACGTGTGTCTGGGTTTTTAACTGTTGTAGGGTTGCCATTTGAGTCTATTGTGGTTACTTCATTACCCTCTTCGCCTTGAGCACTATAAGCGGCTCCAGCCACTTGTGAAATTGGCGCCACCCCATTAGTAAATTGAGTGAAAGCACCACTTGAGTTAAACCATTGAACACCTAACTGAACACCATCTGTTTCGAAAACTTCAACAATTATTGCTTCAATATGAACTTGCGCTCTAGGAACATCTAATTGACGAATAACCGCTTCTAATGAGCGAAGCATATCAGGCTGGGCGGTAATTACGATGCTGTTAGTTGATTCATGCGGATCAATACTTACCGTATTAGAGGACGACTTGGTTGTCTTAGCTTTTGTGCCATTCGACTCAGATGCAATCGATTTACTTACACCTTGCAGCACTTTAACTAAGTCTTCGGCTTTTGAGTACTTTAGATAGTAAACACGCGTATTGCCACTTGTTTCGAGTTGACTATCTAGACGTTTAACGAGACGAACAATACGCTGACGGGCTTTGATTTCACCACTTACAATAACGCTGTTGCTTCTATCATCAGCCACTATTTTTGGAATGAGGAAGGTTGGCGTTCCAGCTTTACCACCAGAAGGTTTATTCATGGCTTCAACAATACGAACCAGTTCGCCAGCTGAAGCGTACTCAAGCTTAATAATCTCTACATCTTGGTCACCGGCTCTATCGACACGTTCTATTATCTTAACCAAACGATTAACCGTAGCAGCAGTACCTGTTAACATAATAACATTAGCTGGATCATAATTCGTTACATTGCCCCCGCCTGCTTGATCAGATAACTGGCGCAGTAATGGAACAAGTTCTCTTACGGTAACATTTTTTACTTCGACAATTCGGGTGACCATTTCATCACCTACGAAAGAACTGTTCGAACCTACTACCGGAATTGCCGCTGTTTTCGCATCTTTATTACGAATAACCTTAATGACATTGTTTTCCATTTTAACTGCAGAAAAACCATAAACTTCTAAAACATTAAGAAAGAATTGATAATATTGCTCTTCTGAAAGTAAGTCGTAGCTACGAACATTGACCTTTCCCCTCACATTAGGGTCAATAATCATGCTCTTCTTTAAGTTTTTACCGACAATATTAACAAATTCGGTAATTTCTGTGCCTTTAAAATTCGGTGAGTATTGTGCTGCATGCGACTGAGCAACAAACATTATTGAGCTAAAGCTTAATGAAGTAACAAGCACTAAAGCACTTCTATTCATTAACTTTAACGTTCTTTTAGCTCGGCTAACGACGCCTTTATAAACCATTTCTTTCATTATTATTTTTCTCTAACCATTATGCTATCTATATAGCGCTAAAGCTTTTATGCTTTGAAAATAGAAACTTATTTTTCTCTATGCTTTTGTCTTTTTATTTAATCAATACTGAACAATATTTCAATGAGTTCACCTTTACGATTTACTAATAAAGAAATATTTTGAACATTCTGTAATGCCGACATAGCTTGTGCGGCTTCTGCTGGCTGAATTAAGTCATAGCCATTCATATTTACCGCTACGTCTCCTGTGCGTAGACCTGATAATTTAAAAAACTCAGGTTGACTACCTGGTCGTAAGGAATAACCAATAATTTTTCCGTCTTGGCGTTTAGGTGAAATACGTAAGTAATCAGTTATTTTACCAGGGTCATTGCTTAAATCAGTTCTTAACTTTTTAGCGCTAGCGCTTAAGCTTTTATTAAAACGTTGGTCAACAACATTAGATTGTTTGTTAACGTTACGACTGCGTACAGTTTCACGTTGAGGTATTTTTGATGTTGACTCGGTAATGGCTTTAGCTGGTTGATTAAAGTCTCCACCATCCATCATCAATGTTTCCATTTGCCCTGAAACACGAATTAAAACTCGGTCTGCTAAAACTTGTTCTAGTGTTGCCCTTGTACCGGTAATCATCTCACCAATACCATACGTTTCCTGTTTACTATTATATTCAATAATTGCTGCAGACATCTGTGGATCATCACTTGCTGTCAAACCCGTCAAGGTTAAGTTTAAGCGAGTTTGTGGGGCATCTTTTATTATTTCAGTTGGCTGCTCTGTTACTGCTTCTTTGTTGTAAATACCGAATAAATTTAACGCGTTAAGCTTACTTACGTTGATAGTGTCATTTGTACTATCGGTTTTAACCGTTGAATTTGTAATAATAATGTGTGAAGAGTTTATGGATGCGTCGGGCACTATGCGCCAAGTCATTTTGGCAAACACCAAAGCAATGTAAACAATTAAAATTGTTACCATCCCGTGGGCTATCTTTTGTTGAGGGAGTTTTCCAACCGCCGCAATAAGTGTATCTAAATTCTTTGTCTGAGCCATAATAAGGGAATATACGCCATAAACTATTTATTGTTATTAATTTGATCTGTGTAGGTGTTTTGTTTGCAACAGACCAGCTAAAGCATTTTGTATAGCTGTAGCTATTAGACAACATATTACTTGAGCAACTAGAGTACAACAAGCACTTAAATTAAAAAGGTCTAATTTTCTTTGATGGAAGTTACCTGATGGTTTCAATTAATAGAGGGGAATAGTGTGTAAGACTATTTTTATCGCTATATTTCTCGCTGAATTAAACATCTTCAAGTAGAATATACATAGGTATAATTTCACAAAACCCACTGTGAAAATAATCAACGAAGGTACGACTTAACTGAATCACATGACAGACTCTCTTCCAACTCGACTCGACAAGTGGCTTTGGGCTGCTCGCTTTTATCGTACTCGCGCCATTGCTAAGCAAATGATTGATGGCGGCAAGGTATTTTATAATGGCCAACGGACAAAATCAGGCAAGAGTGTCGCTATTGGTGACATCATTAAAGTAAGACAAGGCTTTGATGAAAAAGAAGTGGTTATTTCAGCTTTAGCCGATAAACGTAAAGATGCGACTTTTGCCCAAACGCTTTACCGTGAGACACAGGCAAGCAGCGAAACCAGAGAAAAAAATGCGCTTGCACGCAAACAAGGTATTTTGTTGAGCCCGGCAAGTGATACTAAACCTGATAAGAAACAACGAAGAAAACTTAGAGAATTTAAAGAAAGGATATAAACAAAATGACCGATATCAATTCAAAAAAGTATGATGTACTTAACCGATATATTTTCAATGATCATCATGTTCGTGGAGAAATGGTTCAGTTAAAAGATACTTATCAAAGCATTTTACATGGCCACAATTATCCTATTAGTGTTAAAAATTTGCTAGGTGAACTTCTTGCAGCCACTTGTTTGTTAACCGCTACTTTAAAGTTTGAAGGCGAAATAACGGTACAATTACAAGGTGATGGCCCTTTAAGTTACGCTTCTATTGGTGGCAATAATAATCAAGAAATGCGCGGTATTGCTAAGTTAAATCAAGAGATTCCAATGAATGAGTCGTTGTCGCTAAAAGATCTTTTAGGTAAAGGCGTTATGATTATTACCATTAGACCATTCGATGGCGAACCTTATCAAGGTGTTGTTGCACTTGAACAACCAACCCTTGCACAATGTGTAGAGCATTATTTTGAAGTGTCTGAACAAATTCCTACCAAAGTGTGGCTATTTATTAATAGTGAACAACAACTTTCTGCAGGCAGTTTAATTCAGTTACTTCCAGATGGTGATGGCAGTTTAGCTAATAGAAATAAAATGGACGATGACTTTGATCATTTGTGCCAACTTACCAATACTATTAAGTCGAATGAAATATTTGAATTAGAAGCCCAAGGATTGCTCTTTAGGCTTTATCATCAAGAGAAAGTTGAGCTTTACCCAGCACAAGCGGTGTCTTATGTTTGTGGCTGCTCAAAAGAGAAGTGTTTAACAGCAATTTCTCAAATGAATAGCGAAGAGTTACTCGATATTTTGAATGAACAAGGCAAAGTGTCGATGACTTGTGATTATTGCAACACTGTGTATAACTTTTATGAAGCAGATTTATCTTCTTTCATAACGAAACTTAGACATTAACAAAAAGATACTTTCTACCGTTATTAATCGTCATTTTATTTGTGGTTTTTGTTTATTTACAACAAAAACCACAAATACCCCACTTCCACACAACCCCTTACCCACCTTATGTTGTAATATTACAACGTAGTCAAATGGCTTAATAAAAATCATATAATAAACATTTTTGTTGCTTATACTGAAAACATCCAAATTAAGTTATATTTTCCTTTCGTTTCGCTCAATCTTCCCTTAGAATAGCCACAATTGAGTAAGCCTACTTTTAATCTGTCATAACCTCAGGAGTATAACCACTTATGACCGCACCACTAAGCGCTATTGATTTATCACAATACGGTATCAATGATGTTAGCGAAATTGTTTACAACCCATCATATGAATTGCTTTTTAATGAAGAAACAAAGTCAGGTCTTGAAGGCTTTGATAAAGGTGTAGTAACAGAACTTGGTGCTGTTAACGTTAATACGGGTATTTTTACAGGTCGTTCTCCTAAAGATAAATATATTGTACGCGATGACGTTTCACGCGATACAGTTTGGTGGTCTGATCAAGGGAAAAATGACAATAAGCCGATGACGCAAGAAACTTGGGCAGAATTAAAAGGCTTAGTTACAACGCAACTTTCTGGTAAGCGTTTATTTGTTGTAGATACATTTTGTGGTGCCAATGACGACACGCGTTTAAAAGTTAGATTTATTACAGAAGTTGCTTGGCAAGCTCACTTTGTAAAAAATATGTTCATTCGTCCTAGTGATGAAGAATTAAAATCTTACGAGCCTGATTTTGTGGTAATGAATGGTGCAAAAACCACGAACCCTAACTGGGAAGCTCAAGGCTTAAACTCAGAAAACTTTGTTGCTTTTAACTTAACTGAAAGAGTTCAACTAATTGGTGGTACTTGGTACGGCGGTGAAATGAAAAAAGGCATGTTCTCTATGATGAACTACCTTTTACCATTAAAAGGCATCGCTTCTATGCACTGTAGTGCTAACGTAGGTAAAGAAGGCGATGTAGCTGTCTTCTTCGGTTTATCTGGAACGGGGAAAACAACTTTATCTACCGATCCTAAGCGTCAACTTATCGGTGACGATGAGCATGGCTGGGATGATAACGGCGTTTTCAACTTTGAAGGTGGCTGTTATGCTAAAACAATTAAACTTTGTAAAGAAAGCGAACCTGATATTTACGGCGCAATCAAAAAGAACGCTCTACTAGAAAACGTTACCGTTGATAGTGAAGGTAAAATTGACTTTGATGATAATTCACGTACTGAAAATACTCGCGTTTCTTACCCGATTGACCACATTGATAACATTGTTAAAGGTGTTTCTCGTGCAGGTCATGCAAAGAAAGTTATCTTCTTAACAGCTGATGCATTTGGTGTTTTACCTCCGGTTGCTAAATTAACGCCTGCACAAACGGAATATTACTTCTTATCAGGTTTTACAGCTAAACTTGCTGGAACAGAGCGCGGTATTACAGAGCCAACTCCAGCGTTCTCAAGCTGTTTTGGTGCTGCGTTTCTTAGCTTACACCCAACAAAATATGCTGAAGTTTTACGTAAACGCATGAACGCTGTAGGCGCTGAAGCTTACTTAGTTAATACCGGTTGGAACGGTACCGGCAAACGTATTTCAATTAAAGATACACGTGCCATTATTGATGCGATTCTAGACGGCTCAATTGATGATGCACAAACAACTGTAATACCTATGTTCAACTTAGCCGTACCAAATGAGCTTCCTGGTGTAACTACAAGTATTCTTGACCCAAGAAACACTTACCAAGACCAAAGCGAGTGGCAACAAAAAGCTACTGATTTAGCAAGCCGATTTGTTAATAACTTCAATAAATTTACTGATACTGAAAATGGTAAATCACTTGTTGACGCTGGACCTAAACTATAAGTTTATTGCACAACGCTGAGTTGTATTGCTCCTTAAAACAATAAAGCCCTGTTTAACATTATGCTAAACAGGGCTTTTTTATTGTGTTTTCTATAACATTTTCAGTTATACCAATTGAATTAAATATGTGATCTACTTTATACGTAGATAAAATTGCCAAATACAAGGCGTTTTTTTAAGTAACTAGTTGTTCTAATTATTAAAGAAACAACGAAGTAGTTGGTGATTTTAACAAGTAGAAATGATCACATATTAAATGATATTGGTATTATACCCATATCATTTAATTGGTATTAAAGAACCGCCATTTTTTTAGGGTAACTTATTTGTCAGCAAGAGGTAAATAGACCTTTGCTTCTAATCCACCTTCTTCTTTGTTTTTCAGCTCTATTTTGCCATCATGGCCCATAATAATTCGTTTAATGATAGCTAAGCCTAACCCGCTGCCCTCTCCGCCACGGGCACTATCACCTTGTGTAAATGGTTGAAACAGCTTTTCTATATCGTCTTTTGGTATACCATCGCCATTATCGCTTACGATAAAATATGCATATTTTTTCTTAGGATCTACACCAGTAAATACTTCTATTTCTCCCGAAGTATAACGTAGCGCATTTTGTATTAAGTTAGCAATTGCACGGCGAATTGAAACTTGTATCAGTGGGATTTTAGGGCATGGTGACGGAATGTAATTAATCGTTCTATCATTTGGTGTTTCTACGTGTATTACTTCTTTAACAATTTGGTTGAGATCAAGTAGCTCTCTTTTATCTTTATTGTCATGTCTTATATAGTCAATGAATTGATCGATAATATTATTCATATCATCAATGTCGCATTCAATACCATCTTTTAAAAACTCATCCTCACTCGACATCATTTCACTGGCTAAGCGAATGCGCGTTAAAGGAGTTCTTAAATCGTGAGAAATTCCCGCCATAAGCAAGTTTCTGTTTTCTTCAAGCTGCTTAATACTGGCTGACATATGGTTAAATGCCTGTGTTACGGCAACCACTTCAGAGGTGCCTCGTTCTGATAATGGTTCGTGAAAGTCTCCTCTGGCCACATCAATTGCCGCATTTTGTAAGGACTTGAGCGGTCTATTTAATTGACGTACGAATAACCAACCCCCTAAAACACTTAGAAGGCCTATTATTGATAAAAAGAAAATTAATGGGGAAAGAGAGAAACTTGATTTATCTAATCCATCTAACGGTATTTTCACCCATAAACTAGGTGCTTGCGGTGATCGTATCCAATATAAGTATTCATCTCCTTCAGAAATCCTTATTTCGGCTTCTCCTCCTAAGAGCTCTGACATTTGTTTAGAACGGTACGGGAAGTATCTTGCCTGATTAAGCCCTAGTTTCAGTGCGGTGTTTTCACGGTAAACACCTATACCTGTTTGCTCATGAAAAGCTTGTGCCATTCTAGGGCTCAAGCCTTCATCTTCAAGATCGAGGAAAACCACACGAACTTGTTTTGCAAGCAATTGATTCATTTGTTGATGGCTAGGCCCTACTACATATATATAAAAAGAGACATAAGACACCACTTGATTAATAAAAAGTAAAAAACCTATTAATAATACTGTTTGGCCAAATGCACTACGTGGCAGTATTTTCATCTAAAAATCAACTTAAATAGTACTTCCATCAGGAACAAAGACATAGCCTAATCCCCAAACCGTTTGCAAATAACGAGGCTTTGCAGGATCGTCCTCTAGCATTCTTCTAAGTCTAGATACTTGTACATCAATACTTCGCTCTAGTGCTGAATAATCTCGGCCACGAGCTAGATTCATTAACTTATCTCTAGAAAGCGGCTCTCTTGGATGAGAAACCAATGCTTTTAATACAGCAAACTCACCGCTTGTTAACGGCATGTGTACATCACCTTTAACCATTTCACGTGTTGCAAGGTTAAGTCTGTATTCACCAAAATCAATACTATTTTCTGTCATCGAAGGTGCGCCTGGTGCTTCATTAACACGACGCCTTAATACGGCTTTAATTCTTGCAAGTAATTCGCGCGGGTTAAAAGGCTTAGGCATGTAATCATCTGCGCCAAGCTCTAAACCGATAATGCGATCTACTTCATCCCCTTTGGCTGTTAACATAACAATAGGAATATCATTGTTTTGTTGACGTAATCTTCTACATATAGAAAGCCCGTCTTCACCAGGTAGCATTAAATCTAACACTAGTAAGTGAAAGTTTTCACGTTCAAGTAAACGATCCATTTGCTCGGCATTGGCAGCACTTCTTACCGTATAACCTTGTTCAAGTAGGTAGCGCTCTAATAGTGAACGTAAACGCATGTCGTCATCTACCACTATGACTTTTGGAGTTTCTTGCATCTTCTTTTTCCATTTATAAGATTGTTGTTTTATCTAACTATAAGGGATTAATAGTTACTGTCAAAAGAATACACTACAAAGATGTTACAAAGTATGATTGTTTGTAACTATCGAAATATTTTTTTGTTTGAATGGTAATATAATGCCCATAAAGCTATTGAATATAGTTAAATGACTGCTGATTAACACACTTTGCAAAACTTTGCTCTCTCTCTTCACGTGTTAAGTCTTCAATTGCGGAGTTAACGAGCGCCATTTTTAATTTCTTTTCTTCTGCTGGTAGTGATAAAAACTGATCTGAAAAACAACCGACTAAACCAAAATTCAACCCAATATTCGACTTCACCTCATCATCACCTAAACATTCACTTAGCTTTAGTGCTAATTGATCTTTTCTCATTTTTAAAATTAAGTCTTTTAAGCGATAGCCAATAGGGTCTGTTTTTCGTATTTTGTTACAAGCCCAAAATATATTGGCTACAGCCACCTTAGGTATTAGTGCCTGATGTTGTGCATAGTACTTATCTTTTGACCAAGCAGTGTATTGTTTATCTGTCATTTCTTCTTCAACAGAAGAGCCTACTTCTTTATTATTTTGTTCTATCATATTAAGCCAAGTAGTAGCTAACACACTTTCTGACATTAACAAAGTAAGCAAGAGTATGGAGAAGAAATTGATACGTTTCATAGTGGTTAAAACCCTATTCACTGATTTTCAAAGAGGTAAAATGATTGATAAAGCACACAATATTGTACATAACTTATTTATATAAAATATAACCTAGTAAGCTACTTATTGCCATTTCCCTAGTATTATTTCGTAATGTTTTTACTAATCAATGTCGTATTGGTGCAATTTATGACAGAACAACAACTCGTTACCTTAATAACCTCCTTGTTGTTCTAAACGTTATTTACGTATAAGTTGCTTGTTTATTTAACAGAACTGGCTTTAATTTGAGTTTTTTCTTGTAAAAAGGAGGGTTTTACTCTAAATTGTAGGCAATAATCGTTATCCCGATTGTTTTTTGTACGCGAAAAATCAATGGTAAGACCAATTTACCACTACTTTTACTAAATACAGTCCAATTTTTTGTAATGATAAAACTTTATGCCTAAACCGTTAAAACCAAAAAAAATTGCTGATGTCATATTAGAGCAATTAGAAAACATGATTGTTGAAGGCAGTTTAGAGCCTGGTGAAAAGCTTTTACCTGAGCGAGAACTCGCGTTGCAATTTAATGTATCAAGACCTTCGCTAAGAGAAGCTATTCAAAAGTTAGAGATAAAAGGCCTAGTTACCAGAAAACAAGGTGATGGTACTTTTGTTAGTAAAGATATCTTAAGCGGCTTTTCAGATCCTTTATTTGATCTTATGGCAAAAAGTACTGAGTCGCAGTTCGATTTATTAGAATTTAGACATGGTATTGAAGGTATGGCCTCTTATTACGCAGCAATGAGAGGAACAGAAGCAGATTTTAATGATATTCAGAAAAAACATACTAATATTGGTAATAGTCAATTGGAAAATGATTTTCGTCTTGAAGCGAAAGCTGTTTTCGATTTTTATCTATCTATTTGCGCAGCATCACACAATGTCGTCATTCTTCACCTAGCGCGAAGTATGTCTGACTTATTAACAGATAGTATAGAAAAGAACTTAGCCATTTTGGCAAAGAACCCTGAAGTATTCAGCAAAATAACTAATTACAGAAGATCATTACTAAATGCCATTACTAGTGGCCAACCCCAAAAGGCATGGGGGGCAAGTCACAAGCACTTGTCTTTTATTGAAGAACGCTTACTGAAAATGACACAAGAAAACAGCAGAATTGAACGCTCTATTAGAAGAAAATAGCGCTAATTAAAAAAGATATGTAAAAGCAAAACTATGCAAGGTTTTGCAAAATAATTTTAAATTTGGAGAAATAGAATATGTCAGATAATAAACCAATAGACATTGATTCATTAGAAACACAAGAATGGTTAGAGTCACTTGAAGCGGTTCTAGAAAATGAAGGGGCTGAACGTGCTCATTACTTATTAGAGTCACTGATTGACCGTGCTCGCCGCGGTGGTACGCATTTACCGTTTACTGCAACAACAGCCTATGTAAATACTATTTCTCCAGGTCAAGAGCCACACATGCCTGCAGATCAAACCATTGAGTCTCGCATTCGTGCAGCAATTCGTTGGAATGCATTAGCCTTAGTATTACGCGCTTCTAAAAAAGATTTAGAGCTTGGTGGCCATATTGGTAGCTTTGCTTCAAGTGCAACTTTATACGATGTTGGTTTTAACCACTTCTTTAAAGCTGCAACAGAAAAAGACGGTGGCGACTTTATTTTTGCTCAAGGTCATATCTCTCCTGGGATTTACGCTCGTGCCTTCTTAGAAGGTCGTTTAACAGAAGAGCAAATGTCTAACTTCAGACAAGAGTGTGACGGCAACGGACTATCTTCTTACCCGCATCCTCATTTAATGGATGACTTTTGGCAGTTCCCAACTGTATCAATGGGTTTAGGCCCTCTTCAAGCGATTTATACAGCTAGATTCCTTAAATACTTAACTGACCGTGGTATTAAAGACTGCTCTGGTCAACGCGTATACTGTTTCTTAGGTGATGGTGAAACCGATGAGCCAGAATCATTAGGTGCTATTGGTCTTGCTTCACGTGAAGGTTTAGACAACTTAACGTTTATTATTAACTGTAACTTACAGCGTTTAGATGGCCCTGTACGTGGTAACGGTAAAATAATTCAAGAACTTGAAGGAACATTCCGTGGCGCAGGCTGGGAAGTTGTTAAAGTTATTTGGGGTAGCTACTGGGATCCGCTAATTGCTCGTGACACTTCAGGTAAATTACTACAATTAATGAATGAAACAGTTGATGGCGAATACCAAAACTGTAAAGCGAAAGGTGGTAAATACACTCGCGAGAACTTCTTCAATAAGTACCCTGAAACAGAAGCAATGGTTGCTAATATGTCTGATAAGGACATTTGGCGTTTAAACCGTGGTGGACATGACCCTGTAAAAGTTTATGCGGCTTATGAAAAAGCGAAAAACACTAAAGGTCGTCCAACGGTAATCCTAGCTAAAACGGTTAAAGGTTTTGGTTTAGGTGCTTCTGGTGAAGCATTAAACATTGCACATAACGTTAAGAAAATGGATTTAGAGTCTATTAAACATTATCGTGACCGCTTTAATATGCCAATTGCAGACGAAGATATTGAAAGCTTACCTTTCTATCAATTCCCTGAAGATAGTGAAGAATATAAGTACATGAAAGCGCGCCGTGAAGCTTTAGGGGGTTCATTACCTGCGCGTCGTAAGCAATCTGAAGATACGATTGAAGTACCAGCACTTAAGGCTTTTGACAGTATATTAAAAGGCTCTGGTGATAGACAAGTATCTTCAACCATGACCTTTGTTCGTGTATTAAATGTATTATTAAAAGATAAGAAAATTGGTAAGCGCATTGTACCTATTATTCCTGATGAAGCGCGTACTTTCGGTATGGAAGGTTTGTTCCGTCAAGTTGGTATTTACGCTAACGAAGGACAAAAATACGTTCCTCAAGATGCTGATCAAGTTGCTTACTACCGTGAAGATAAAAAAGGCCAAGTACTACAAGAAGGTATTAATGAATTAGGTGCTATGGCCTCATGGGTAGCTTCTGGTACGTCTTACTCAACTTGTAATGCAACAACTATCCCGTTTTATATTTACTACTCGATGTTTGGTTTCCAACGTGTTGGTGATTTAGCATGGGCAGCGGGTGATAGCCAAGCAAGAGGCTTCTTACTTGGTGCAACTGCAGGTAGAACAACCCTAAATGGCGAAGGCTTACAGCATCAAGATGGTCATTCTCATATTCAAGCAGGTGTTATCCCAAATTGTGTAACTTATGATCCAACTTACGGTTATGAAGTGGCAGTAATTGTGCGTGAAGGTTTAAGACGTATGTACGAAGAAAATGAAAACATTTTCTACTACTTAACTTTGATGAACGAAAACTACAGTCACCCAGCAATGCCTGATACTAAGAATATCGATGAGGAAATCATCAAAGGTATTTATCAATTAGAGCAAGTTCCTTCTAAAGGAAAGAAGAAAGCAATAGCTAACGTTCAATTAATGGGCTCTGGTACTATTTTAGAAAAAGTACGTCAGGCTGCACAAATTCTTGCTAATGACTTTAATATTTCTAGTGATGTTTACTCTGTAACCTCATTCAATGAATTAGCTAGAGATGGTCAAGATGTTGCGAGATGGAACATGCTTCACCCTGAAAGCAAACCAAAAGCACCATATATTTCAAAAGTAATAACTAAGAAAGCAGGCCCTGCAATTGCAGCAACTGACTACATTAAGAATTACTCTGACCAAGTACGTGCATATATCGATACAGAGTACCGCGTTTTAGGAACCGATGGTTTTGGTCGAAGCGATAGCCGTGACAACTTACGTCAACATTTCGAAGTTGATCAATTCTACATTGTTGTTGCTGCGTTATACGAATTAGCTGGTCGTGGCGATATTGAATCAAGCGTTGTAGCTGATGCAATAAAACGCTTTAACATTAACGTAGATAAACTTAACCCGCTTTACGCTTAATATTAGTTATCGACTAGATAAGGAAAAGAACATGTCAAATAGTGAAAAAATCCTAGTCCCTGATGTAGGTGGCGAAGAAGTAGAAATTATTGAAGTGTGTGTTGAAGTAGGAAGCACACTTGAAGCTGACGAAGGTATTGTTACCGTTGAAACAGACAAAGCTTCTATGGATATTCCAGCCCCTTTCGCTGGTAAATTATTAAGTTTATCAGTTTCTGTTGGTGACAAAATCAAAGAAGGCGATGTCATTGGTGAGATTGCTGCAGAGCAAGCCGAATCACAAGAAAGTGAAGAGCCAGAGCAAGCTGTTGAACAGCCCTCAGTAGAAGCGCCTGTAGCTGAGCCTACTCCTGCAGTGGCAGCGGCTCCAGCTGCAGCTGCTTCAGCCGTTATCGAGGTAGCCGTTCCAGATATTGGTGAAGACGGAGAGGTTGACGTTATTGAAATTTTGGTTGCCGTAGGTGACGTAATTGAAGCCGAAGATGGCCTTATAACCCTTGAAACCGACAAAGCAACCATGGATGTACCTTCTCCACAAGCTGGTACAGTGAAGGAAGTATTCATCCAAGCCGGTGATAAAGTTAAAGAAGGTAGCTTGGTTATTAAGCTTGAAACAGCAGGTTCATCATCTGAGTCTACTGCTGCAACAAGCGCAACACCAGCGCCAGCAAAAGTTCCTGAAAGCAAACCAGAAGTTGCCAAAGTTGCTTCAACCACTGCACCTAAGGTCTCTCCTGTTCCACATCATCCGCAAGCGGGTGAAACGAGAAAAGGGCAAATTTACACTTCACCTTCAATTCGACGTATTGCCCGTGAATTTGGCGTAGATTTAAACCTTGTTACAGGTACAGGTAATAAAGGCCGTATTTTAAAAGAAGATGTACAGTCTTATGTTAAATATGAGTTGTCTCGCCCTAAAGCAAATGCAGGCACTTCAACGGGTGCTGGCGAAGGCGGATTGCAAGTTGTAAGTGCTAAGGCTATCGATTTCGCTAAGTTTGGTGAGATTGAAACCAAGCCTCTAACACGTATACAGAAAATTTCAGGACCATTCTTACACAGAAACTGGGTAACTATCCCTCATGTAACGCAATTTGATGAAGCCGACATAACTAATGTTGAAGCTTTTAGAAAAGAGCAGAATGTTATCTGTGAGAAGAAAAAACTAGGTTTTAAAATTACGCCATTAGTATTTATTCTAAAAGCTGCTGCTGATGCACTTGCTGCATTCCCAGTTTTCAACTCAAGTTTGAGTGAAGACGGTGAAAGCTTAATTTTGAAAAAATACATCCATATTGGTGTTGCTGTTGATACACCTAATGGCTTGGTTGTTCCTGTTGTTCGTAATGTTGATCAAAAAGGTATCCACCAGTTATCTCGTGAGTTATTAGAGATAAGCATTAAAGCGAGAGACGGAAAGTTAAAAGCAGCTGATATGCAAGGCGGTTGTTTTACCATTTCAAGCTTAGGCGGTATTGGCGGCACAGCATTTACACCAATTGTGAATGCACCAGAAGTGGCCATATTAGGTGTTTCTAAATCTGAAATGAAACCAAAGTGGAACGGTAAAGACTTCGAACCTCGTTTAATGCTACCTCTTTCAATGTCTTATGATCATAGAGTGATTGATGGAGCAATTGCTGCAAGGTTTACAGTGCATCTTGCTAATGTGATGTCTGACATTAGGCAGTTAATTCTATAATAGGCAGCTGGGTATGCTTCAAATAAAAATGGAATATCCCCACTTAAATTAGAAAAATAATTGGCGAAACGCCTCGCATAGGCGTAGAATTCGCCCATTAGTAAAATATACTTAAAAAGAACAAAATCATATCTGATACGTTCTTCAAACATAATGAGGAAGTTATGAGTAACGAGATAAAAACGCAAGTCGTGGTTTTAGGTTCAGGCCCTGGCGGCTATTCTGCAGCTTTTCGCGCGGCTGATTTAGGCTTAGATGTTGTATTAGTTGAAAAATATGACAGTTTAGGTGGTGTTTGTTTAAATGTAGGTTGTATCCCTTCAAAAGCCTTATTGCATGTTGCAAAAGTTATTGATGATGCGAAAGACATGGAAGCTCACGGGGTAACTTTCGGCAAGCCTGAAATTGACTTAGAAAAAATTCGTCAATGGAAAGACAAAGATGTTGTAGGTAAGCTTACGCAAGGTGTTGCCGGTATGGCCAAAATGCGTAAAGTTAAAACGGTTACAGGTTACGGTAAATTTACGTCGGATAAAACTATTGAAGTTGAAGGTAGTGACGGAACAACCGTTATTACTTTTGATAACGCTATTATTGCTTGTGGCTCTTCAGTTGTAGACTTGCCATTCATTCCAAAAGATGACCCTCGTGTTATCGATTCAACAGGTGCTTTAGAGCTAGAAGATGTACCTGGTGAAATGTTAGTGCTTGGTGGCGGGATTATTGGTTTAGAAATGGGTACTGTTTACAGCTCATTAGGTAGTAATGTATCCGTAGTAGAATTTGCTGACCAGCTTGTTCCTGCTGCTGACAAAGATATTGTTAAAATTTATACAAAATACAATAAACCGCGTTTTACCTCTGTAATGCTTTCTACCAAAGTTGTGGCTGTTGATGCTAAAGACGATGGTTTATATGTTACTTTCGAAGGTAAAAATGCGCCAGCAGAGCAAGTTCGTTACGATAAAATTTTAGTTGCTGTTGGTCGTAAGCCAAACGGTCACTTAGTAGCAGCGGATAAAGCAGGTGTTAATGTTGATGAGCGTGGTTTTATTAATGTTTCAAAAGAAATGCGTACCAATGTTCCGCACATTTTCGCTATAGGTGATGTTGTTGGACAACCTATGCTTGCCCATAAAGCGGTTCATGAAGCGCACTGTGCTGCAGAAGTGATTTCTGGCAAGAAACATGAGTTTGACCCTCGTTGTATCCCTTCTATCGCTTACACAGATCCAGAAATGGCATGGGTAGGTGTTACTGAAGCTGAAGCAAAAGAAGAAGGTTTAAACATCGAAACGTCTAACTTCCCTTGGTCAGCTTCTGGTCGTGCTATTGCTTCTGCCCGCACTGAAGGTAAAACTAAGTTAATTTTTGATAAAGACAGTGGCCGTATTTTAGGCGGTGCAATTGTTGGTATTAACGCGGGTGAGTTACTTGGTGAAATCTGTTTAGCGGTTGAAATGGGCGCTGATGCAGAGGATATCGGTTTAACAATTCATGCACACCCTACTTTAAGTGAGTCTGTTGGCTTAGCTGCTGAAATATTTGAAGGTTCAATTACTGATTTACCTAACGCTAAAGCCGTTAAAAAGAAGTAATTAATACTTTTATTAATATGCCAAAAAGTTTGTAGCATATTAATACATAACTAAAAAAGCCCTATCTTATATAAAATAGGGCTTTTTATTTATCTCAACTTAAGATACTACTGCTTGATAAACAAACAGGAATAAAGTTAAAAAATAAAGCTTACCATAAAGGTAGTTATTTGGGCATCAACTTTAGTACCATCCAACGAAGGGTTTGCCCACAATGGACTTAATTCAAATTGTCCAATAGGGCTATCAGGGTCTGGTATATAGTTTCCATTAGGATCACGGATATAGCTGCCATCAGGATAACGCATAAGGTACATATTCTTATCCATATTAACTTGCTGATACTCTAAATTTAAAGACACATTGTTTAGTAAGTCATAACGGATCCCCGTAGTAATACTATGATTATAACCCGAAGCTTTTCCAGAACTTTTACCATAAGTTATATAAGGCGTTAAAGCGCCAAATCGATGTTTTACACTACCATACCAATTTAGAGCATCATCGGTTTTATAGGCTTCTGCCGTGAAAGTGGTTTGGGATAAATCATATTCCCCACCAAGACTATACGCATTTGCATCAAGGTCAGGCACAACAGGTGTTGGTACATTTGCAACTTGAAGTGATAAATCAAACTCTACATGTAAAGCATTCAAATGTACTCGATAGTTATCGCCAGAAAGATCTATAGCGGCTCCATATATTTGGCTTATATCAAAGGTGTAATTAAGTAGCCCTCTTTCAGCTTCTTGCTCATAGTTACCTCCATAATAAGGCGTAATACTTAATTGCAAGCTATCACTTAATACTTTATTCCAAGTGGTATTTGCTCCCGTAAAAGAAGTTACCCCGAACACACCATCATACACCTCTTGGTTTGGTCGTGCTTCAGTATAAGCTTGAGCAACAAAGAAATATTCTGAATGTAAAAAGAGAGGTAATCTCAGCTTACCTGCTTTAAAATCAAAATTCTCACTTTGATAACCAATATAAGCCCATTCTATTTCAGGAGAACTAAACTCGTCTTGTGTTCGCTTAACAACCTGAACAGAACTGGTAAAGGAGTTTAAAAAGTCAAAATCGAGCTGTAAACCAAAAATGGTATCACAATCGTAACACGCTTCATCCGTTACTTTCCTATTAAGAAATATTGGTGTTTTATTATCAGACTTTGTCGCTGAGGTTGAACCAAAGCCACTTAATCTAAGATCTTCTGTCAATTCAATGGTTGCATACGAATAGCAAGGTAAAGTCAGGGCAATAAAACCAAGTAACTTGGTTAACGATTTATTAAGTCGAATTAATTTAAAATTTTTCATAGTTTTTCATCCAGCTTAATCATAAATAAAATATTTGCATTGGTAGGAGCGTCATTAAGTCGTGAGTACGCAATCCCGTTTGGTGTGCTTGCTAACCATTCATTGACTAGTGCTGAAGTTGAATTTTTAATTTCAGTGGGTGGCTTACCTTTACCTGAGAAAACCCTAGATGCCCAATAACCATTCATTTCAGGAATTGATTTCCCTAAAACAGCTTCGTAAAAAGCTTTCCTAATTGAGGAGGATTCATCCCAATCAGCCAACTCAAATTTTTCATTATTTAAGCGTTTTACTTTCCCTTTAAAAAGCATTTTCGCCTTGCTTTTACTTATTGGCTTAAAGTCTTTATTAACAGAAAAAATAATAAGGGTATTATTTTCTGCATCATCATTCGCCGAAGTACTTACTATACAAGCTAAGTAGCAGAGAATAATGAAAAAAGCTAAGTGTAGATTTTTCATCAAATGGTGTACCTAATAGCTTAATTCAAAAGGGTGTTCTTTAAAATTTATTTATCACCCAACAGTTGTACTGTTTTCAAAATCTTTACTATAGTAAATGTAGATTACACTTATCAATATTTCCACTTACAACAAAAAAAGATGCATTAGTCATCATCTATTTGGAAGCTATCAAGCATCCCCTTTAAAATAAAAGGTAAATAAGGAAGTATTGCAGCATAAGGCATTAATTAATAATCGTTAGTGCATATTTTAATAATTTAGCTCTAGAGCTAGAATAAAGTTATTAATTAAAAGGTTAATATGATTTCTCTTAATAATTACCCCATTAAATACAGGGTTCTTTTACTGGTCGCCATTCCTCTCATTGGCATTATTTCCCTTTCCGCTTTTCAAATTAAAGACGAATATATAACATACGGTAAACTATTAGCAGCCTCAGAAAACTTAATTTCCGGTGATTTAGTTTTAAAACATAATATTGAGGCAAAGTCCTTAGCCTTTAATAGCCTTTTTTCAAAGGATAGTAACTCTGTTGAAACAGCGCCATCTGAAAATATTCAAGGTAATAAGTCCGTCTACGACACACTGAGCAACTTAGAAAACATAGAGAAATCACTTGTCAAGAATGCCAACAATCTTTACCTAACGAGTCTGAGCAAAGATGAAAAAAATTTAGCGTTAGAAACAAAGTACGAAGAGACAATATCAACACTTGCCGAGCTAACTCAAAGCTTTAAAGATTTTGAGCAAGATGAAATTGCCGACTGGTATTCTGAAGTCGTTGATACTGAGAATGAAATGATTAAAAACCTTGAAAAACTCCACTCTCGTTCTGGTATTAAAAACATAGATCAAAATTTAAAAGTTATTATGCAACTCCGATGGATTATGTTTTGGGCTTCACAAGAAAACTGGTATAGCGACATCATATTGAACCTTAAAGGCAATGAAGAACTTGCTAGTGAAGGCTTTTCTGCTTATGCCAACCTTATTAACCAATATGCAGTGAAACAAGAATTATTCATTGAGCGCTTCTTAACAATGGGGGCGAATGAAGAGCAAATAAAATTGATGTTAGAGATATTTAACTCTGATGCTTTTGTGCTTACAGCTCAATTTAGAGAGTTAATAACCGAAGGGGATATAAACTTAACAGCAGTACAAGAAGAGAAATTTAAAGAAGCTTTTAAAGACAGGTTTACCTTAACATTATCGGCCAGCGAGAAAATAGCAAATCAAATAATTACCGATATTGAAAAAGAGTCTAGCAATGGTGTGACACTTATTTTTTTAATTCTAGCTTCTTTGATATTGGCTATGTTTTTAATATCTTTATTAGGCTTTAATGTTAGTTATCGTATTTTCAGTTACTTAAAAGAAACCTTAAAAACGTTATCTGTTATCGAAGAAAAGAAAGATTACTCTTTAGCGCTGTCAACAAAAGGTAATGACGAGTTCTCAACGTTCTCTTCTACACTGAATAAGTTAATTGATGACAGACGTATACATGATAATTATTTAGTACAAGCTAAAAAAGATGCCGATAAAGCAAACCAAGCAAAGAGCTTTTTCCTTGCTAATATGTCTCATGAGATACGAACCCCTTTGAATGGTATTTTAGGCATGAATACTATTTTAAAAGAAACCAAGCTTTCTTCTAGTCAAAAAAACCATTTATCCATTATCGACCAATCTTCTAAAACATTACTTTATTTAATCAATGACATTTTAGACATCTCTAAAATTGAGTCAGGTAATTTTGAAATTAATCCTGAGCCTACAGATTTTAGAGAATTAATTTACAGTACCACCACGTTAGTGATGTCAAAAGCCAGTGAAAAACACCTTGAATTAAATGTTAATTTTACTTCTCCAACACCTTATATGGTAAGTATTGACGCGCAAAGATTACGTCAAGTCTTAATGAACCTGTTATCTAATGCGGTAAAGTTTACCCATAAAGGTGCTGTTATTGTTACAGTGCATTCTCTTAAAGATAACGATGGTAAATGGACACTCTCTTTTGAAGTACAAGATTCCGGCATAGGTATAAGTGAAAGTAACCAAAAAATAATTTTTGATGCTTTTGTGCAAGCCGATGGCTCTATTACAAGAGAGTTTGGAGGCACAGGTTTAGGGCTAGCTATTAGCGCTCAAATTATCAAGCTGATGCATGGTGAAATTATATGTACGTCAGAAGAAGGTGAAGGGAGTAAGTTCAGCTTCGATATACAATGCGATGAAGTTGCAGGTCAAGCAACACCTCCTACTCCAGAGCCCTACCAATTAGTACCCATTTACCTTATTCATGATGAAGACAACCAGCAATCTGAAAAAAATCCATACGCTGGAATTAAGGGCGAGTTACTCTTCTTGGGGAATAAAACATACCAGCAACTTAACAGCATTGAAGATATACCTAAAGAAATTGATGACAAAGCAATTATTTTCTATTTTCAAAAATCTCTTGAAGTAACTAAGAAAGAAATAGAGGTATTATTGTCTAGGTACCATAAAGATCAAATATTACTATTTCAAAAAACCAGTGATTACCCAGCAGATTACAGGGACTCAGTACTTGGGCAAATATCTTTACCCATACTAGGTAGTAGTTTTTTAGGCGTTTTAAAGGAGTCTTATGAACAAGACCTTAGTTCACAAGAAGTCCCTACTTCGCAAAATGAAACAGCACAGAATAAAGAGGAGGTATCTTTAGATAAAGCCTCAGGAGATGCAAGCTCAGCATTACAAAACAATACTGCAAATAAATTAAATAAACATGACGGGAATATAGACGAAGTAGTAAATATTCTTATTGTGGAAGATAATTTAGTTAACCAAAAAGTTACATCGCTATATTTGAAGACCATGGGGTATCAATTTGAGATAGCAGATAACGGACAAATAGCTGTCGATATGGTCCTTTCTGGCAACCAATATAATTTAATTTTGATGGACTGTATGATGCCGGTTATGGATGGTTTTAATGCCTCTATTAATATTCGTGAATATGAAGCAAACAATAAACTACCAAGAACCCCTATTATTGCCTTAACAGCAAGTATTTTTAAAGAAGATATAGACAGGTGTTACGCTTCTCACATGGATGGTTATTTACCAAAACCTGTAGATAAAGCGGTTCTTCACAAGAAAATAAAAGAATATCTTGAGAAAGGAAAAACCTAGTGGCTTATTTGTATTATCCCAAAGAGGTCTTTTAGTTAATGACCGTTAAAAACGCTTCTTTAAATAAGATTGACTCATTCATTGATGCAAATTCTGTTGATCTTGCAAAACTTGATGACATTAACGTACTTGTTGTTGATGATTGTCATGTATCTTCGTTTCGCTTAAGAGAAATATTACGTACTATACACATTGTTAATGTCGACTTATGCCATACATACAAGGACGCTATTAAGCTGTGTAAAGAAAATAACTATAATGTTTTGATTCTCGACTATCACTTAGAGCAAGATATTAACGGTAGTGAACTTTACGAACTATTAATATCTAAAAAATACCTTGCGAGTTATTGCAGTATTATTACTCTTTCAAGCGATAACAGTTCACAAACTGTCATGAATGCTTTAGCTAAAGTACATGGTTCCTACCTAACTAAACCAACTAATTCTAAAGTGTTAACTAGAAAAATGAAGGAAGCTTATGCAAGCTATAAAATACAGCGAGAAATATTTAGGTTAGAGCGAGCCGAGAAATATAATGAAGCAATTAATTTAGCTATAAGGTATTCGATAAAAAATAACTTTAATACTGGTATGGAGTTTTACATTTTAGGTTTCTATGAGAAACATAAAAGTAATGAAGAATTGATTAGCCTTTGTAATCAAGAAGCTTTTTCAGGTCGAGCAAATTTCACCTGTAAAAAGATAGAGCTTGAATATCTAAACAATGCACTTACTGAAGCTGATTATATAAAACAACTTTCCTTATTCATTAAAAATTTCCCAAACCATGTTCGTGCTTTTGATCTTCTTTCTGATGCGCTCATTCAAATTAAAAATGAAGAACAAGGCGTTAAAATAGCTAAAAAAGCATTAGAACTCACTCCTGCGGTAAAGTTTAGGGCGCTTAAACTATCAAGGCTATCCATAAAGACCATGGATTTTGATAACCTTTCTTTTGCTGGCAGGCTTCTCGCTAAAAATTTAACCATTTCTGAATATTTTTGGAGTTCTTTGGTTGCAGAATATCTATGCTACGTAGAAACATTCTTTCAAAACACCCAAAAACAAGGTGAAAAAGCGTCAATAATGCAACTACTGAAGGAGTTTAAAAAACTATCTTCAAGAAAACTTTTAGATGAACAAAATGAGCCATTAGACTTACTCTTCATGATTTCGCAATGTCGAATAGATATCCTTGAAGAAAATCCCCATGCAGCTAAAGTAAACTTGGGATTAAACCTATTTGAGCACACAACAGATTGCAGTGAATTAGATTCGGTTGTATTAGTCGATTCGTTAGTTATTTTGTATGTTTTAGGTGAGTTTCGATTATTTATTTTATTTTTTAATACAATAAGATCACGAAAAGATAAGAGCTTATATTGTCAAAAGCAACTCGACTATTTTTCTAATAAAAGCGGTATCGTTAAAGCGGTAGCTAATTCATCTAAACTAATCAATGAGGCCTCTTCTCTTTTAGCCAGTAGTAATTATGAAAAAGCACTGCCGCTTTATGCTCAAGTCATCAAAGACTCTCCTTATTCTTCAGAAGCCTGTTTAGGATATTTAGATTGTCATATAAAGCTTAATATTGACGTTCCAAAAAAACTTGTTCCGCAAATAGCTGCTATCTCTTATATTAAGTTACCGCCTAAACAAGAAAAATGGTGTGAAAATATTTTACGATCTCTAAGTATTAATAAGAAAATGGTTGATGAGGAAATAAACCAACCTACCGTATCATTGAAGCAGCAAGCTGAAATATTAAGGCAGTTACATCAAATACTGATATTTACTTAACCAGCCCAACAAGAAAAAACATCTAATTTTCAGTAACTTAAAACACCACTTTCTACGAATTAAATAATCATCTTCTTTTTACAAACATTCTTCGCATAGGCGTTTCTAAGAAAGGTTTTTCTATGGCGTGTGAAAAAGTATATTCAATCTATTAGGCGCTCTAATACAAGGTATCTAATACAGCATATCTGGTGCAGCTGAAAGCACTTTATCAGGTGTACCGAAGAACTTTTGCGCCCCCTCTTCATCTAATAATAAACAAGCATCAGAAGTAGCAACCATCGATTTTTCATTACTAGTGTAAATAACCGTGCTGTTTTTAAGGTAGCCTGAAAATAATGTTGTTAGAAAATGACTATTTTCTTTTTCAGAGCCAGCAAAAGGCTCGTCAATAATAATTACCTGTTGCATACAGTTACCTAAGCCTATCATGAGCTTTATTTTTCTTAGTATACCAAAAGGTGTTTTTTTCATAAACTCACTTGTGAGCATGGTGGAGCAACCTAATGGCAAGTAATCTGATAAGTTAAAAAAAGTAATCATCTTTTCTATATGACTCTTTTCAACAAAGCCATTATAAATTCTATAATTCGCTAGTAAGATACCTTGATATAAATGCATATCAAAAGGGATATAACAGATACTGCTTCTATATTTAAAACTATTGAACTGAACAATATTGTATGAGTCAATGGTGATGTTGCCTTGAAATCTGACTTCAATACCCGCAATAATATTTAAAAGTGTCGTTTTTCCTGTGCCTGCTGGGGCGCAAATAGAAATTTTTTGGTTTTTATCCACTTTGAACGATAAGTTTGTTAACCCTGTATTTAAGCCTTGATATCGATGTGTTAACCCTTCTATATCGATATAACCTTTGAAAGCATTTAACGGAGTACTTTTTGCCATTTTATCTCGGTCATCGGCAAGCGACATTAAAGCATTAATTTGAGCAGTGGACGCTTTAATTGTATCTATTTTAGATAAGGAATTATAAATCCCCATGATGGGTGTTAATGCTTTCCACACAAGAATAACAATTGCTAGCATAGCACCTGCATCAGTCTCTCCAGCCATAACACCTGACACAGCAGTAACAATACTTGTTACACCGATAACTTGAATTAAACTTCCACCAAAACTTTGCACCTTGCTATTTGTTGTACTCACGTTATGTGAATCTGATAGCCTTTGGCCTAAAGCTGAATTAAATCGAGATTTTAAAATTGATATTAAGGGTAACCCTTGTATTGAAGCTGTATTTGATAAAATTTCATTCCATTGATAAGAAATCATTGCATTAGCTCTAGAGCCTTGCGCTGCGGCTTTCGAATAAGCATAACGACCATAAACACAAAATATAACCATAAGAATAATACCTGCAATAACGGTCAGTGCCGCAGCACCTGACATAATAACAATTGCGATAATAAAAATAATAATAAAAGGGAGGTCGAAGTAACTTAAACTACTTTCTGCTGTTACAAATTGTCTAAATTGATCAATATCTTTTAATCTTGCTAACTGTGATGAGGTACCTGCCGTTGAAGTTAATGTATAAGGTAGCCAAAGCAGTTTAGAGATAACGCTATTAGATATATAGCACGAAAGTTCCTTACCCGATGTTGATAAAACCTTCATTCTTTGCTTTTTTAACGCATATTCAATAATGGCAACTAAAATAGCCCCTGCTGTTAGCCAAATCAGTGTTGATGTCGAGTCTGCACTTAAAGCAAAATTATAGACACTCATAATAAAAAACGGCTGTAGCGCACCTAACAAATTTATCGCTAAGCTCAATGCCATTAAGCTCTTAAATTCTTCATTGTAATTATAAAAAGAATATTTAATCCAATTCTTTTTATCTTGAGATTCGGGAGGTGGCTCTCTAAACAAACGTGAATACGATGAAATATAACAAAACTGAGCTTCAACTCCTTTTTCAATGGCATATTCGAACAATACGTCATTTTCGTAATCGTAAAGGAAACACACGTCATTTTTTATATGTAAACAGATGTAGTTTTGATTATTAACAACCAGAAATGCTGGGCACTTAACCTCACTAAACTGTTCTGCACTATTAATGCTCGCTTCGATACATTGATAACCTATTCTATTAAGGGTTTCTTTAAATGAAGATAAGTGATCGTCATTAAAAATAAATACATCTGACAACATAGCAGGTGTACCTTCCCACTCTAAAGATATTAATGTCATTGCTAGCGCATTCAGAATAGGTGTTTCTTCAAAGCGCTCTTTATGATCACCATTTTTGAAATACTCTAAGCGTTCTTGTAATTCGTCAAATGCTATTAAAGTATCCATTTTTTATCCTAAATTAACTTTTGAGATCATGACGTCATTATCTTTAATTTTATTGCTCACAATTACGAAAGTGTAAGTGTTCGTTCGCGGCCTTAAACATGACAGAATTTTTTTAGCAAAAAGTTGATCGTAAACCAGGTCGAGGTCATCAATAACAATAATATTTTTATTGCTTAACAGCGCTCTTATAATCATAAGAGCAAAAGCGATTTGTCTCGAAAAAACATTATCTGTTGAATTTGTTATCTCTGTGAAAAAACCAAGCTTTAATTCATCAATTTTAGATTTAACGCCTAATGCTTCGCATAAAGAGTAAGCCGCTTTATGCAACCTAGGCTGAAAACATGTAATATTGTCGATGATACTGCCTTCTATAAAAGAGCTATTCCTATCAACCTTCACAACATGGTTTATATAATGCAGACCATTTTCATCAGTACATTGTTGTATTGTATCGAGTAACTCGCTCTTCCCACTGCCAGACCTTCCACTTATGATGGAAATATTGCCGACAGGAAAGTCAACTTCTTGCTTGTTATAAATTATGCTCGGTAAAGTAGAAACTTTATTGCTTACTACTTGGGAGGCTTCTTCAGATGAAGTACTAGAGAAATTTTTATCAACATGACCTTCATCAAAAGATTCTATATTTCCCTCAATACTTTGATCAACTTCTTTCATATTAAGCACTTCATTAAGTCTTTCTATAAAAATTTTATTAATTTTCCATCGTCCGATGGTACTTAATGCTTGTTGATATGGTCCAAAGTAACGATTCGTTAATAAAATAATGGCTGCCATAGCACCTTGGCTCAACTCTATATCGATAACACTTAATGCACTATTCGCTACGACAAGCGCGATAGATAACTGCTGAATAAACGTTAATAATAAGGAAAAGTCTGATTCTTGTTTTTCAAAAATAGTACTATGCTCTTCGCGTTTATTAATCATTTTTGTCATCAAATACTCTATGCGGTATTCCATAGAGCGTGATTTTATATCGAGCGGATAGGAGACTATTTCAATAATTTTTGAGTTAGTTACTCCTTCAATGGTTGATTTGTTTTTTAGTAGCTCTACTTTTGTGCTGGAGGATATAAAGGCAACAACGAATAAAAACGTAGAGGCGCCTAAAATAATTAAGCCTGTATTAAAATTAATAATCGTTAGCACTAAAAGCGTTATAAAGCAGGTAAACATATTAATAACAGAGCTAATAATATCCCCACTAAAATATGATTTAAGATTAGGAATCGTATTTAAGCGCTCTAAATATTCACCAACTTCAAGCTTCTTAAACTGGCTAAGGTTCACATGACAAATAGATTCGAATAACTGATTTGTTATCTTTTCTTCAAATTTATTACCTAATTTAGATATAAGTACTTCCTCTAATTGACTAATTTTATAATCGAGAAAAATAGCTAATAAAATAATAGAAAAAATAAAGTAAAGCGTAGAAGTTGATTGATTGGGAAGCACTCTGTCAAAAATAATGAGTATAGAAAAAGGTAACACAAGTCCAAGAAAGGTCGTGATAATACTCGATGTTAATAAAAACATAGAGTCATAAAAACTAAGTTTTGGTACGTAGTTTAATCTATTCATTTAAGTCCTGCTTAAATTTTTCTAAAACCTTGATATCAAAGTCATAAACAAGCGGTACCATGCTTGAAGAGAGCTTTTCAATTGAAGCAAGATCTATTGGCCCTAATAAAGCATTTAATTTTGTCATATTGATAATATAATCATAATTATTAGAATAATAATCTCTGATGCTGTTATATAAACTCGACTCTGATGTTAATAGATCGGTTAAAGTTTTAGTGCCAATCTTATACGCTTTATTAGTCCCTTCATAAACAGAGTAATTAGAAAGCACTATCGACTTTAAAATAGCAATAGACTCAACATTATTATTCACCTTAAGCACTAACTCGTCGAAACTTACTTGAGTTTCATCAAGGATCTGTTCGTAGTTCACCTGGCTTTGGACAATCTTATTCTTGTTTTTCTTGTATTCATAAACATCTGAACCACCATTCATAATAGGAACGGTTAGCTTTAATCCATAGCTCACATCATTTTTGTGTGAAGAGGGTACGTTATTACTATCCCCCTGTGTCAGGATAGTTGTCGCCTCAATTAATTTTATAAATAAACAGGGAGC
>JBMYWR010000012.1:0-36316 GCA_049607625.1 Colwellia sp.
ATCTTCTAATCTTCTAATCTTCTAATCTTCTAATCTTCTAATCTTCTAATCTTCTTTCTAGCTTTGCGCTTTTTTTTTACTCAGAAAACTATGTGCAAAGTTAAATTCACACACCGAATTCAAGTCTTTATCGATTCAAGCGATTATCCGCAAGACATTCGTTTGAATCCTTGATAGCATCAAAGAAAGTATTTTTATCAACAAATTTTAACCTCAAACCGGGTTATTTTATAAAACAATAATAATTATCGAATAGGATTGTTATGGATTCATCTAGAGAAAAATTTGGCACACGCATTGGCTTTATTTTAGCCGCAGCAGGCTCGGCTGTAGGAATAGGGAACTTAGTAGGTTTCCCTGTTAATGCTGCTAAAAATGGTGGTGGTGCCTTTTTAATTATGTACGCATTATTCGTTTTCCTAATCTGTTTACCGGTAATGATTGCCGAAATGGCGGTAGGAAGAAAGACAGCAAAGGAGCCTGTTGGCGCGTATAACGAACTTAGTAATAACAGTAAACCTTGGGGAATAGCAGGTTTATTTGGTGTGTTAACGCCGTTTATGATCTCTGTTTTTTATATGGTAATAACGGTCTGGATATTCGGCTATATCTCTCTTACTGTTGCAGGTAAACTCGATTATTTAGCTAGTGCTAATGGTTTTGGTGAGTTTATTAATAGCCCATATTTATTTGTTGCGATGATAGCTGTTGCCGCATTGGTAAACTTTATTCTTGTTGCAGGAGTTAAAGAAGGCATTGAAAAGGCCGCTAAAATATTGATGCCAACACTGTTTGTTATGCTTTTCATTATTGTTATTTTTGTACTGACATTAGACAATGCCATGGCAGGTTTAGCTTTTTTTATTATCCCTGATATTGATAAAATAACGCCTTCAGTTATTAATGGTGCTTTGTCTCAAGCTTTCTTCTCGCTTTCATTAGGTATGGGTATCTTAATTACCTATGGTTCATATATTAATAGTAAAACCAATATCCCTAACTCGGCAAAATTAGTTGCTATTACAGATACCAGTGTAGCTTTTATTGCCGGCCTTATGATTTTACCGGCGGTATTTTCTTTTTATCCTAATATAAATCCTAGTGAATTAAGCGATAGTTCAGTGTCACTTATTTTTACTTTTTTACCTAAAATTTTCTTAGCGCTACAAACTTCAATCGGTTATTTTGCTGCAAGTGCCGTGGCGGTATTCTTTTTCCTACTTGTCTTCTTTGCGGCAATAACATCGCTGGTTTCTATTTTAGAAGTTCCTGTATCTTATTTAGTTACTGAGAAAGGACAGTCACGCAAAAAGGCATTATCAACATTATTGCTAACAGCGGGTGTGTTAACTGTTTTTGCTACGATTTCATTTGGTATGGTCAGCTTTTTTACTGAATTTACTTCTTATGCCGGCGGTACTAAGTCATTTTTTGATGTAGTGTATGATATTTTCTACGATACTATTTTACCGTTAAATGGCTTCTTACTTTGTATTTTTGTGAGTTATCGTTGGAAGAAAAAAGAGTTATCTAAAGAGTTAAGCATCGGTAACGATGGTTATATTGGCTCTTGGGTGGAAAAGTACATTAACTTCTCATTAGGTACTTTCATCCCTGCGATTGTTTTAGTTATTTTTATTAATACGGTAGCGCAGAAGTTCTTTGCTGTAAGTCTGTTCGGTTTTTAACTAACAGGCTTAAACTAACAGTAATTTACGCTGAGATAGGCATCATTATAAAGCGAACTTCGGTTCGCTTTTTTTTACCTGAAAGATCAACACGCCCTAATATCTATAACTTGTTATAATAGTGGTATCACTTTTTAAATTATCTTAATTAACTTTTCATGATTGAATTTATCACAACAACAAACTTTAATGACACTCAACGACTTTTTCATGGCAGAGGTCATTCCTATGTTGGCTTGGAACATATCAATGTAGATTGGTTATCTCCTGTTATCTTTATCACATTATACAAAGAAGTTGATGAAAAATGGCTACTTGACCAAGCTGAAGCATTAAAAGCTCTAACAAGCGCTTGCAAGTCGGTTATGGTGCAATATCGTTATGAAAAATTTTCGCCCACACAGGTCTTATTAGGGGAAGATATTCTTGAAACCACAGTGACAGAGAATGGTTTGTCCTACCATATCACTTTTGGTAAAGCGCAAAACAGTGGTTTGTTTCTTGATATGGCAAATGGCCGAAGCTGGGTTCAAGCAAATAGTAAAGATAAAAAAGTATTAAACTTATTTGCTTATACTTGTGCCTTTTCGGTGGCTGCAGTCGCAGGAGATGCTAGCAGTGTTGTTAATTTAGATTTAAGTAAGGCCTCTTTAAGCAAAGGTAGAGAGAATCATCGATTAAACGGGCAGTTGTCAGCAGACTCAAAAGCCACTATTCGTTTTGAGGGGCTAGATATCTTTAAATCGAATAGCCGTATTAAAAAGTATGGCCAATATGATTTATTAATATGCGATCCACCTTCTTTTCAAAAAGGTAGCGTAAACATTGAAAGAGATTATGCCAAAATTATTAGGCGTATACCGCAATGGATGAAACCAGGGGCCGAACTGTTATTATGTTTAAACTCTCCAGATCTAAGCGATGATTTTTTAGTGAACGAAGTTGCCAAAGAATGCCCAGACTGCAAATTTATAGAGCGTATTGCTAACCCCGAGGTATTTAAAGAAGCCCATCAGGGTAAAGGTCTAAAAACCTTGTTATTTGTCTATCAGCCAAGTTAAGTGGTTAGCTGTTTATTATTTGTTTTTGGTCATTGGCTACCTTCTTGCGATTGTCGGTTATCGGATGTCGTTTGTCGTGTATCGGATAAGGCTTGATACGGTCTAATGTATCTTGCAAAACGAGGTATGCCTGCTTGGGTCTTACCATTATATTGAAAAGTAATAATGCTCCCAATGGCAGGAGGATTTCTCCTGTCTTGATCAGAAAAGCCTGAGCCAATTTTAAAGGTTACTCCGTCTAAGGTGCTTACTCGCATTGAGCCGAGTATGTTTTTATATTTACCTTTGCCTTTTATATAGCTAAGCACCTTAGCTTCGCCGTCCTGCGCTAGTTTTACTTTAAGTAGAGCAGATGTTCTTCCTTGTTGATAGTAACTACTTCCTAGATGCAACATTAACCCCTCGGCTTGGTTGGCGACAATCTTTTCAAGCATTTGATGTAGTTGCTCATTACTCTCCAGTTTAAATTGTTTTATCATTGATAAATAATCAGACGGATGTTGTTCTATAATCTCTTTCATTGCCTCAATACGCTGACTAAAGTCGCCTGTATGATTTGGTAGGTCGAAGATCATAAAGCGTATTTCTTGCCAGCAGCTATTAGAGGATGCGGGTAAGGTTTGAAGCGTGTATTCACGCAAAGGGAGTTTAGTTTTAATGCACGACATTAATGCTTGAAAGCTGTCCCGCTTTATCCATAACTCACCGTCCATAGCTAGCTTAGGCCAGTTTAACGTAAACCAATAAGGTGTTGGTATCAGGTGCCCCTGTTTTGATATTAACCTGGTGCCATCCCAATAGCCCCTCATGCCATCGAGCTTTTCAGAAACCCAGTATTTATCAATTTGTACTGGATGTTTATAACGCTTGCCTTGCTGTATTTTAGGTTTTAACGGAAGTAGAGATGATTGATTATTTTGAGCGGCAAATGAATACTCAAAGCTGTTAATAAGCAATAGTATGACAAGACTAAATGGTAAACTCTTCATGCAAACATCCTTGTTTGTATCTGTTCTTTAATGATTAACTTTTATCGAAACTCGTCTCAATTAAAATTATGTGCTTTTCTTTATTGTAGTCTAGGCTTTTAAATCATGCTTGATGTTTTGTAATAAAAGTCGGCACGAAAGAAAGGAATCATTTAGTAGCAGTTGTGTGCTTCTAATCTAATTACTTAACCAGTTATCTAACAGGGATTTGTTATGAAAACACCGAACGCATTTAAGGCACTATTATTTATTACTTTTTGCCTTACTAGCCACTTCACGTTGGCCAAAGAGCGCTGTAAACCATTACTTGAAAAAGTTCACAAAATTCAAAAATCACAGAGACATGGCTACTCTTTAAAGCAAGGCGACAGTTTAAGGGAAAAAGAGGATAAAGCCCGAAAGGCTTGGTGGAATTGTGAAACAAGTACCAAAAAATACAGGAAAGTCACCAAAAAAAATAAATATGAGAAGAACAGAAAAAAGCAAAGAAAAAACAGGAAATATAAGGCTACGAAACCTGTTAAAACAGCCAAAAAACAAACTAAAAAAAGACTTTCTAAAAAGCCCGTTAAGCTTAAAACTAACAACAATGTAAATAAAGAAAAGCTAGGTCGTCAAATCGCTTCTTCTAACAAGATATCTACCGCAATCCTTTTAACAAAACATTATGAAGAGATTAATTTTTTAGCAGATTATAAAGAGGAAAAATTAATCGCTTGGCAAACTTTTTACCAAATTCCTGCAGGTTGTTTAAAGCCCAAGAATTTATCGTTATTTGTAGCGTGTAGTGAGAAAAAAAAGGAAATGAAAGGGGTTTTTGAGCGTCAATGGCGTAAACTTCAAGGCTCTCTACTTGTTAGTGAAAGCCTTGAAGGTAAAAAGTAGACTACAACAATACCTTAGGCGGCAGCGTAGTTTTGCTTTGTTTCTTTATACTGTTCAATCATATCGTTAACACTAACAGGGCAAAGCTCGCGCAGACCACTTAATAGCATGTGTTTTCTTCCGCTACCAACAACTTCGTCATTTGATATTAAGTCGAAATTTAACAATGCATCCCCACGTTTTCCCTCGATAGAAAGCGTTGTTTCGGCAAGTTTTAAGGTAACGTGTTCAATATCAAGACGATTTAAGTTAATTTCCATGCATTGATACATTACCATAGGTCTTGCAGGGTTGATCATGACATTCTTTTGTCTCATCAAATTAACGAGTATCTCAGGAAAGGTTTGTCCTGAAAAATCAACATATGCTTTTGTTAATGAGTTAATTAAAGAGGTACATGAAGTTTTTTCTCCATCGGCATGAACGGTTAAATAAGTTTTATCGTTATCATCTTTAATATCAAACTTTTCATTAATCTTGGTCGGAAAAGTAAGTCCAATGTCATCATTAACCATACCTGAAAAATCAAAACGCATGGTTTTGTGCAAGCCCGACTTGGCAATAACAATAGAAAAAAGTAAGTCACCAGGTACACAAAAACGTTTAGCATCCATATTATGCAAAGGGTTAAAGTCATCCGCTACTTGTTTGGCAAAGTCACTGCCTTGTTGACGGGTAAAGGTAATTCTATCGTTATCGATAGGACAATATTTTTCAATAAACATACTTTGATTCTTTGGTTGCGATTTTTCGAAGACGCAGTTTACCAAAATTAAATGAGGATATCGAAACAACATTCGCAAAATCAAACTAAGCAGACCTCTTGCCACTTAATGGGGTAGGGTGAAATTGCAGGTGTTTTCCCGTCATTAGTCGTCATTTCTATGGCATCATTTGTGTCACACAACTTAAGTCACACAACTTTAGCCAAATAACTTAATCCCCTCAATTTAAATTGTATGACTTAAAAAAGTATCGACTTTTTTCTCCTTTACTTTTTTAGGCAGTTTTCTCAGTTTATACTCTTTTTGGCAAGCATCACTTCTACTTATCGCTTGTTCAACATAGGCAAGGGTAACTGGCCGGCGGACTCTAGTGTACTTTGCGCCTAGTGAGCTGTTGTTATGTTCTTTAACTCTACGTTTTATATCTGTTGTCACGCCGGCATATAAGCTATTATCATTACATCGAAGTAAGTAGACAAACCATTGGCTATTTTCTGTATTCATGTGGTTTAAGTGTCGGGTAGATTTATGTTGGTTATAGCACACAATATTACGTTATCCATAGCAGAAGTTGAAATAACGGCTATGCGAGCACAAGGAGCTGGTGGTCAGCATATAAATAAAGTATCTACTGCGATACATTTACGATTTGATATTCGACTTTCTAGCCTACCTGATGATTATAAAAAACGATTGCTTGGCTATAATGATCAGCGTATCACCAAAGAAGGTGTCATTGTCATTAAATCACAAGGCTCTAGAAGCCAAGATGCCAATAGGCAAGATGCGATTAAAAAACTTATTCAGCTTATCCAACAAGCAAACATTAAAATTAAAGCAAGACGTGCAACAAAGCCAACTAAGAGCTCGATTAAAAAACGTCTTGAGGGAAAGAATAATAGAAAACAGTTAAAGCAAAGCCGTCAAAAAGTGAGCTTTTAGCTAACATAACCTTTTAGATAAGATAGTTAAATTAAAGAGCAATAATATGCAGATGACCCCAGTTGGTTCCTTAGAAAAAATGACATCGAGCCTTGATGAACAAGGTAATGTTCAATATCAGTTACCCCTAAAAGCGATTAATGAGGGAGATGAAGCTCAAAGCATCCCTTTAAATCCGCTTATTGGTAAAACAATCACATTACATTTTAATGGGAAAATTACTTGTAAGCATTGTGGTAAAAAAACCAATAAAAGCTTTTCACAGGGTTTTTGTTTTCCATGTATGCGAAAACTTGCGCAGTGTGACATGTGTATTATGAAACCTGAAACGTGTCACTTTGAAAAAGGTACATGTAGAGAGCCAGAGTGGGGTGAAGCAAACTGTATGGTAGCTCACTTTGTGTATCTTTCTAATACATCCGCTTTAAAAGTTGGTATTACTCGCCATACACAACTACCTACTCGATGGATTGACCAAGGAGCAACACAGGCACTTCCAATTTTTAAAGTAAGTACTCGCATACAATCTGGATTAGTAGAAACTGCGTTGGCAGAATTTATTTCAGACAAAACCAATTGGCGAGCAATGTTAAAAGGCAGTAATGATCCAATAGATTTAAAAGCAAAAGCGGCAGAATTAATCCCACAGATTTCAGGCCGTTTAGAAGAAATAGCGTTGAAATATGGCGCCGATGCCGTTGAGCAACTCGATGAAGACGTTGTAGATATTCATTACCCAGTGACTGAATACTTAACGAAAATTTCTTCTTTTAATTTTGATAAAGCACCAATATTGTCGGGGACTTTACTCGGAATTAAAGGTCAATATTTAATCTTTGATAATGGGGTGATTAATTTACGAAAATTTACTTCGTATCAAATAGCGCTTGAATATTAGGTTTTTAGGGGGGGGAAGTTAATTCGTAGTTAAATGACTGGGTCTTGTTTTAGATCAATCCCATTAAGCCTGGTTAGATTAAAATATTTATATTCTATAACACTAATAAATGTAACATGAATGAAAACCAAGCAATTTTTCGACCCTCAATTACTGAAAAAATATAATACTAGTGGGCCAAGATATACTTCTTACCCTACTGCGTTAGAGTTTCATGATAATTTTACTCAACAAGACTTCATTAAAGCCGTTGAAGACTCTCCTAATCGTGAATTATCGCTCTATGTACACATTCCATTCTGCCATACCCTTTGCTACTACTGTGGCTGTAATAAGGTGGTTACACGCCATCGTGATAAAGCTGATATTTATTTAGAGTATTTGGCAAAAGAAATTTCACTGCAAGCACCTTTATTTGAACCTTATACGGTAAAACAATTGCACTGGGGTGGCGGAACGCCGAGTTTTTTAACTCATCAGCAGATCACAACCTTAGTCTCTTTACTTAAAGAAAAATTCAACTTCGCAGATGAGTTAGAAATGAGCATTGAGATAGATCCCCGTGAAATTGAGATGGACTTAGCTGAGCATCTTTTCTCGTTAGGGTTTAATCGTTTAAGCTTAGGCGTTCAAGACCTTGATTTAAAGGTGCAAGAGTCGATTAATCGCGTGCAATCTACAGAGTTTATCGGTGACTTTATTGCTCATGCAAAACAGGTAGGGTTTAATTCTATTAATATAGATCTAATTTATGGCCTACCGCATCAAACTATCGAAACCTTCACACATACCCTGAACATGGCACATGCATGGGGCGTAGATCGTATTTCTCTTTTTAGTTACGCACATTTACCCGCTCGCTTTGCAGCACAACGTAAATTACGCGATGAATGGCTACCTAACACGCAACAAAAATTTGCACTGATGAAGCTAGCCATCGAAAAGCTTTGTGACTTTGGTTACGACTTTATTGGTATGGATCACTTTGCAAAGCCTGATGATGAGCTTTCTGTTGCACAAATTAACGGTACTTTGCATCGAAACTTTCAAGGTTATACCACGAAAGGAGGTTGTGACTTATTAGGCTTAGGCGTTTCTTCTATTAGCGCAATAGGTAAGAGTTATAGTCAAAACATTAAAGATTTAAAGCCGTATTATCAAGCGATAGAAACACATGCACACGCGCAAGTAAAAGGCTTATCTTTAACACAAGATGATATTATTCGTGGTGAAGTTATTCAAGAGCTGATGTGTAATTTATACTGCAGTAAAGCGCAGATAAATGAAAAATATAATATAGATTTCGATGACTATTTTAGTGATGATTTACCACTGCTTACTAGCTTTATTGAAGACGGCTTAGTCTGTAATACAGAAGAGGCGATTGTGGTAGATCAAAAGGCGAGATTATTAATCCGTAATATTTGTATGAGCTTTGATGCCTATATGCAAAAGCATGTAAGCAAACAACGTTTTTCTCGCGTTATTTAGGGGATACCAAGTCCATTAATCACCTGTTCATTTTTAATGGCCAAAATAAATAACTACTGCGTTATCAGATATAAAAGTAGAACTCTTAATTAAATGATATTGGTATTAATGATAGCGTCTTGGCTAATTAAGATTAAACTAAAAATGAATTAAGAACTAAAAAGGCCCTTGTTAGTTAAAACAAGGGCCTTTTGTATTAATAAGTTTTTATTACAAAACCTATTCAGACACAGTTAATTAGAAAGAGTATTTAGCAGAAATACCGCCATTAACGCCTCTACCAATACCGAAATGGTTAATACCAGTATCGTTAATACCTGAGTCGAAGTACTCTTCGTCCGTTAGGTTGTCAACGTACATAGATATTTTCCAGTTTTCTAGTTCAGCATTTACTTGCATGCCTAACAAACCGTATGATTCTTGTGCATAAATATCTGCGCCACCCATGAATTCATCACCGTAAGTCTCAGACTGCCAGCTGTAAGATACTTGTGCTGTCATGTCTACATCGCCAAGCGTTAAGAAGTAGCTACCAACGAAACTAGCCGTTAATTCAGGTGCAGCAAGTTTTTTACCAACAATTGAAGTACCATCTAAATCTTCGCCTTCAACTACTTCTGAGTTTTGGTAAGCAGTTGCTAAATATAAACGTAAATCGTCAGTTGGTGTAAACGTAACATCAAGCTCAATACCTTTGCCTTCTGCTTGACCTATGTTTTTAATGACTGAACCACCGTTAGCAGCGAAAAGACCTTGGAAGTCTTGGTAATCATAGTAATAAACAGCAACATTAAGTTTAACCGCGTCATCAAAGAAGTCACCTTTTAAACCAAGTTCAAAGCTGTCTACGATTTCAGGATCGTAACTCGCTAAAGTTGTACCTGCTGGCATAACGCCACCGTATAGTACATCACTCCAGTAATCTTCATCAATTTCGTCGATAATTCCATCTGGCGTTTCGTCATACCAGTGATTTTCTTCATCAGGATCTGAATCGTCCCAGCCAGTCCAATCTTCAAAAGCTATATCGAATGCGAAGGTATTAAAACCACCGGCTTTATAACCACGAGAGTAACTTGCGTAAACATTCATATCGTCGTTTAATTTATGGTTAACAGCAGCACGAGGGGTGAATTCCGACCAATCTTGTTCGCCTTCTATCCATTGGTCATCTGTATGTCCACCAACAAGCCAATAATGACCTAACCAGCTATCAGGATCAGGTAGTCTTAAAGCAAACTCTTTTTTATCGTAAGAAAAGCGACCACCAAGTGTAATGTCTGTAGCAGATGTCACCGACCAAGTAAGGTCACCGTATATACCGTAACCTGTGTTAGTACCACGGGCAAATATTTGTTCTTTAGAGTAGTAATCACCGTCGCCTGGTGCAGGGTAATCTACACCTTCAATCACATCAGGATCAGTAATGTCGACCCATTCATCGTCAATGTATAGTTCATTACAATCAGCGTAGTAATCAACAGGTTGACTTGTGTGCTCAGTCATAGGAATGTCCCACTCCTCCAAGTTAGGAAGCTGAGCACAGAATTGATCTTCGTTGTAACCATTATAGAATTCAGCATTTACTTTTTCTTGGTAAGCACTCACACCAACAAACCAAAATACACTTGAATCGTTATTTGAGGTAATACGGAACTCTTGACTCACATATTCATTATCATCTTTTTGAGCGTAATCACCTAAAGACATGGCAGTGCCATCATAATCCTCTAAGTAATCCCATGTGTTATTTTTCATCGCTGTTTGCGACATAAAAGTAACACCACCAAAATCATGAGTAAAATCAAGTGTTGCGCCGAAAACTTCAGCAACATCTTTTCCGTCTTCAGCTAGATCAGAGGAAATAGTGCGTTTATCAGTGTCATTCCATACAGAGCGATAAATACCGCCATCCATGTCACGGTCTTCATAGTTTAAGCTTAGTTTTAATTGGCTATCAGTCCAGCCGTCATAAGTAAAGTTCACACGCAACGCGTTAACTTCTTTATCACGCATATCGCCTTCGGTATTATCAATGAAGCTATCTTGCGTTAAGTGATAACCTGCAATACGAATGAAAGCATCATCGGTAATGTTTGTATTAAATACTGCTGTGGCTTCTTGCATGCTGTCACTACCAACACCTAACTCTACGCTACCTTCAGTACCATCTACTGCTTCATTGGTGTACATGCTGATAGCACCTGATGCTGCATTTCGACCAAATAAAGTACCCTGAGGACCTTTTGCTACTTCTACACGAGACATATCAAAGAAGCTTGATAAAGAGCCACCACTTCGACCTTGATATACGCCATCTAGATATAAACCGATGGATGCATCGCCACCAATTCCGTAATCAGATGTGGTAATACCGCGAATACCAATTGAGTCGATGTAACTGTCATTTTCACTACCACCGTTTAAGCCCGGAGTGAACTTGGCAAGGTCAACGGCATTAGTTACATTGAAATCTTCGATGAAATCAGCACCGTAAGCGTTAACAGCTACCGGAACTTCTTGTAAGGTTTGTGTGCGTTTTTGTGTTACCACAATAACTTCATAGTCATTTTTTGCTTTTTCAGCTTGCGCTTCTTCGGCGGCAATAGCTGTGTTACTTCCAATAATGGATGCAACGGATAGTGCTAATAATGATTTACGACAATTCATAGTACAACTTCCCCTGATGAATAAAATGCAAAAAGCGATTTTATTTGGTTATTATTATTAAGTTAGTTAGATAATATTTCTTGTTTGTAATGCGCTTTTACTGCGTTGACATTAGCAATATATATTTAATCTACAATTGATAATACACAACCCGTAAAATAAATCAAACATAAACTAAGTCTTGTGTAGTTTATTTTACGTTCTGTGGGTGATTTATTTTCACTCATAGTTCGTTTGTATTTTGAGCATAACGAGTGTGGCTTTTCAGCGACTAAATATTTTAAGCTTAGTTCTAGGCTTAAAGCTTTATCCAGGTTGATTTAACTTCGGTGTATTTACTAAAGGCATGCAAAGATTTATCTCGGCCATTTCCTGACTGCTTAAAGCCGCCAAAAGGAGCAGTCATGTCGCCACCGTCCCATTGGTTTACCCAAATAGAGCCTGCACGAACAGCTTTAGCCATTTTATGCGCTTTAGATAAGTTAGCTGTCCAAATACCGGCAGCTAGACCATATTGGGTATCGTTAGCAATAGCAATTGCTTCTTCCATCGTTTCAAATGAAATAGCGCTAAGCACAGAGCCAAAAATTTCATCTTGCGCAATGGTCATATTATTTTGTACATCACCAAATAAAGTCGGTTGTACATAAAACCCGCCTTCAACAGGTTGAACTTTTTCGCCGCCACCACAAAGAGAAGCCTCAGATTGACCTTTTTCAATGTAACCTAAAACACGTTCATGCTGAACTTTATCGACAATAGCACCTACATTTGTGTTTGGATCGAGTGGGTTACCCGGAACCCATTCTTGCATTGCAATTGCGACTTTCTTTAAGAACTCATCTTTGATAGAAGCTTCAACTAATAAACGCGAACCAGCTGTACATACTTCACCTTGGTTAAAGCAAATAGCCGCCGCCGCAGCACTTGCCGCTTCATCAAGATCTGGTGCATCAGCAAAGACAATATTAGGGCTTTTGCCACCCGCTTCGGTCCATACACGCTTCATATTTGATTGACCAGAGTAGACAGAAAGTTGTTTTGCTACACCGGTAGACCCAGTAAACACGAGAGTGTCGATGTCATTGTGCAAGGCGAGTGCTTTACCCACTTCATGTCCAAAACCTGGTAACACATTAAATACCCCATCAGGAATACCCGCTTCTTTAGCTAGCGCTGCAATTTTAATGGCTGTTAAAGGCGATTTTTCAGAAGGCTTTAAAATAACACTGTTACCCGCAGTAAGCGCTGGTGCGAGTTTCCAGCTAGCCATAATAAGTGGGAAGTTCCATGGCACAATAGCAGCAACAACACCCACCGCTTCGCGTGTAACTAAACCTATTTCATTATCTGGCGTAGGAGCAACTTCATCATATATTTTATCAATAGCTTCCGCAGTCCATCTAAAAGAGCGTAGTGTTCCCGGAATATCTACGTAAACAGAGTGAGTTATGGGCTTACCCATATCAAGTGTTTCTAATAAGGCTAATTCTTCACCGTGTGCTTCAATAAGATCTGCAAATTTAAGCATTACCGCTTTTCTATCTGCTGGCGATTGCTTAGACCATACACCTTGTTCAAAAGTGTTTCTTGCAACGGTAACGGCAAGGTCAACATCTTTGCTGTTGGTTTGAGCTATGTCAGCAAGCTTTGCTCCGTCGACAGGGCTTATACATTCGAATGTTGCACTGTCTTGTGCGCTTACATACTCACCGTTAATAAATGCACGACCTTCAATCGTGAGGTCTTTTGCTTTGTTTTGCCAATATTCGAGGTTATGCATAGTCATTGTACACTCCAAAATGTTTTTCGTTTTGTTGTCGATTTTGTTGATTTGCTTTATAGGGAGAGCTTCAAATTTATTTTGATCAGGTTTATAAAACATAAAATTAATGGCATTAAACTACAGAAGAGTGAACAAGAATTCAATATTTTTTACAGAAGATTAAAGTTAAAAGAGATAATAAGTATCTTTTGTAGATGTTTTATAATAATTTGAAGTTTTGCTTAAGCTATTATTAATAGGTTCTTAAGCTATTTTGAAACGTTTCTAAAGAAAGAAGCTAGCGATGGGAGAATTATTTTATACGTAAACAACTGTTCAATATATAAAACAACAATGAGTTTATATATTGAACAGAGATATGAACAGAGATATATACAGGTAGAGATTTATTTTTTAATAACTTTTCTAGCTGAAACGAAAGCAACAAGAAGTGATAACCATATAAAAGCGCCACCGCTTGAATCATCAGCAGGAGTGTCAGTATCGTTTTTAGTTGATTTTTTAGGAGTTAAATTAGCATCAGTAACGGTTGAAGAGTCGATAACGGTTACACTATAAACTACTACAAAATTCTCAACTCCAGGGGTTGTTCCAGCAGTACAGTCTTCGGCACTGTAATCGGTCATAGGAATATCTTGGCATGTTTTTAAAGCAGCAATATTATTAATAATATTCATTCCGTCACCAATAACTTGGCCAAAAGCAGTAAAGCCACCATTTTGATTGTCAAGGTTAGCGCTGTTATCAGCTAAGTTAAAGAACCATTGATTCGTAGCGCTATCTGGATCTCCTCCTACTTTAGCCATAGCAATAGTACCTGCAACGTTGGCATATACCGGCTCGTTAACTACGCTTTCATTTGCTTCTTTACCCTTTAAAGGCCAGTCACCTTCAAAAGCAAAGCCCCCACCTTGTACAACAAAATCAGATACTACGCGATGTATTACCGTATCAGTATAATGATTACTATCTACGTAGTTTAAAAAGTTTTCAACGGTTTTTGGCGTAGTCGTGTCAAAAAGGTTCACTTGGAATTGACCATGATTCGTGTCGAATTCAACAATGGTCGCTTGTGCGGTTGTTGCCAATATTGAAGAAGTAAACACTAGAGCAAGTGTTGTTTTAAGAAAACGGTTTAACATATAGAACTGCCTTTTAAATATGAGGTATTGCCTGAACACTTAGAGGTTATTCGTTTAAGCTGTGCATAATTTCAGTAATAGGTAATTTAAGAAATACGTAAAGAATGAATAAAAATAAGTAACTCGGTTAAAAATAATGCAGGGAGTGTATCTATTTTATTCCATCACTTCAACAGGCAAAAAGGGGGTGGGCTAAAACTTGTTAGAAAATAGTTACAATAAAGACAAAGTTAGTTTAAAGGCGATAAATAACGTGTAGTATGTAGGCAGTTTTTTTGCAAAATACTCTCAAATGACAGGTCTCCAATGAAAACAACGCTACTTTTAATTTTATGCTTTATGCCGATAATGGTTAATGCAGAAAACTCCTTTTTAGAACACTCGGTAAAAGAAATTATCGAAGAGGTAGAGGCGCTTGAAAATAAACGCGATGGGGTTAACAAATTAACAGAATTACTGCTGGAAAACTCGCATAGTGTTAGTGAACGAATAGAAATAAACTTAAGTTTAGCTAAATTGTACTACGCTTTAAGTGATTACCCTTCTTCCATTGTATATATTACAGAAGCTGAAACGCTAGCATCAGAAAATCAAATGTTCTTAGCACTTGCTAAAGCCAATAAATTACACGGCATTATGCTTTATTATATTGGAGAATATAATGAGTCACAGACCCACTACACAAATTCATTACATTATTATCAGTCACTTGAAGGAAGCCCTGATAATTTAATAAAGCAAGCGCACTTATATAATAACATTGCCTTAGTGCAAACTGCTGCAGGCGATTTAGCAGGCGCTTTGGCGAGTTATTTAACAGCACAGTCCATATATAACACATACAGCACAGAAGTCGATAAAATCGATGTAAAAGGTAATATCGCCACCCTCTACATTAAGTTATTTCAGTATGAAAAGGCTGCTGAAATATTAAAAGAAGTAAAAGCGTATCGCATTTTAGGCGCTGATGAACACGGCACGGCGATGGCAAGTGGTGATTTAGGTGTCGTTTATAAGTACCTTAATGAGCTTGAACTTGCCGAGCAAGAACATCTTAAAGCTATTGCATACTTTAGAGAGCAAGGTCATTTTTATGATCTCGCTTCACAGTTGCATAATCTGGCAGAAGTTTACTTTCGAATGGACGACCTTGAAAGGTCAAAAATCTATGCAAAACAAGCCATGGAGGTAAGTAAAAAAAGTAAGAATACAGCATCCTTAGCAAACAGTTATCAAACGCTAGCGCAATCTCAATTTGCGTTTGGTGATGTTGCATCTGCTATCGAAAACTTGGAATTATCAAACGAACTGGCTATTGCAATGCCAGATGAAGAGCTCTTAACGGCCAATAAAGCCATTATGTCCCTCATCAAATCTAAACAAGGCAACTATAAAGCAGCGTTAGGAGATTTACTTCAATCAAGAGCAGAAACAACAATGCATACTAATACACGTTTAACTGAACAGATGGCTGTATTTGGTGCCGCACAACTTCAACTAGAAATAGAGCGCTTAGAGCAAAGTGAAAAACTGCAAAAGGTAGAACAAGCAAAAGATAACCAACAGAAAAACTTTATTATTGTGGCAACATTTTTTATCTCATTAGTAGCGTTCTTGTTATACCGTCGCTATCTTGAAGTAGAGTTAACTAATACCCTTGAAGATAAAGTAAAAGAACGAACCACCGAATTAGCAATGTTGTCGGAAAGACTGGCAAAAGCAGATAAAATAAAAAGTCAATTTGTTGCCAATATGAGCCATGAAATAAGAACGCCTTTAACCGCTGTTATAGGGCATACTGAAGGCATTTTATATGGTGACTACCAAGAGAGCGAATTAGACAGTGAAGTAAAAATTATTCATACCAATAGTCTGCACTTGTTAGGTATTGTAAACGATGTATTAGATATGAGTAAGATAGAGGAAGACAAACTAGCGCTTTCTTTGAGTGATGAAAAAATCCAAGATATTTTAACTACGCTAAAAGGCATGTTTACTAAGCCGGCAAAACGAAAAAGAGTGTTATTTACTATTGATGCGCAAATAGAAAACCCTTTGATAGTGAGATTAGATAGCGCTCGTTTAAAGCAAATTTTAATCAACTTATGTTCAAATGCCCTTAAGTTTACAAACCAAGGCGAAGTTAAGCTAACGGTAAAAATAGACAAAAACAACCTAGTTTTCACTGTTAAAGATAGCGGCATTGGTATTGATACGGAGCAACAAAAAAATATTTTTGGTAGTTTTAATCAAGCAGATGAAAGCATTAGCAGGCACTTTGGTGGTACGGGTTTAGGCCTCTATATTTCGACTCAACTTGCTAATATGATGAATGGCACAATTTCAGTGACAAGTGAGCTAGGTAAGGGCAGTGAGTTTACTTTTTCTATGCCAATAGAAGCGGCAATTAAGGAAATTGAACCCACACAGCAGAACCAACAAACAGCACCGATAAAAAGCGAAGCTACCCCTTACCCACTCGATACAGCACTGGTCAGTAAATCGCGTTCGAAATATTGTGGTCAGGTAATTTTAGCGGAAGATCACCAAGAAAACCGGCAGTTTATTGCAAGGATGCTAACCAATTTAGGATTAGAGGTACTTGAAGCTGCGAATGGTCTTGACGTGCTGTCTCTTTGTGAGTCTTACCAAGTAAATGCTATTTTTATGGATATACAAATGCCTAAAATGGACGGTGTTTCCGCGCTAACTATTTTAAAAGAGCGGCATTATTCTGCGCCTATATACGCATTAACTGCCAATGCCATGGTGCATGAAGTAGCAATGTATTTAGAGAAAGGCTTTACAGGGCATTTAAGTAAGCCTATCGACAGAGCAAAATTTATTGCTGTAATCGATAAACATTTTGAGAAAAAACCTGTTGAAGCACAAGTGTCATCTAAAGTATTTGGAGAAAACGCAGAGACAACTGATAGTTTAAGTGAAAATGATGATACAAGTTCTTCAGTTGACTTAAAGGCGCAATTTATATCGAGCTTAGTACAAACTAAAGCAAGCATTGAGTCGTTAATACATGAAAACAACTTAACGGAATTAACAAGAGAAATACATAAACTTGCCGGTGCAGCTTATATATTTGAAGTCATTGAAATAGCGCAATGTGCTAGCGAACTTGAAAGCGAGTTAAAGCAAGGTAAGCCTTTAAACGAAGATCTTATGGCATGCTTATTAGATGAAATAAACGCAGTGAGTACATAAGCCAGTTAGACAGCTAAGTATATTTTGTATTTGTATTTGTATTTAGTGTTTAGTATTAAGAGTTAAGCATTAGATGTTAAGTATTAGGCAGTAGAGCGTCTTATAACATACAATAAACAGGTCTTTACTTTAATTACTGATTTATTTAGTTATAATTAATTATAATATAATATAATATAATTTATACCGACTTACGGAATTTATCATGGCGAGAGAACAATTTGGAATATGTGCAGAGCCAAACCTACATGGCTGTTACTTATTATTTAATGCGTTAGATGGTAAAAATGGCTTTATACGCGAAGCGTTATCTCGCCTACCTGCTTTATTTGATGATTACGCAAACCAGTTTTCAGAAGCAAACTTAATTGGGGTTATTGCTATTGGGAGCTCTTACTGGGATGAGTTTTATCCGCAAGCAAGACCGGCCTTACTTGCTCCATTTCCCGCAATGAGTAGTGAAGACCGTGTTGCACCAGTGAATAACGTCGATGTTTATATAGAAATTCGCAGTGATCGTTCAGACGTTAACCATATTGTTAGCTCAAAAGTTTGTCAGTTACTTGCCGACAGTGTTGAGCTTATTGAACAAATACAAGCTTTTAGGTACTTAGATGGCAGAGATTTAACCGGCTTTGTTGATGGCACTGAAAATCCAAAAAGTATGCATAGACGAAAAGTGGCTTTAGTTGAAGAACAAGACGATGGCGCTTTTACGGGGGGCAGTTATTTGCATATTCAAAAGTATCAACATAATTTAGCCTTATGGAATACTTTAGAGTTGCAAACGCAAGAAGATACTTATGGCAGAACTAAGGTAGATAACGTTGAATATGCCAGTGAAGCAAAATCTTTATGTGCACATACCAAGCGAACAAGTTTGAAAGACGATGCAGGGCAAAGCATTGAAATTTTAAGGCAAAGTATGCCTTTTGGTGATATGAAAAAACAAGGCTTAATGTTTGTTTCATACTGCCACTCACCTAAACCTTTTGAACTTATGTTAAAAAGTATGATTCATGGTGATGAACACGGTAACGTAGATGACCTACTTAAATACACACAAGCTGAAATGGGCGCTGCATTTTTTGCTCCAAGCCTAAATTTTTTGAATAGCTTAGTGGCTTAGACAATTTAGAGAAGTCTCTTATCTACATAAAAAGTGCGCTATTTTTCGCACTTTGTTTTAACCTACTAACAGCTTAATTTTCAGGTAGGTTATTCTGGCTCAACAAAAAATTTATTATTCAACATAAACTGCTCTTCTAGAGCATCTAAATCGTCTTCAGATAATTCAATATTAGCTTGTAAAGGCTGGCTTATTTTATGGTTTTCAGCCGCCCAATCGCCTAAATCAATTAACTTACAACGCTCAGAACAAAAAGGTTTAAAGGTGCTTTCTTTTACCCATAATACGTCGGTTGAGCATTGTGGGCATGAAACTTTTAAAGACATGGTCGTGATCTCTTAAAGGTAAATAAAAGAAATTATATCACTGTATTGGTTCTCTAACCGCTGTTTTTTGTTCACAGAAGTATGGTATTAGCAACTTGCTAATTCAAAGGAGATTGCTTGGCTGGCATGACGAGTGCCTTTTTGTTTACAGGGGTGCATAAAGCGAATTGAATAGCGGTATTTATTACCACTGATGGTAGGATAATATTTTACATCTTTAGCAATTTTAAGACGAAGTAAAAGCATATTTTCAGTATTGTCTTGATAAAAGCCATTCTCTGTCTCTATGGTTGTAAAAGAGGATCTAAGACGAATAAACTTCAAAATTAAGGCAATAGATGCTTCAACATCTATCAATTTACTTAGCCAGTGCTTAATATCTTGGCTAGTGTGCTCTTCTCCTTGGTACAACCAAAATCTTAATTGTGGTAAATCAAAACTTGAATTGCCGCCTTGAATCGCGAAACGTTGTTTTATAGCAGAAAGTAATTTGTCGTCTTTCAAATCTTGCCAAATAGGTTTAACCATTTTTAGGTGGGCGAGAAGTTTAACGGTTTCACGAAGGTTAAATTCTAACATTTCATTATTAACGTCTGGCGATTTAGACCAGAGTACAAGGGTTTGCTGCAGTTTTTCAAGGTCTTTAAGTAAAACGCCTCTTATATCACCGCGCTCTAGCGTGTCTAAAATACCAAAAAAAGCATGGAAAAACACATGTTGGAAGTCATGGATATCTTTACCAACACAGTGATTTATTTGATCAAACAATTGTTCAACTTTTAAGTATTGTCGAATTCGCTCATTGAGCGGATGTTCATATAAAATCGAATCCATACACTGCTAACTACTTTTAAATAAAGAATTAATTATACTACCTACTATATGTAACGACTGCAAGTAGAGGGTTTTTGTCGCTTTTTAAATACAATATTGCTTTTATCACGGCTATTTCTTCTAGCTTTTCTGTGCTTCTTCAGACAAATCTAGGTACTTGTGATGGAGTTGCTTAACTTCTTCTTTTATTTTGGACAAGTTACTTGCTGAGTTATCAATAACATCGTTAGCGAGCGCTAAGCGGTTTTCTTGAGATATTTGGCTGGCAATAATGCTCTTTACTAAAGCCTCGTTGCTGCCATCACGTTTAATGGTTCGTTTTATCTGCTCTTCGGGACTTACATTAACCACGAGTACCGTGTCGGTTTTTTCATGAAGCTTATTTTCAAGCAGCAATGGAGCAACCAAAATACAATAGGGACTTGTTGTTGCGCTCAGCTGTTTATGCATTTCTTCGTTGATTAAAGGGTGCATTAAACTGTTCAACCATATTTTATCTTCGTTATTGCTAAATATACGTTCACGCAATAAAGGGCGGTTAAGTTGCCCGTCCTCGCTAAGATAATTATCACCAAAACGTTTTTGTATTGCTTTTAATGCCGTACTTCCAGGGGTAACAACTTGTCTTGCAACAAGATCAGCGTCAACAACATTAACACCGAGGTGTTCAAACATAGTTGTTACGGTTGTTTTACCACTACCGATTCCGCCTGTTAGTCCAACAATAAAATTTGCCATTGGGTTACCTTGAAAATTTTGTAATGTGCGTTAAGTAAGCATTTAGTAAATGTAGCCTAAATAACACTGCCAAATGCTTTCACCCCACAAAATGGTTATCCAACCAGCAATAGCGATATAAGGACCAAAAGGAATAGCTTGCCCACGTTCGTGGTTCTTAAAGAGCATAAGTGAGATACCTACAAAAGCACCAACAGCAGAAGCCATTAAAATTAAAATAGGCAGTAATTGCCAGCCAATCCAAGCACCAAATAAAGAAAACAGTTTAAAATCGCCAAATCCCATGCCTTCTTTACCAGTTAAAAGTTTAAATATCCAAAAAATACTAAATAAACTCATGTAACCAATAGCAGCACCTAGAACCGCATCACTTAGCGGTACAAATGTAGCATTAACATTGATAAGCAAGCCCAGCCAGAGCAAAGGTAGCGTAATTTGGTCGGGTAATAGCATATGATCGAAATCTATCATGGTAAGCGCAACTAAACCCCAAGTAAGCAACACTAACCATAATGTTTGCATACTTACACCAAAATGTTGTGCTACGACTAAACTGAGTAGGGCAGTGCTTAATTCAACCAGTGGATAACGAATTGATATTTTTTCTTTGCATTGGCTGCACTTGCCACGAAGAAAAAGCCAACTAACAATAGGAATATTTTCATAAAAGCGAATAGCGTGTTTACAGTGTGGGCAGCTAGAGTGGGGCGTAGATAATGTAAGAGGGGTGATTTCAGTTTGTTTTGTGGCGTCGAGCTCTTCAACTAAAAACTCTCTACATTCTGCATGCCATTGGTTATGCATTATTTTTGGCAGTCGATAAATTACCACATTTAAAAAGCTACCAACAAGCAATGAGAGTACAAAGATAAAACAGTAGAATAAAGGGGTAGAGCTTTGAAATAGAAAAATAATATTATCTACGAAATCAAACACAAAAAAGTACTCATAGGAAAAATAAAACATCAGATTACACTATATATAGTAAGAATTAAATGTGTAAAAAGAGAGACACTTGTTATAAGTCTAAAAAAAATGCAAAATGCAAAATGAAATGACAATAATGGATTATCATGCAATGAATAGGCTATTGAAAGCTCGTTGACGTGTTTAATCACGTAATACCTAGCAAGTTAACTTGCGTAACAGGTATAACTTCAACGTGAACAAAGGTCTTAATAGAAAGTAAAAATTATGCTAAATAAACTTTTGATTATAACATCGCTCTGTCTGCTTCCTTTTCCAGCGCTATCCTCTGAACTATTAGGTGTTTTCACTGGCTTTTCTATCGCGTTAATTTTAGGTGTTAGCCTGCCGATATTGTTTTTAAGTTTTTTGATGCGAAAAAGTATCGCCTTACGTTGGCCGTTTATTTTACTTGTTTCTTTTTCTGGCATAGCATTGCTTAGTTGTTTATTTTATCCAAACACTTTTTCACCGGCGATCAGTGCAACAGTTGCTGTAATTTATATGTTGTTATTAAGTTTATGGCCACTTTATAACAATGTTAGAACGACAGCAGTGACAGAAGAAAAATTAAGTAAGAAAAAATCAAAAAAGAGTAATGTCGAAAGTCGAAATACCCCCGCCAATGCAGATAATTCAACGCAATCGCTTGGATTATTTTATAAACGAAAAACCATCACCAGAATAGCTACTTCAGTATTTTTTATTGCAGCGTTTTTGTACCTTGTATTGGTATGGTTATATCCTCACTTTGGACTAAGTAACGGTTGGGCAGCGACAAGCCTTATCTATTTAGTGGTTAACTGTGTTTGCCTTCTTAAGTTAACGGATAAATCAAAAGAAAATAAAAGCTTTAAATATGGCCTTGTTACATTATATCTGTCATTAGTGCTGTTTTGTGTAATGACTTTTTTATGGTTTGAAGGGGGCATTGACGCTGTTGCTGTAGTTATAACAATAACGCTTAGTATTTTATGTTCATTTGTTATAGGTAGTTGGCCGCTTGTAGCTAATATTTTATTAGCTTTGCAAAAAGACCAAAAAAACATACAAGAAAAAGTGCATCAAGTCAGTGTTGATGACATGTTTCAAATTACTCATGACCCTGCAACCAATTTACCTAACGCCCAACAAGCTTATAAATATTTTGAGTTAAATTCTCGCCAGTTACCAGGGCATCAGTTTGCCGCAGTAACATTTAAACCTATTAATTTTAAACAAGTAAATAGTGTTTTAGGCTTTCATCATTCTGATATATTGCTTCTTCAATTAGCTTATAGGATTCAAGTTGCCTTAACGCAAAACGATAATTTATTGCGTTTTGATGAATGCTCTGAGCCTATTCGTCTTGTTAGATTGCAAAGCCTTCAATTTATGGTGATTTGTGACTTAGGCAATGCTAGCCATTACGAAGGTTCTAAAAACAAGCAAAGTAGTATAGAAGACCAAATGCAACGGTTATGTAAGCAAATATCCGATGCTGTTCCTGAAGCAATGAGTTTTAAAAGCCTTTCTTTAAATTTTGAATTAGCCTTTGGTATTTCAATAACACCTACCAATGGATTTAATGTGAGTGAAGTCATTGCACATGCAACAGATGCTTTATTAGTGGCAGAGACGTCAGACAAGAAAATTCAATACTTCGATGCAAACTCTATACATGATAACGAACGACAGTTAGTTTTTATGGAGCGCTTACGTAAAGATATTTTAGATCAAAACCTCTATTGCTTTCTTCAACCTCAAGTGGACTGTATTAATGGTGATTTAGTCGGTTTTGAATTACTTGTTCACTGGTATAAATGGCTTAATGAACCACTAGAATTATCTGAGTTTATCGAACTGGCTGAGTATAGTGGGGAACTACATTCCTTGATGAAGCACATGCTCAGGCAAGCAGTCAGTTCAATTGCCACTTTACAAAGGTTGCATCATCACTGCAAGGTTTCGGTAAAAATTTCCAGCGATATACTACTTGAAACAGACTTGGTAGATTTTATTGAACAGCAAATAAAAGAGCAGAAAATTAGTAGCAGTTACTTAGTGATTGAGCTGACCGAAAAAGTTATTTTATCATCGAGCTTTAAAGCGAAAAGTATTATTGACCAACTCACGGCGTTAGGCGTAAAAATTGCTATAGCTGACTTTTCTGGTAGTTATGAATCATTAAGATACCTAAGAAAAACAGCCGTTAATCAAATAAAAATTGATTGTAAAGATTTAACTGCTGGAGACGAGGAAAGATCGAACAGAATGATTGTTGATGCGTTAGTGAATTTAAGTAAAGGTATGAAGATTCCTGTTATTGGCTCACATATGGAAAAACAAGTCTCCTTAGAAATTTTTAAAGCGATGGGTGGCTCTGTTATTCAAGGTAAGATTATTGATGCGGGCGTGGTTCCAGAAGAGCTTGAAATTTGGCTTAAAAAACAGATGGGTTAAAACCAATACCTACAGTTTCAATGCACAAAGCCAAAAGAGATCGTGGCTGAAGCCGACTCCTACAGTTTCAACAACCACCTACGCTTTGGGAATTTGTGCTAATCACTTTTGTAGGAGGGTGCTTTAGACGCGAATGGGTTTAATGCACACTGCCAAAAGAGATCGTGGCTAAAGCCGATTCCTACAGTTTCAACAACCACCTACGCTTTAGGAATTTGTGCTAATCTCTTTTGTAGGAGCGTGCTTTAGCCGCGAAGGTTTGGTTTTCCATTCCTATGAGTTCCCTAGTCTAATGAGCTAAGAATACTCGTTTCTTAGCTATTTAATGCGTAACCACCCTTTAGGTGAGCTACATTTTCAAAACCTAATCTTTGCATCGCTTGTGCTGCAATTAATGAGCGGCTTCCACTTCGACAAACCAGTACCCATTCTTGCTGTTTTTTATCTTGTTGTTTTTGAATAAACTGCACTAAGCGCGTTAAAGGAATGTTTTCAGAAGCATTGGTCGTATGTTGTAACGCATATTCATGTGGTTCACGAATGTCAATTAGCTTAGTGTTACCGAGTGCAAGTGCGTTAGTAAGACTTTGCTGATTATATTCCGTAATGGTTTTATAGGTGTCGCTGCAACCTGTAAATGCACCACACATAATCTCTGTGCCAGTTTGATCACATAAATGACTGTCTAATTCGGCTTTGTGTGCTTCAAACTGCTGCAAGTTGATATTACCTGTTAAGGTATTTGCCAATAAACTGTTACGCTTACATTCCGCCGTTAGTGTGGTGGTAAACTCATTATTGTAATCATGGCTGGCGCATATAAGCGTATCATCGCCGATAATACTGTGTAGTGTTTTTAAGCTAGTGAACATAGATTTAGCGCTACTTGAATCGAAATTCGTTCGTCCTAAACTACCCATTAAAATAGTATCTCCACAAAAGGCGAACAGACAGTGCTCTTTTATTTGCTTAGAAACAGACTGGGTGTCGTCAAGCGCATTACATAATAATAAGCTAATACTATCATCGGTATGTCCTGGCGTTTTAACTCTTACAAGCCATTTACTTCCTACACGAATATATTGTAAGGCATCACTCTGCGAATTCGATTCACAGTTCATGTGGTTTTCAGGCCAACCTAAAGCATCTGAATTTTGCGCAGCGAGGTGTTTATTAGCAAGTAGTACACGGCCTGATGCATGGTCTGCGTGCCCATGTGTATCGATTACTGCAACTAATTCTAACTGCTGGCATTGTAATAAAGTATCTAATCGTTCAGTTAGTTCAGGAATGGGATCAATGATAACAGCTTGTTTACTGGCGTTGTCAGCATATATCCATGTGCAATTTGAACCAAAACGTAATTGTACTAAACCGTTTAATGGCTCTTTCGTGTTAACTTCAGCAGTATCTAATACCATACAGCTTTGAGTTAAAGCTTTTGCGGCATAGTTAATACGTAAACAAGCGTCATTAACTTCTGTTTGTGTCATCGCAGGACCAAACGATAGTCGTATTGCCGATTCACTTTGCCAAACAGGCAAGCCCATTTCATCAAGAACAAAACTACGAGTTACTTTTGATGAACAAGCAGAGCCTGAGCTAACACGAATATTAGCAGCATCAAATAAATCCATAATTTCTTTACTGCTAAAACCTGGAATGGCAAAGTTGATAGTGGTTGGTACGCTATTTTTAAAATGATGATTAAATACAATGTCAGGAAATACTGCTTTTAGTGTTTCTACTAGTTGCGTTTGATAACCTCTAAGCGTTTCTATATTCGAAAAAGCACTGTTTTGGCTATCGAGTAGCATTTCAAAAATTACGTTAATGGCCGCCATTCCCGGTAAATTTTCGGTACCAGAGCGTAAGCCACTCTCTTGACCTCCGCCGGCAATAATCGGCGTAAAAGGTGCTGACTGACGAATATATACAAAACCAATACCTTTTGGGGCATACAGCTTATGACCACTAAAAGGGGCGTAATCAATAGTGGTTTGGGCTAAATTTAATGCTGTTTTACCTAATGCTTGAACACAATCAACCATCCAGAAAATGTTTGGATTAGCATCTCGAATAACTTGTTCGAGGGCGGTTAAATCTTGATACACACCTGTTTCATTATTTACAGCCATGGTGCAAATCATTAAGGCATTGGGAGCTTCTTTTTCTATAAACTTTTTATCTAGCTCACCAAAAGCATCTACAGGAATGGCCTTTATCTCGGCATGAATATCTAAAACGTGATTCCAGTGCTTTAAAGATTCAGGGATTGCTTTATGCTCGGTAGCACCATAAAGCAAACTATACTTTTTGTGCGCTACAATGTGCTTTTTCGCTTCAACAAGGGCGGAAAGAATACCCGTTTGAATACCTTCTGTAGCACCACTGGTAAATATGACGGTACCAGAGTCAGCGCCTATTACCTTTTTAGCGTTTGCACGCGTAGTTTCCATTAAGTCTTTAGCTTTAAGCCCCGTTATATGGCTACTGCTTGGGTTACCAAATAAAACCTTCATACTATTCAGTGCTGCTTCTGCAGCTTGGGGTAATACGGGGGTTGTTGCGTTGGCATCAAGATAAATCTGACTAAGAGGTGCTGTATTGTTCATGGACTACTCGTTGCTTGTTTTTTAATACTGTTATAGCTTTTGGTTATAACTAATTCCTGTTGGTTATATTAACAGTTTAAAGTCTTCGATCAACAATTCTTCAATAGCAAGGGAGTTTTTGTTTTTGGATTTTAGTTATATTTGTATAAAAATCGTTCCAATATTTTAACCAGTACAAGTGAGCAATAACTTAATTGAATTGTTATGATCAAACGACAGGGTAAAAAGGGCCACTTTAGTTAAAGTGACCCTTAGGATAGATAGCTGAACTGCCTATACCATTATTTTATGGTTAGTGAAGTTAGCTGCTTATTTACGCAAACAGCATCGCGACAAATAGACTTGTCTTTTTTCGATTGTGTAAAGTCATCATCATTTTGATGTGCAGTACCAAAACTACGAACTAAAATAGGCTGAGTATTAGCCACTGTCGTATTGAAAAATTCATTCATTTGATCTTTTGTTAAAGCACTGATTTGAGCAACCATTTTATCATTACTGTCAAAATTAATGGCTTGGTCATTAATTTCCTTCCAATAATAAGCGGTTCTTTCACTAAGGTTTTTATGTTTGGCTAAAACGCTCTTTATTAGACCTTGTTTGTAATCAGAAAATTCTTTATCTGTCATTTCATTTAAGGTGATTTTGTAGTCCACCATAAACTGATTAACTCGTCTCATTAATTCAACTGGCCCTGCTTTAGGTGATTGAATTAAAAATGATAAACCAGGGTTTTCTTCTAAAAGCGTATTTCTACCCGAAACAATATAGCCAAGTTGCTGTTCGGTACGAATTTGCTTGTAGAATGCGGCATTTAGCATGCTACCAAGTAAACCGTACTTGGCACGATTCTCAAGTGAACTATCAGCATTAATATAACTCGAAACTATGGTTGAATCATTATGATCGACCTCTATTTCTAGCGTTAAACGGTGATCGGTATTGTTCAAATAGATCACTTTATCTGCACGAGGTTTAGCCGTGGAACCCTTCATGTTCAGTGAGTACAAAGTTTGCGCAAGGTTTATTGAATCAGCTTTTAACATGTTGCCATGGGCTAGTATTTCAATTTCCACTGCTTGGTGAAAATCCACAACATATTGCTGAAGCTCTTCGATAGTGACACTCGTTAATGCCTTAGCCATCGCCGATTTTGCGTAGGATTTCTCATGTTGAAGCTGAGCAAGAGTAGCAAAAGCTTGGCTGTATGGACGATCGAACTTAGCATTGTTCCAACTGCGTATTAAACGGTTCTTATGTAAAGTAAATTCGGCTTCATCAATGGTTAAATTGCGAATACGGTTATTAATGGTGGAAAGTAAGTCGGCTTGTTTCTCATCGTAACCACTTACCCCAAAGCCCATCCCGCTTGCTGTTGACCACATGTTGTAATTTAGGCCTGCGGCTTTCGCGGGATAACCAAATTCATTTAAACTGTCATTTAATAAAGCATTATAAAGGTAGTTTTTTGCTCTTGAGCTAACATCTTTACCTGCTTGATCTGAGTAAATTTGAACATATACATCAGCTTTTGGAATATTAAACTCGGTATCTTGTTTATGCCAAAGTTTGAAGCCTGGCTTTTCAAAAACAATACTAGGATGTTCTGTTATCGTTTCTGTCGCTTTAAGTGCTAGGTTTGTTGCTATAAATGGGTTTGCAGCAGGTAAACTTAGCTTACTAATAACTTGAGGATTATTATAACGGGCAATCTCTTCATCACTTAGCTTTGACATAGCATAAGGCGTGTCATATTCAGGTTGAACTTGGTCAGTTTTCACACCAGTGGCAACGACTACCTGTCGCATATTCTCGGGTGTAAGCTTTGATAAGTAATCTAAAAATAATTCATGAGAGTATTGCGTATATAAGTAATCTGCATTAATTATATTCTTTGGCTTGTAGTATTGTAACTGATTCGATAAAAAGCTTGCCGTATTAGCAGCAGAGCCCTTTTCCTTAAAGTCAAAACTAGTTTTAGCAATGGCGTTTAGCTCGTTAAAGTATGGCTGGTTCTTTGTTTCGTCTTTTAATAGTTCGAAATAAGAAAATACCGCTTCATTAACTTCTTGGTATTGCTCTAAGCCCTTAGGTGTAAGGTTCATGGTAATACTGAATTGCTCAAAATCATCAGGGCCATAGGCATTGGTACTTAAAGACTCAATTAAACCTTTACCTTTTAAGTAGCTAAATAAACTGCCTTTAGCTTCCTGCCCTACAATACTCACTAAAAAGTTAAGTGGTTTCTCTTGCAAATATTTACCAGAATTAGGAACAGGGAAATATAATTTAAGCGTACGCACATCTTTCATAGGAACAATACTAATATTCACCCCAAGCTGCTCAGGTAAATACGGGGCTACTTTAGAAGGAGTTGATTTACTGCCGTTATTTGGAATAGCAGAGAATTTTTCACGAGCCCATTTCTCTAGTGTGTCTAAATCTTCTCTACCCACTAAAGATAAAGCCATGCGACTAGACGAATAGTATTTTTTGTATTGTGCTTTCAAGTCGTCTATTAATAAATCATTTTCACGGTCAGCTAAGGTATCTAAATTACCAACAGAAAATTGACTAGAAGGATGGTCAGGATTAGTTGTATCTTTTAATACTTCACGAATACGACGCGCATCATCTTTAATTTTCATGCTGTATTCAGAGTGAACAGCATTTTTTTCACGGTCTACATATTCTTTATCTAATGAAGGTGAAATAAAAAATTGTGCAAATCGGTCTGTGGCTTCTTCAAATGCATCTTGGTTTACTTGAAAGAAGTAATTGGTGTGTTCTTGCCCAGTGCCGGCGTTTGACCAACCACCATTGGCTTTTAAGTATTCGCTATATTCCCCAACTTTAGGGTATTTATCGGTACCTAAAAATAGCATGTGCTCTAAAAAGTGAGTTAACCCTTCACGATCTTTAGGATCAGCCATATGACCAATGTGCACATCCATCGATGCTGCAGATTTATCCGCTTTACTGTCTGATACTAAGATAACTTTTAAGCCGTTATCTAAAGTTACATAACGGTAAGCACGGTCATCATTTTGACTTTTAACAACGGTATTTATGTCGCTTTCAAGCTGAGTGTCAGTTACGTTAGTAGTAGAAGCTTGATCGCTAGAGGTACAGCCACTTAAAGCGCCGATACTAAAAGCTGCTCCTATTAAAGTAGCCACCATGGTAGGGGTAAATTTCATCTATAAATCCTTATACCTGTTATGAATATCATTCAATTAAATTATTACTTATTTCGGCAGATGAAAATAAACCTTGGGGTTGTTACTCTCAATCTCAAAAGAAGCGGTGCAATGCTGTGTTTTTCATGTTTAACAACAATATACACTTCATATGCGAAATATCATAGTCTACTAGCTCGCACTGCATATTTTTAATATTGAACACGAAAAATAGAGTAAAAAAAAGACGCTTAATCAGCGTCTTTTGTAAATCAGAATACATATAAAAATATGTTAAAGCTTAGCAAAACACTTAGCTGCAGCATCTAATGTTTTTTCAATAATCTCATCCGTATGAGCCATTGATAAGAAACCCGTTTCATAAGCAGAAGGAGCTAAGTAAACGCCTTCTTCTAACATTAAGTTGAAGAAACGCTTAAATCGATCAGCATCACATTGGGTAGCTTGTTCGTATGTGGTAATCGGCTCTTTATCATCAGTGAAGAAGAAACCAAACATGGCACCAGCATAGTTAATGCTAAGATCAATACCGTGGCGGTCAGCAGCCGCTTTTAAGCCCATCGCAAGTTTTTCTGTTGCTTGGCTTAGTTGTTGATGTTTATCACCTTTAGCAAGCTCTGTTAATGAGGCTAACCCAGCAGCCATCGCTAATGGGTTACCCGACAACGTGCCTGCTTGATACACAGGGCCAACAGGGGCAATAAAGTCCATAATCTCTTTTTTACCACCAAAAGCACCCACTGGCATACCACCACCAATAATTTTACCTAATGTGGTTAAGTCAGGTTTAATATTATAGTGTGCTTGGGCACCGCCTAGTGCAACACGAAAACCAGTCATTACTTCATCAAAAATAAGTACACTGTTGTATTGATCGCATATCTCGCGTAAGCCTTCTAAAAAGCCTTCTACTGGTGGAATACAGTTCATATTACCGGCAACGGGTTCAACGATGATACAAGCAATATCGTCAGGGAACTTTTCAAAAATTGCTTTAACTTCATCGATACTGTTAAAGCTAACGGTAAGGGTATGTTGAGCTAAATCTGCAGGGATACCCGGAGAATTAGGCACACCTAAAGTAAGTGCCCCGGAGCCAGCCTTAACAAGTAAAGAGTCAGCGTGACCGTGATAACATCCTTCAAATTTTAAAATTTTATCTCGAGAAGTAAAGCCACGTGCTAAACGAATAGCGCTCATGGTTGCTTCGGTGCCCGAGTTAACCATACGTAATGATTCCATTGAAGGCACAAGTTCACGAACCTTCTCTGCCATGGTGATTTCAATTTCGGTTGGCGCACCAAAACTAAGACCTTTTTTAGCTGTTTCCGTTACCGCTTCTAAAATAGCAGGGTGGTTGTGTCCTAAAATCATAGGACCCCATGAACCAACGTAATCTATATAAGCGTTGTTGTCGGCATCATAAATATAAGCACCTTCAGCTTTGGTTACAAAACAAGGGCTACCACCTACGCTATTGAATGCTCGTACAGGTGAATTAACACCACCGGGAATTGTTTTTTTTGCTTGCTCAAATAATTGTTCAGAGTTGTTCATGATAAATTCCTAGGTGCTTTTATTAGTATGCCAGTTAACTGGCTTTTCATATTGTGTTAGTTGGTTTTCAACGCCTAATGTCAGCGCAAATAAAGCCATTCGAACCAGAACCCCATTTTGAGCTTGCCTGAAAATAGCTAAGCTGTCTAAATCGTCTAAGTCGATGTCAAGTTCGTTGGCTTCAGGGCGCGAATCTCGCGGTAATGGATGCATAATCACGGTGTTTTCTTTGCAATACTTTTCGTAAACACTTCTATTTAAACTAAAATGACCGCGGTATAGTTCAGCTTCATCTTTACTCGCAAAGCGTTCTTGTTGAATACGAGTTTGATAAATAATGTCGCATGATAAATTACCTGCCATTGATTCAGTCAGGATAACTTTATGACCAGCATTCTCGAGAATAGAAACAATATTATCAGGCATTTGTAACGCGCTTGGCGCTACTAATGTGATTTTTAGGCTGTTATACAAACTGAGTAATTTTGATAAAGAATGAACAGTTCTGCCATGTTTTAAATCACCCATTAGCACGATATCTAAGCCATCAAGACCTTTATTAACATGCATCATCTCTGATTGAATGGTAAATAAATCTAACAGCGCTTGAGTTGGGTGTTCATTAGCACCATCGCCACCGTTAATAACAGGTACGGTACTACCCTTAGAAAATTCTTCTACAGATAATATTTTCGGATGTCGCATGGCGATAACATCAGAATAACCACTGATAACTTGTGCAGTATCAAAAAGAGATTCGCCTTTACTTAATGATGAGTTTTCTTGTCCAACGGTTTCACGAACAAAACCACCCAATAAGTTAAACGCTGTACCAAAGCTTACCCGTGTACGTGTACTTGGTTCGAAAAACAAGTTACTTAAAATAGCACCCTCTAAAACGTGACAACGTTTTTTTCTAGCCGCATAGGGAGCCATATTGGCAGAAACTTCTAGTATTTTAGAAATACTGTCTCTGTCAAATTGTGATACGGACAGAATATGACTGCCTTCGAATTTCATCATAATAAAATGCTCGTTAAGTTGAGAAGCAATTGCATTGAGTTGGGATTAGCGTGAGACGCAAAATTTTCGAGAATATAGCATAAATTCATTAATTTTAGAACTCTAGTGGCTATTTTGCTCGTCAAGTAAAAGGAATGCTATTTAACATAGGCTAGTATAACAACTGCGAATAGTGCTAACACAGGTAATTCGTTGAAAAATCTGTAGAACTTTCCTGAACGAGTATTTTCATCTCGACTAAATGTAGCAACTAACTTAAAACAATAGGCGTGGTAGGCAACTAATAAGATCACTAAAAGTAATTTCGTATGTAACCATGAAGATGCCCTAAACCAATCTATGCCATAGCCATAAATCAAAGCAACACCGAGTAGAATCGTTAAAAAGGCAAATGGGGTAATAAAGTAAAGTAATCTTCGTTCCATACCTTTTAAATGGTTCGCAATTTCTTGTGAATTGGTTTCTGCATGGTTGACAAAAAGACGTGGTAAATAAAAAATACCGGCAAACCAAGCCACCATAAAAATAACATGAAAAGCTTTAAACCATGCAAGGTTACTAATGATGAATTGACTTAAGTTAAAGCTGCTCATTTGACTAATCTTCCTTTTTCTAAATAGGTCGTTATATCTTGACGATAAATTATGCCACTGACGATTTTTTGCGTGTTATAAACAACTAAAGCCGAACACTGCTCTTTCATCATAGTACTGTATGCTTGCGCCAAAGTTGCTTGTTCAGAGATAACCTCGATCGGTAAGCGTTGGATGTCTTTGTCATCGAAATTATCTGTTGTTATATCTTCATTTAATCGTATTAAAGAAAATTGGCTGTTTGTTATGAAGTTAAGCCTTTCTTCATTGGGTGAGTTATTTTCATTTAAAATTAGCGCGTTATGTTCATATGCTGAAGTACTGTTAGCGATAATATCTTGATGGTTTAGCTGCGCTATTATTTTATGGCGCTTTTTCATTAAAGCATAAACGCCGACCGACTGAAGTGCTTTTTCAATAGGTGGAGTACGATATTTAAGGCCTTGAACATCAAGTTGCATGGTAAAAACAGATCTATTTTTGAATATTTGCCCCGAAATAATACTCGAAATAGTGATAACGAACATGGCAGGAACAATAATTTCTAACTGACCAGATAATTCAACAATGGCAAGTAAAGCTGCTAAGGGCGCATTAAGTGAGGCTGCCATGAAGCCCGTCATTCCCATTAATATGAAGTCACTTACTACATGCTCTCCTGGACTTACTTGAACAGCGATAACACCAATACAGGCTCCCGTTACTGCGCCAATAGATAATGTTGGACCGACAATACCGCCAGGAATACCTAAGCCTAAAGCAAATGTGGTCATCACTAATTTAGCAATCAGCAAACTAAGTAAAAGCCCTATTGGCCAATGTTCGATTAAAACAAGGTTAAAAACGTTGGTGTCTGTACCCATAGCACCCGGCACGAAAAAGCCAATAAAGCCGGTAACGATTGCAGCAAAAATAAGACGTTTTACGATATGAATATCACTACTTTGAGCAATAACAAAAACTAAGAAACGATTAAAAACAGAGGATAAAACGCCAATCACAACAGATAAGGCCAGTAAAAACAGGTAATAATGATTATTTAAATCTACCTTAACAAAGTAGCTAAAGTCATGAGAAACATTGAAAAAGTTACTGGTGATTAATGAGCCTACCAGTGAAGCAAGCATTACAGGAATAAATACATGAACCTTGTACTCACGTAGGATAACTTCCATTACAAATATCACGGCAGCGATAGGCGTGTTAAAGGTCGCAGAAATACCAGCAGCAACACCACAAGCGGCTAATGTTCTAATGCTGTTATGAGGTAGTCTTAGGTAATGACCTACAGCGCCACTGCATGCAGCACCTAAGTGTACGGCGGGACCTTCTTGTCCTACAGAGAAGCCTGAAGCGAGCGCAACCGCACTTCCCCAAAATTGATTTAAGGTGTTTTTTAATGGGATAAGCCCATGAGCTACTTTTAAACGGTGTAAAATAAAAGGTATGCCGGTTCTAAGGTATTGATAACCTGTTAGCCACGCTAAAAATAAAATGACCACAGCACCGGCTATGGGTAAAAAAAAGCGCTTAATTGCGGTTAAACTACTATAGTCATTACGTTCTGTTATGTAAAAGCTTTGAATATATTCTATTGTGACAGTGAACAGAATAACGCATAACGCAGAGGCAATACCTCCTAAAATCGCAAGGAAACAAATTTGCCAAGATGTTTTTGGAAAAGCTAAATGTTTTCTCACGGAAGTTAGTGATATCATAGTGATGTAATTATATTAGATTTTATTATTAAAATATGTCGGCTGTTCGGCATTCGAAGGTATTGTACTTTATATATGAATTGGTTAGCAAAAATAAATCTATCTATCGTGGTGGAACGTTTAGGCGCATTTAAGTCCGCCGTATTTTTATTGGTTCTTATACTACTTTGTTTTTTTTCGGGATACCGAGTAGGGAACTATTATCATGATTTTCATACTGAAACGTTGAATAAACAAAAAGTTCGTCTTGAGGCTTTATATGCAGAGCAGGAAGAGAGTTCGAAACGTATTCACACCTTAGAGGTTGAGTTAGCTATAGAGCAATTAGCAAACCAGCGTTCGCAAGTTTTACTAAAAGATTTTTCAGAAAAGAATTATGAAGTAAAAAAAGATTTAGCTTTTTACGAAAAAGTAATGTCACCAGGCAAAGACTCGACCGGTTTGGTGATTGATAATATAAAAATTGTACCAATGGAGAGTGAGCATAAATATCACTTTGAAGTGGCGCTTGTTCAGCATCAAGTGATAAAAAGGTACGCCAAAGGGCATATCAACTTAAAACTTATTGGTAGTATTAACAACAAAGCAACGACATTATCACTTAAATCAGTATCTAAGTTAGATGCAAAGGCCCTTAATTTTAGTTTTAAATATTTTCAAATTTTAGATGGGGATTTTATTTTGCCTGAAAACTTCAAACTCGATAAAGTGAAACTTGAAGCTGTTTTAGTTAAAACCAAATGGCAAAAGTACCAAAAGGTTGAAAAAACTTATAACGCTGTTGAAATTATCATAAAATAATTTGAAAGCCTTTAACTATATCCACTTAGCAAAGGCTTTATTCTATTAACTACGTTGACAATACTTGACTAAAATACTCAACTTTAAGATAATAGCCCCGCTTATACCGAGCACTTCATTATTTACATATACTTTTATGAAGATAAATGACTGTTAATTTAGTGACTTGGTGTTATATCCCCGATGAAAATCTAATTGTAAATACTAAGTTGAATAACATGTCTAATCCTGAATTACCGATACAGTTTACTGATAATGCCGCAAAAAAAGTTTTATCTCTAATAACAGAAGAAGAGAACCCAGCATTAAAATTACGAGTTTATGTTACAGGTGGCGGTTGTTCTGGTTTTCAGTACGGATTTACTTTCGATGAAAAAGTAAATGAAGGCGATATGACCATTGAAAAGCAAGGCGTAATGATGGTTATCGACCCTATGAGTTTGCAGTACTTAGTTGATGGCACAGTGGATTATTTAGAAAGCCTAGAAGGAAGTCGTTTTGTTGTAACCAACCCTAATGCAACAACAACGTGTGGTTGTGGTTCTTCTTTCTCTATTTAAGTTTTTTGTTACGTTATCCATATTCCTTTTAAGTGGCTTGCATTCCGTATAGCCACTTAAGACCAAACCCTCTGCTTTTTTCTCTGTATCCTTGTCTTTAGTAGCCTCGCTAAGTAACCTGAGCTCGGCTTAATACATACTTCTCTAGCAGCTATTTTTCCTAGCTTCTGCGTTAAATTCATTTGCAATAGGTTAATACCAATGTCAGTTAATATGTGAACATTTCTACTTGTTAAAATCAACAACTCCTTTGTTGTTTATTGAATAATTAACGGTGCATGGATGCACCTTATTAGACAATGCAGGAGCTTATTGTCC
>JBMYWR010000013.1:0-34482 GCA_049607625.1 Colwellia sp.
GTAATATCATTCAATACTTTATGAATAACATCAGTCATTGAATGGTAAACACCTTTTGGATCACGTGCTGTGATAAGGCCAAATTTGTTCATGAACTCCATTAGTTTAGGCGTATTTGCTTTTGCTTTACTATCCCAAACTGATGCCGTGTGACACCCTGATTGAAACGCGCCGTCAACAAGTGGAGAAATTGTTGAAGCAGCCATTGCCTCTAATTCCTGACAAGTCATTGGGCCGGTAGTATCTTGAGAACCAACAATGTTTACTTTAACACGCACGTTAGAGCCAGCATGTAAAGGTGTCTCTGAAGCAACACCAACCGCATTACGGTTAAAGATTTTCTCTACTGCTGTTAGACCTTGACCTTCATGTGAAATTTCTTTTGCAGCAGCATAAACAACAGGCGCTTCAACACCTAAAGTTTCAGCGGCAAACGTTTGAAGCTTCTTACCGAAGGTAACTGCATAGGAGCCACCCGCTTTCATGAATTCTTGTTTTTGTGCAGTAAATGCAGAAGAAACATCAACTAGCTCTTTATCGCCGTTGTATAGTTTCTTAGTTTTTGTATCTATTGTTAATACAGTACCCGTAGCAACAGAGTAAGCTTCTTCTAGAACAGCGTCGCCATTTTCATCCACGACGTTGTTTCCGTCTGCGTCTACTTTGTTAATCCAGTTTTTAAGGTCAAGACCAATACCACCCGTTACATCTACCGTTGTTAGGAAGATTGGTGCAATACCGTTAGTACCAGCAACAACTGGCGCGATGTTGATAAATGGCACGTAAGGACTAGCTTTTTTACCTGCCCAAAGTGCAACGTTGTTAACACCAGACATACGTGACGAACCAACACCCATAGTACCTTTTTCAGCAATAAGCATTACTTTAGCTTTAGGGTGCTTAGCTTGAAGCGCTTTAATTTCTTCTTGAGCTTCTGGCGTGATCATACATTGGCCATGAAGTTCGCGGTCGGCACGAGAGTGAGATTGGTGACCAGGAGATAGTAAATCTGTTGAGATGTCGCCTTCACCAGCGATGTAAGTTACTACGTCAATCTTTTCTTCGATAGCAGGAAGCTTAGTGAAAAACTCAGCGTTAGCGAAGCTTTCTAAAAGGTCTTTAGCAACAGCGTTGCCTGCTTCAAATGCTGTTTTAATACGCGCCATGTCAGCGTCGTATAAGAATACTTGTGTTTTTAATACGTCAGCAGCTGGTGCAGATACTGAAGCATCGTCGCTTAATGCTAAATCAAGTAATGCTTCAATTGATGGACCACCTTTCATGTGTGAAAGTAGTTCAAAAGCAAATTCACTGCTAATTTCAGCAACCGTTTCTTGACCTAAAATAATCTCTTTTAAGAACTTAGCTTTAACACCAGCGGCACTTGTAGTACCTGGTAATGTATTATAGATAAAGAAGTTAAGAGAATCTTCACGGTACTGATTACCCTGCTCTTTAATTTGTGCGATGATTTCTGATAATAATTCTGCGCTATCGATTGGCTTAGGTGCTAAACCTAACTCTTCCTTACGGCTTTGAATTTCTTTGATATATTCTGAATAAAGACTCATTTAATACTCTCTTTTAGCATAGTAATTGCTAATCACATTAACGAATAGATGGGATGTTAACCATACAGATTAACCAGCCCCTGTAATAATAGGACAATTTTTCCGACATTTTACCTGAAATTTATATGACTAGGAATCATTTGATGAAATAAGCACTATTCATGAAATTTATCACCCATAGAAGGCTAGGTTATAGTAGTGTAAAAACGATTATAAACTAATGATTACAAAGCTATAAGTGTTAGGAACTGTTAATCCAGTGATTTCTTAAACCTAAACGCTGCAACTAACAATCCTATCAAAGTAAATCCAATAAGCCAGAGCATATCATCGGTCATATCAAGTGCTTCTACATCTCGAAGAACAATGCCTCGAATAAGGCGAATAAAATGGGTCGCTGGTAAAGCCTCTGCAATGTATTGGGCGCCTTCTGGCATGCCTTGATAAGGAAACATAAAACCTGAAAGTAATATAGAAGGCAGTAAAACAAACACGGTCATTTGCATAGATTGTAGCTGACTTTTAGCGATAGTTGAGATAATTAAACCCAAGACTAAACTCGCACATATAAATAAGAGTGTCGCTAATGTTAATTGCCATAAGCTGCCATTAAAGGGCACATTAAAAACAAACACCCCTAAGCCTAAAATAATCGCAACTTGAATTGAACCAATAAAAATATAAGGCACTATTTTGCCAATCATTAATTCCATAGAAGCCAGTGGTGTTGTGATTAAAAGTTCCATATTGCCCCGCTCACTTTCGCGAACAATGGCTGCCGACGTGAACATAACCATTGTCATGGTTAATATTACACCGACTAAACCGGGCACAGTATTTACAACACTGCGTTGTTCGGGGTTATACAACAACGTAACCTCAAAAGTTGGTACAGCTCGGTTAGCTGATCTACCTAACAATTCAGCTAAAGGCATATTACGTAAACTTTTGATACTACTTGCAATCGCAATATCTGAGCCATCAACAATCCAATGAGCTACCGGCCGACTAGATTCTTCATCTGTTGCCGGTGGCAGTCCCATACCAACAGTAGAATGTCTTACCAGTCTTTGACTGACATCTTTAGGAATAACAAGAACAGCACTTACTTCACCTTTATCAATCGCTTCTTGTGCTTGCTTATTTGAAGTGTAATGCTGAGTAAATTTAACAATACTTGTAGCTGAAATGGTTTGCTGCAAGACTCGACTTAAAGCGGTTTGGCTAGTATCTAAAACCCCTACTTCAATATGTCTAATATTGGTATTTATTGCAAAAGCAAACAACATTAATTGCACCAAAGGGATCATGATGACCATACCAAAAGTCATTTTATCCCGCTTTAATTGGATTAATTCTTTAGCGATAATCGCTTGTACTCTTAATAGAACACTCATGAAACGTTAACTCGGTCTGCTTTAAATTGGCGCTTTCCAGTCGACAGAACAAATACATCCTCTAAACTCGCTCGAACTAACGCCATATGTGTAGAGTCAGTCAATGGGCTAGCGTCTTTTAAAAATCCAATCGGGTCAACAATAGACTTATCAACGGAAACTCTTAAATACGAACCTAATTGGGAGGCTGAGATAACTTGAGGCGACTCAAGTAGGTGTGCTTTAAGTTGTCTGATATTATCAGCGGCAACTTCAACCACATTAACAGGCATATTACCCATTAAATTTTGCGGGGTATCATCGGCACGTTTAACACCGTTTTCTAAAATAGCTAACTTATGACATCGTTCCGCTTCATCCATATAATGTGTTGAAACAAGAATGGTGATGCCTTGATCACATAAATCAAAAAGTTGTTCCCAAAAATCTCTTCTGTTTTCAGGGTCAACTGCTGAAGTTGGTTCATCTAAAAAAAGTAATTTAGGTTGATGCATAACAGCGCAGGCCAGTGCCAATCGTTGCTTTTGTCCTCCACTTAAACTCCCCGCTAATTGATGATTTAACTTCTCAAGTTGGTAAGTACTCTTTAATTGTTCTAATCGAGTTTTTTGCTCTTTAGGCGTTAAACCATAAATACGGGCAATAAATCTCATGTTCTCATTTATGGTTAAATCGTCATACAAAGAAAACTTTTGTGTCATGTAGCCGATTTCTCTTCTTAGCTTTTCCGCATCTTTAGGTAGTGTATAGCCAAGTACATTAACACTCCCTGAACTAGGACGTAATAATCCCGTAAATAAGCGAATGGCAGTTGTTTTACCTGAGCCATTAGGACCTAAAAAACCATAAATCTTTTGCTTTTCTACTTGCAAGTTAAGTTTTGAAACAGCGGTTAAATCGCCAAATTGTCGGGTTAAGTCAATCGACTCTATAGCAAGTTCAGCCATCTAACCTCCTGAGTTAACAGACACATTCGGGAGTACAACTTGAGCAGGGATACCACTGGGTAACTCAGACATACTTTGAGGTAATAAGACTTCTGCAAGATACATTAAGTTAGAGCGTTCAGACTGATTCAATGCATAATAAGGCGTAAAAGCAGGCTCTAGAGAAACCCAACGAACGGTTCCTTGTATTTGCTCTGTTAAACCATCAACAAGTACAGGTAAAGTGTCACCAGCTTTAACATTCACTCGGTAAGGCTGTGGAATATACACTCGCGCAAATGGGACTTCCCCTGCAAGAACAATTGCAACGGGGCTTCCTGCGGTAACTCTTTCTCCTAAGTTCCAAGGCAAGCTATCTAAAATACCGGTTCGTTTAGCGGTAACCGTTAAGTCATCTAACTTTTTTTGTTGAGTAGCAAGTAAGGCTATTTTAGTCTCTAAAATAGCTTCCGCTATTAATAAATCTTCTATGCGCGTTCCATTAACCAGTTCTGATAAGTGTTCGCTTACACTGTTTAATTGCGCTATATTTTCATCTCTTGCTGCAGTAGCATTATCCATCATAGCTTGGCTAATCAAATTTTCTTTAACCAATTTTTGCGATCTTTTATAGTTGGCGTTACTTTTTATTACTCTTGCTTTAGCCCCTTCAACGTCAGCTTTTGCTGCTGAGAGCTCTTCATCACGCGCACCATTTTTGGCTTTATCTAAGTTTGCTTTAGCTTGTTGCACCTCTGCTTTTGCTTCTTTTACCAGTGCTGATTGCAAAGTGGAATCAAATTCTACTAAAACAGTGCCTTCTGTTACTTTACTTCCCTGCTTAACAGGCAAGCTAATAATCACTTCATTTACCGTTGCAGTATGAGATATCCTATCTCTTTCTAATGTCCCCAAGGCAACATTGCCTTTCTCGCTGTTGCAGCCTGTTAACGCTACTAACAAAGTATAAAATATTACTTTTCTATTCATTTTATATCATCACTTAAAAGAATTAATAAATCATCATGACATCAAGAGCTTAATCTATACTTTAGTGTACGCCATTATGGATTATTCGCAAACAACAGCATAAAAACCATACAAAAATAGTGACTATTTATTTCTGTTCCGTTAAAATCAGCGCCTTAAAATTTCGGCCATTATTTAATGGCTAAATACTAACGCCAGTTTCATTAAATAAGTGAAGTTGGTATTAACATCTACAGCACTGAATTTACGGTTCAGTTCGTTCAATGGAGTTTACATGTCTACTGTTTCTAAAACAGGTGCAATCACTATTTGCGCCCTGTATAAATTTGTTCGTTTAGAGCAATTCACGCAATTACGCGATCCTATTTTAAATAAAATGTCTAGCCTAGATGTGCGTGGCACATTATTGCTTGCTGCCGAAGGTATAAACGGAACTATTGCTGGTACGCAAAGTGCTATTGAAGAAGTTCTTGCTTTCTTAGACAAACAACCTGGTTTAGATGCCATTTCTCATAAAGAATCTTATAGTGACGAAAACCCTTTTCACCGCACTAAAGTGAAATTGAAAAAAGAAATTGTCACCATGGGCGTTGAAGGCATTGACCCTAACAAAGTGGTTGGTACATACGTTAAGCCAAAAGATTGGAATGCATTAATTTCAGATCCAGAAGTACTAGTGGTTGATACCCGTAACGATTACGAAGTAGAAATTGGTACATTTAAAAACGCTTTAAATCCTGATACTGAAACATTTCGTGAATTTCCTCAGTATGTGAAAGAGAATTTAGATAAAGAAAAACATAAGAAAGTTGCCATGTTTTGTACTGGTGGCATTCGTTGTGAAAAGTCTACAGCTTACCTTAAAGAGCAAGGCTTTGAAGATGTTTACCATTTAGAAGGCGGTATTTTAAAATACCTTGAAGAGGTTCCTAAAGAAGAAACCTTATGGGAAGGTGAGTGTTTTGTTTTCGATGGCCGTGTTGCTGTTGGTCACTCGCTTGAACAAGGGCAATATGATCAATGCTTCGCCTGTAGATTCCCTTTAACGGAAGCAGAAAAAGAAAGTGAGCATTACGTTAAAGGTGTTAGTTGCCATCGTTGTTACGACAAGGTAACGGAAAAGCAACGTAATCGTTTTGCTGAACGTGAACGTCAAATAGAACTTGCTGCAAAACGTGGTGAAAGCCATATTGGTGGTGAAGTAGAAACGTTAATTCAAGAACGTCGCAAAGACAAAGTAGAAAAGAAAGTTGCTCAAGCTAAAACAAAGAAATAGCCTTTGTTTAGTGCTAGTAGTTTAATTAAAGTAGTTCATGGTGAGCTACTTTAATTATAAATTTGACCTGAGTCACAGTTGATTAGGTCAAATAAATACGAAAAAAGACTTTAGCCTAGCTTACCTGCTGGCAAGTAATCCGAGATTGTGGACATTAGAAATATCGGAATGCTAAGGATTTATTGATTGTTATTAATGTGATAATAGATCGTGTAAATCCCTATTAAGGTAATAATTATCTTTACCTAACTTATGCTTAGTTAACAGACCAATATCAACTAGTTGGTTCAAGTATTTACTCGCTGTATTACGATGAATACCTAGGTCTTGAGTTATAAACTCTACCTTGGTATAAGGGTGTGTAAATAAGTTATTAATCAACTCATGGCTATAAATCTTAGGTAATTTACTTTTTATGGTTTGCTTACAAGTTTGCATTAACGCAATTAAACCTTGAATGGTTTTTAAGGTATCTTGACTCGTTATTTGCAATGCCTTTAACATAAATAATAACCACGGCTCCCAGTTACCATTATCTCTGACATCTTGTAATAAATGATAATATTGTTCTTTATTTTTATTTAGGTAGCGGGATAAATATAAAATAGGAGCACCAAGTAATTTTTGTTTGCTGAGATATAAAACATTTAGGATTCTCCCTGTCCTGCCATTACCATCATAGAAGGGGTGGATGCTTTCAAATTGATGATGTATTAATGCCATTTTAACTAAGTCATCATAATCACAAAGCTCATCATCATTAATAAACCTTTCTAAATCACTCATTAAATTGATAATGCCTTTCGCTGTTTGTGGAGGAGTATATATTACTTCTGAATTTTGTTGGTTAACTAGTTGCGTACCTCCTTGACTTCTAAAACCAGCGTCATTATTTTCAATGATTTTTTGAATTTCAATAATGGTATTGTTAGTGAGTAATCCTTTTGTATTAATTATATTGAAACCGGTTTGTAACGCTTGCGCGTAGTTATGCACTTCTTTTGCGCTCGTTGAAATAAATTGCTGAGACTTATAGTTACTACGATATAAATCATCCTGTGTAGTAATAATATTTTCAATTTCTGAGCTTTCTTTTGCTTCTTGCAATGAAAGAGTAGCTAATAAAAGATATTGATTAGGCATGGTGACAGCAAGACCTTTTAACTCGCCTAATGCTTGGTGTGCTTTAGCGGTTGCTTTTAAAACAGCTTTGCTTTCTATATCGCCAAGCTTATCTAATGGGGCAAATTCATAATTACAATTCAATGTTATATACCTTTCAATTAAAATCATTTCTTGTGCATGTCAATTAAATACGCACTTGTTTTTGCGGTTTCTTGTGCATATCAACTGGATACGCACTCATTTTTGCACTTTCTTATGCATATAACAATCATAAAAACACATTTTATAATTATTTGTGCATGTTATAGAATTTCACCTACCAATGATTTCATTTTTGATAAAAGCATCCTTGCTTATTTGTGCATAAGCTATATATCAGTATGCTCTGCTAATTCGAGAGCATCATCGACTTCAACCCCCAAATACCTAACAGTGCTTTCTAGCTTACTATGTCCCAATAATATTTGTACAGCTCGAAGGTTTTTTGTGCGCTTATAAATAAGTGATGCCTTAGTTCTTCTCATGGAGTGTGTCCCGTATGCTGTTGGATCAAGCCCAATACTAGTAACCCACCGTTTCACTATTCTTGAGTATTGCCGAGTAGATAGATGTTCACTAGTTTTACTCTACTTGGGAAGAGGTAGTCACTAGTTCTTAAATAATTACTCTTGATCCAAGTCGTTATAGCATCCCTAGTTTTAGGTGTAATTTCAAACTGGACGGGCTTTCCTGTTTTTTGCTGAATCAGTATAGCTCTAGACTGAACAGTTGTTCCATGAGTAATATCTCTAACTTTTAGCTTAACAAAATCACAAGCTCTGAGCTTACAATCTAGCGCTAGGTTGAACATCGTTAGTTCTCTAAGGTTATTACTAATATCGAGCCGTGTTCGAATTGACCAAATCTCTTCAAGCTTTAGGGGTAACTTCTGCCCAACAAGTTTTCCTTTGTTCCAAGATGGTTTAGGTGTGTATGGGATTAGCTTATACATAATAATTCTCTTTAATTAAAGGAACTAATAAGTATGGCTTTAAATTGTCTTTTTCTCCGACATTGCGGACATTAGATATTTTGGTGTGTTACGACAACAGCTAGCCAGAAGCAGACATAAAGTTTTGTGAACCTACGATCAAAGCCAAAGCAGTTCTACTCAACATTACTGCATGTGATTTACTACGAACCGTTGAATTCACCGCTTAAAGCGGAAGTTAATCACGAATTAAACAGCGAACCCTTCGACAGTTTAAAGAATTCAATAACCCCCTTGTCAACTTGTGTTATACAATAACTAATGATGTAGGCATATACTCCACCGATAGCCCCCTTGTATCTTTATTTATGATGCACTACTTGTGGTTGTAGATGTTTATTTTGTTATATTGTAACATAAGGTTTTATTACCAAAATTGAGAGTGTCAGTGAACAAGCAGTTATTATTTTCATTATTCGCCATATCTAATAGTGCCTTAGCACAAGACAATATGAATCAAACTTCAGATACCCCAGAAGATATTGAACGTATTGAAGTGAAAAGATTATGGCAGCCTTATCGTGGCAACGTGCCACTTATAGAAACACCACAAGCAGTCGATAGAATTAATGCTGATACATTAGAGATTGAGGGCATCTCCCGCTTTATGGAAGCATTAGAATTATCACCAAGTATTGTTAGACAAAATAACTCTGGCGGTATGTTTGATAGCTATGCTATTCGCGGTTTTTCTGGTGATGAAAACAATCCAACTGGTTATCTAGTCAATGGTTTCAACTCTCGTGGTTATAACGGTAACCGCAGTACAGCAAATGTTGAAACGATTGAAGTCATGAAAGGGCCTGGTTCAGCTTTATATGGTCAAGGTGAACCTGGTGGTACAATCAATATCATCACCAAGAAACCTCAGTTCGATAAGCAAGGCTATATTCAAGGTACCCTTGGTAACTACGATAAAAAGCAAATCGAATTTGATTATACAAATGGCTTAAATGATGAAATGGCATACCGCTTAAATGGTTCGTATGAAGATTCTGATACCCATCGTGACCATGTTTTCATAGAAAGCTTACATTTTAACCCATCATTTTTATGGAACATTTCTGATGACACTACTGTTAGCTATGAAATGGAAGTGCTTGATCAGAAAAAACCTTTAGATCGCGGTGTATATATTTTAAATAACGATTTTGATTCCGTTGACGCTGAAGATTTTTATGGAGATGTTCGAGATGGTGCTCATGTTGTTGAAGCGTTAGGGCATCAGTTACTTTTAAATCACAAACTAAACAATAACTGGCATTTATTGGCTGGTTTAGCGTACCGAGATTCATCATTTAAAGGTCAATCATCAGATACTGAACTGTCTGGTGGTCGTCAGCTAGTTTATACCAACCCGAACTTACTATCTCGCCAACGAAGAGAGCGCGACTATCAATCTGAAGATTTATCCACACGTTTTGAACTAAGTGGTGAGGTAGATCTTGGCGTTTTCAAACATAATATTTTAATTGGCTTAGATTATTATCAATTTGATTTAAATACTGATTATAGCGTTTGGCGCACAGCTTGGGGCTCAGGTGATACAACCTATGCGATTGATCCAAATAACCCTGATTATACGTTGGAACAACCTGCAACATCTCCCAAAACACAAACAAAGGAAGAACAGGAAGGTCTAGGCTTATATGCTCAAAACCTGATTGAACTTACTGAAAAAGCAAAACTTTTGGTAGGTTTCAGAGTTGATAATTTTAAGCAAGATATCTTTAATAAAATGAACGGTGAAGCTCAAGTTCAAGAGCAAACACAAGTAACACCTCGCATTGGTTTTGTTTATAGCTTAAATGACTCTATAAACTTGTATTCAAGCTATGCCGAAGGCTTCAGGCCAAATCCAGGCCTAGACGCGAATCGAAATTCCTTTGATCCTGAAGAAACCACATCTTTTGAGGTTGGTGCAAAATGGGAGAACATTGCTGATCGCTTTTCAGGCAGTATTGCTCTATTTGATGCAGAAAAAACTAATATGTTGGCATCTGAGCCTGATACAGGCCTTTCAGCAACGCTAGGTCAAGTTGAAAGCCAAGGTATTGAGTTTAATTTAATCACAGACTTGACCGATAATACGAGTATGGAGTTAGCCTATTCTTATACAGATGCTCGCACTGCTAATGATGTGATTAATTCAGATTGGGGAGTGCCCATTCCAAAAGGCTCTCGACTAATTAATGTTGCGGATCATATCGGTCACCTATCATTAAGACACCAAACTAACTTTATGGGTAAAGAAACATATTTAGCAACTAGAGTAAGCTATGTAGGTGAACGTTTAGGTGAAACAACCGATGCAGATTATATTTTACCTTCATATGTCTTAGTGAATGTATCTGCGGGAATGGAGCTTAATAGTCAGTTAAGTTTGAAGCTGGACATCAATAACTTGTTTGATGAAGAGTATCTTGAAAACTCATATCACAAATTATGGACGATGCCTGGCTCGCCTATAAATTATAGTGCGAGTGTCAAATATCAGTTCTAACTGTTTGCGCTAATTTAGTAAAATAACGACGTAGCCTGAGTAATTGATTCAGGCTATTTTTGTTTAAATAGCTTGGAATTAAAAGATGAATAACTTACAAAACCTTAAGAATCGTATTCCTTCTATCGATATTCTTCGTGGATTGGTGATTTTGCTTATGCTAGTAGATCATGTGCGAGAGCGTATTTTTCTGCACATGCAAGTTGCAGATCCAATGATTATTGATGAAACGAGCTCTGCACTGTTTTTCACCCGTTTTATGGCTCACTTTTGTGCTCCCGTTTTTATTTTATTAACAGGGCTAAGTGCTTGGTTATACGCAAACCCTACCAATAAACCACAACGAAATGTGCAATCGTTTCTTCTAAAGCGGGGCTTATTCATTATTTTTCTAGAAATAACCTTAGTGAATTTTTCTTGGTTTGGTAGCTATAACGCACTGTATCTTCAAGTTATGTGGGCAATTGGTTTAAGTATGATTGCTTTAGCTGGTTTAACTTACTTACCTCACCGTGTTATCGGCCTTATAGGCATTGCTATTATCTTTGGACATAATGCTTTAGATTTCATCACTTTCACTCCAGACGAGTTTGGTTATTCTTTATGGACAATATTGCATGACCGAGGTTATTTATTTACTAGCGAAACGTTTAAAATAAAAGTCTCTTATCCAACATTGCCTTGGATTGGAGTAATTTGTTTAGGGTATTTTATTGCTCCTATTTTCTCTTCAAAATTTGAAACCAATAAAAGACTGCGCATACTTTTCAGTTTAGGCGTTTTCAGCTTACTAACATTACTTATCATTCGCTTAATTAATGTTTATATTGAGCCAGTAATGTGGACTAGCTTTGATAACTGGTTGTTAACTGTGCAATCGTTTGTTAACTTCACAAAATATCCGCCATCATTAGGCTTTTTGTTAATAACTTTAGGTGTAGCTTTTATCTTGTTAGCGCTGCTAGAAAAGATTAACAGCGATAATTTAAACTTTCTAAGGTATTACGGCTCAGCGCCTTTGTTTTTCTACTTACTACACTTATATATATTACTGGTTTTATACTGGGTATTGGTGAGCATATTTGGCACTAATAAAGGTATTTACTATGGGGTAGATAGTGTTTGGCAAGTATGGGCGATTTCAATTGTGCTTAGTTTAGTTCTGTACTTCCCTACAAAAAGATTTTCTAACTTTAAGAAAACCACTCAGCAAGCTTGGGTGAAATACATGTAACTTTGTAATGAATATTCCCTTTCCAATACCTCCACTTCTGGAACAAAGACGTATTTTGAGGCGGCTTTTCTTTCTTACATAAGTCTGCGATGGTGGCTTAGTTCGTTGTCATGAATAAGATAGATTAGAACACTCTAAACGGCTTAAATATCTATTGATGTTAATGTCCGCTAACGTTTCAAATCGACTATTAGATAGAGAGGCTTTAAGTAACCGTTTATGTCCGCTTCATGCCCTGAGCCATTCGACAAGTTTTTATTGTATTAAAAGAGGAGATTTTCTTTCTTTTAATGCTTTCAAAAATTTTGACTCATCATAAAGCGTTCGGCTTTTCCAACATCTATATACAATACGAACCCATTTGTATGCTAATGCTCTAACTGCTGTTTGGTGGCTTTTTCCTTTAGCTCTTTGTTGATTATAATATAAACCCGCCCAATACGATTGCTTTACACTTTTCTCTGACCATTCTATGAAGCTTTGACGTACAAATTTAGAACACTGCCAACGCCAATGAACCCAGCTCTTTTGCCCGCTTCGCTCGGTAACAGGAGACAACCCCGTATAGTTTTGAATCTCTTGTGCATTGTTAAATCGCTCTCTGTCTTCACCAATTGCAGCGAGTAGCCTAGGGGCTAAGCAAGGCCCTGTGCCTGGAAGTGATTCAAATAATACGGCATCAGGCATTGTATGGAATAACGCTTTGATCTGTTTATCGTATATACGAATATTTCCGATCAATGTGAGAATCTGTTTGCACAATGAGGTGGCTAACATTTTATAAGGCAATATAACGCTATCATCTACAGTTAAAGCAACCGCTCCTTTTATTGCTTTGAGTCGTTGCTCTGTATTTACTCCCGCCGGACCTCCACGACTATTGAAAAAGTTGATTATAGTCTTTTCTCTAGCACGCTTGATAACATCAAGTGTTGGCCACTTTATGAGAAAGTCACAGAATAATTCACTATCTCTGTGACTAAACCAGTTTAGAGGCTGCGGGTAATATTGCTTGAGTGCATCAATGAGTCTATTGGTATTTCGGCGCCTGTCTTCTACTAGTAAGCGTCTTTGCTCGACTAATAGCGCTAATGTTCTTGAGTTGTCGCTACTAGCATGTAAGCGCTTAACTTTATTGGGGTAGTTAAGCATCATATCTAATGCTAACTCAGCATCAGATGGGTCGTCTTTAGCCCCACTTGGAAACATCGCCTGACGATAACGGGCAAGGGTTAATCCATGTATAGGAAAAACAGTAACAAAGTTATATTTTTGTAATGCATAAACGATTGGGCCTTTGGTCAACTCAACTGCTATTGCAATATTACCTTTGCATTCTTTACGTAAGCTCAATAACCAAGCATCTATGGCTTCAGGAGTGTGCTTGATTACGTAAAAACTACGTACGTCACCATTGCCTATTTGAACGCAAACATCATGTTTGCTATTAGCCCAATCTAATCCGACATAGATTGAAAACTCACTTTTTAAATCACTCATCACAACCTCCGGTAGTTGAAGTTTGTTATGTATTCTTTACTCTTCGAAAAAAATATAGACAGCGATTATTAGCAAGCCCTGAGTATTCGTTTATGAGTAAAGTAACTCGTTGCATCGAAAAAAAAGCGGAAATCATCAAGTGAGTAAGGCTCGATATTCGTATGCAACGAGTACATAACCTCTGCAATCTAAGTATAGATAATTGAGGTTGAATGACTATATTAGGCTCTTTGCTGACTTTATCAATTCTAAAATCAGGCAGAACCTCTATTCAAAAAATGGTGACTTAAAAACTTACAATGTTCACATATTCACTGCTAGTAATATGTAAAAACCTAGTCGCCAAGTTTTTCTAGCTTGGCTTCTAGCTTATTCAGCTTTTCATATATATCTGCATTTTGCTTTAAGATATTCTCATTTTGCTTTCTTAGTTCTCTGTTTTTGATATTTGTATCTGCAAAGCCAAAAATTTTGTTCGCAAAGACAGCGCCCACACCACCTAAAATACCCACGCCTAATAAAAACATAATGAACACTGCAATACGTCCGATTAACGTAATAGGGTAAACATCACCAAAGCCGATTGTGGTAGACGACATCAACATAAGCCACACAGCATCTTGATAATTCGTTACCGGTGAGTTTTCTACAGCAAGCTCTGCCACATAAGTGATATAACCTAAACCAAAGTTGATCATAAAAAATATCAACATCGAAAAAGAGCCTAATACGGCATAGTTATAATTCGTTACGCCAAATTCATCGACGTTATAAAGCTTACTTTTTTGCATTACTTTTTGTAGAACTATCATGTTAATTTATTCACCCTGTGATTATTAATTATTTTGTGTATTTGGCTTTATTAATTATACCAATACCATTTAATATGTGATCATTTCTACTTGTTAAAATCATCAACTACTTCGTTATTTCTTTAATAATTAACGGTGCATGGATGCACCTTATTAGACAATGCAGGAGCTTATTGTCCTGAACAACTAGTTACTTAAAAAAATGTCTTGTATTTGGCAATTTTCTCTACGTATAAAGCAGATCACATATTCAATTCAATTCAATTCAATTCAATTCAATTCAATTGGTATTAATAGTAACTATTTTATTTTAGAATAAAACCTTTTTAAGCTATTCAGCCAGTAATCTTTTGAAGAAAGCCCATAAAAAAAGCACCTGTAATAAGGTGCTTTTTTAGAATTTTACTTAAGATTAATTAACCGATACACGAGCAAACTTACGTTTGCCTACTTGGTAAACAGCTTGGCTGCCACTTTCAATTACTAAGTTTTTATCGGTAATTTTTTCGCCTTCAATTTTAGCCGCGCCCTGTTTAATCATCCTTAATGCATCAGAGGTACTATTAACCAAACCAGCTTCTTTTAGTAAGTTGGCAATAGCAATGCTTCCACCTTCAGCCGTTACAGTAACTTCTGGTATTTCATCTGGCATAGCACCTTTTTGGAAACGATTGATAAATTCTTGATGAGCAGCTTCTGCAGCCGCTTCATCATGAAAACGCTCAATAAGCTCTTTTGCTAAATCTATTTTAACATCGCGAGGGTTCTTGCCTTGCTCGATTTCAGCTTTATAACCTTCAATGACTTCAAGCGGTTTAAAGCTAAGTAGTTCGTAGTAGCGCCACATAAGCACATCTGAAATAGACATGATTTTACCAAACATTTCAGTAGGCGAATCCGTAATACCAATATAGTTACCTAAAGATTTCGACATCTTTTGTACGCCATCTAAACCTTCAAGTAATGGCATCATAAGAACAGTTTGAGGACGTTGACCTTCAGACTTTTGTAGTTCACGACCCATAAGCAAGTTAAACTTCTGGTCTGTACCACCAAGTTCTACATCAGACTCTAATGCGACCGAGTCCCAGCCTTGAACAAGCGGGTACATAAATTCATGTATAGCAATGGCTTGACCATTAGCATAACGCTTTTTAAAGTCATCACGTTCCATCATACGAGCAACAGTTTGACGTGAAGCGAGCTTTAACATACCAGCAGCACCTAGCTCTTCCATCCAAGTAGAGTTAAAAGCTACCGTTGTTTTAGCCGGATCAAGAATTTTAAAAACCTGTTCTTTATAGGTTTCAGCATTCGCTAGAACATCTTCTTTAGTAAGGGGCTTACGAGTAACGTTTTTTCCCGTAGGATCGCCAATCATACCGGTGAAATCACCAATTAAGAATATAACTTCATGGCCTTGTAACTGAAACTGACGAAGTTTGTTAATTAGTACCGTATGGCCTAAGTGTAAATCAGGTGCTGTAGGATCAAAGCCTGCTTTAATTTTTAACGGTTTACCTTTTTTGAGTTTTTCTAACAACTCTGCTTCAAGTAAAATTTCTTCTGCGCCGCGTTTAAGCTCTGCAAATGCTTGTTCTATAATAGTCATGTGTGCTCCACTGCAGCAATTTAGTACTCAATGACATTAATTGAGTATTTATACCAATTTCTTTATAGGCTAGATTCTACTTTATTTTCTGCCCTGATCAAATGGAATTCCCCTTCTTCTTACACATTTTTTTACACCATTTCACTAACTTTTTTGAAACTTCTTTTGAAAGTTTTGATATAGTATCGCCACAATCTCTTATACACAGCTTTCTATTATCAATATCAGTACGACTCCAGTGAAAAAAGCCTTATCACTTTTCAATCAGTTACCTAAGCTTCATCGTTCTATCATTATAGGTGGTTTGTTATTTTTGTTATTTATAATAACGATTACGGGTAACAACGATGACTCATCAAATGACACCAGTAAGGACCTTTCAGAACAACAACTTGAAGTAGGTAAGCGTTACCAAATTGCTATGCCTGGTCATAATGATATTGCTGCAAGTAACGAGAAAACAATTGAGTTACCTTCGCCTCGTAGAAGAACTAAAAACTTATCCTCACTTGAGGAAAACAGTAGCCTTAATACAGTTAACTCGCAACAAACTAGCGATGTCACTTGGCAGAGTATTACCGTAAAAAGTGGTGATTCTCTGGGCAAAATTTTTAAACAATTAGGCTTTAGTTCTCAAACAACTTATGCCGTAAGCACAGCACAAGGCAAGCATACACCTTTACTTAAACGCTTGGATATTGGTGATAACATACGTATCGCCAGTAACAGTGATAAGAAACTTACCGCCCTAGAATTTATCATGTCTAAAACCGAGACATTGTTTGTTAACTTAGTAGGCGAAAAATATGTTTCCCATAAAGAAACCAAAGAAATAGAAATAAGCCAAGGTTTTGCTCATGGGGTTATCACCTCAAACTTCTGGAATGCGGGCAAAAGCGCTGGTTTAACCGATGGACAGGTTATCGAGCTAGCTGAAATTTTTGGATGGGATATCGATTTCGCCCTCGATATTCGTGAAGATGATTCTTTTCATGTAATATTTGAAAAGAGATACATTGAAGGTGAATATATTGGCACAGGCAATATCCTTGTTGCCGAATTTATTAACCAGAATGATGTTTTTCAAGCGATACGCTTTGAAGATGGAGAATATTACAATGCGAAAGGCAACAGCATGCATAAAGCCTTTCTTCGAGCGCCAGTAAACTTTAAATACATTAGCTCTAGCTTTAAACCTAAACGTTTTCATCCAGTACAAAAACGTTGGAAAGCTCACCGAGGCGTAGATTATGCAGCTAAATCGGGTACCCCTGTAGTTGCTGCGGGTAATGGTACAGTGACGCATTCAGCATACAACAAATACAACGGCAACTATGTATTCATTCAACACGGTAATGGCATTGTTACCAAGTATTTACACTTTACCAAACGTAAAGTTAAAAAAGGGCAACGTGTAAAACAAGGGGATCTAATTGGTACGGTTGGTGCTACAGGCCTTGCTGCGGGTCCTCATTTACATTACGAATTTCTAGTTAATGGGGTTCACAGAAACCCAAGAACAGTTCGCTTACCTGAAGCCAAGCCTATTGCGAAAAAATACCGTAAAAAGTTCGATGCGTTTGCTAAGAAACAACTGGACGCGCTTGCCTCTTCTAAAGATGCAGTTTTTTAATTAAAAAAATCATCAAGGCTAAAATTTATGTTTAATCATGCCCCTGAAGTAGCCAATAAAAATAAGCCGATGTACTACATCGGTTTAATGTCGGGCACTAGCGCAGATGGTATCGATTTAGCCTTAGTGCGTTTCGATTCAGACATAAATACAGAGTTCAAAACTAATCTAGTAGCCCATTATTACCAACCTTACAACCAAACTAGCGCCAATAAAATAAAAACACTTTATAACGCTACGCATAACGAAATTGATTGTGCATTTGCGCTTGATATTGAACTTGCCAACATTTTTGCGTACGCTATTGAACAGTTTTTAGCACAACAAAGCTTATCGCATGAAGATATCATTGCCATTGGTAACCATGGTCAAACCATTCGCCATAGACCTACAATAGATTACCCTTTCACTTTACAAATAGGTTGCAGTCAGACATTAGCAACACTGACTAATATTCGCGTTGTTGGCCAGTTTAGAAAAAAAGATCTAGCTTTGGGTGGTCAAGGAGCTCCTTTAGTTCCTGCTTTTCATCTGCAAATATTCTCTCACGCTAGCTCTGATGTATTTGTAGTAAACATTGGCGGTATTGCCAATATGACTTACTTACCTGCCCTAGCGACGTCATTAAAAGGTAAACATGCCTCAGAAAGCGTTCAAGTATTAGGTTTTGATACTGGGCCGGGTAATGGATTAATGGACGAGTGGTATATTGCACACCATAAAAATAGTAAAGTGCAATATGACCAAGAGGGTTTATGGGCGAGCCAAGGAGAGTGTAACAATCAACTGCTAGAGCACTTCTTAGATGATCCATATTTTACCAAACAAGGGCCAAAAAGTACTGGGCGTGAATATTTTAATATGGATTGGCTAGCTACAAAACTTAATGCATTTCATCAACAACATGCTGAAGTTTCTGCTGCGTCAATTCAAGCAACCCTCACTTTACTTACCGCTTACACCATTTGTAATGAGATCAAAAAATTGTCATCAGAAGGTCTTGTGTATCTTTGTGGCGGCGGCGTACATAACAAAATGCTCATGGAGCATATCAACAGTTCTTTAAATAACGAACTAAATACAACGACAAAGCAGAAAGATAAGCCCTTCCAGCTTTTAGATACGCTTAGTAAGGGCATTGATGGCGATCAACTTGAAGCCGTCGCTTTTGCATGGCTTGCTTATGCTTTTGATAACAATATACCAAGCAATATGCCGGCAGTAACCGGTGCAAGTAGATACTGTACATTAGGGGTAAACTACACCCCTTAATGAACAGATCTAATATCTAATATCTAATATCTAAAAATTATTTAGTGTTTACTTGCAGAGTAGATTGTCTTCCCTGCTAAAATAGTTTCAAGTACTTTTACTTTATGTACATCGTAGTTTTCTACTTCAAATAGATTTTTGTCCAAAATAACAAAATCTGCTTTTTTACCCACTTCAATTGAGCCGATTTCATCTTCCATATGTAGTTGATATGCGCCATCAAGCGTATATCCTTTGATCAGAGTTGCTATCTCTAAGCGCTCATGTTTTCCTGGCTGAATAGGCGCTTCCTTTTGACCTGCTTCTTGGCGTGTCATGCCTATTTCCATATTAAAAAGTGGCGATATACCCAAGACACCAGCCCCAGAAGCGGGAAAATCACTTCCAAATGACATATTCACGCCTGCTTTATGTAAGCTATTAAACCTAAAGTAACGCTGAAATTGATCCTCACTTACAAAGCCTTTACCGTATTCATCAAAAGATGCCCATAAAGGTGTACTCTGTGCAATAACATTAAGACGAGCAAAGCGTTCAATATCTTCATCGGTCATTACTTGTATATGACAAATAGTGTAGCGGCTTGTACTCGGTTGCTTAATTTCAAGCTGCCGAACTGCTTCAATCGCATTTAATGTTTCTGATATGGCTCTTTCACCTAACGCATGAATATGAACATCAATGTTCTTTTCGCTCGCTTGGGCAATTAAGGTATTCATTTGTTGCTGACTAAACACATTAAGCCCTTTATTGCCGGGCTCTCCTTGATAGTCTTCGAACATACTCGCTGTTTTGCCTTCAATGGTGCCATCGTTCATTATTTTTAACGTATTAATATGAAACATGTCATGTTTGCTGATACTGCGCTTTTTGTCCACAATGGCAATGGCCTCTTTAGCTTGTTCACTTGAGGTAATCATGTGTGATGCTACCATTCTTATAGACATTTCTCTTTGCGAGTCTAACTTTTTAAGTACCTGTAATTGTAAACCTTCTAAATCTGATGCTCCTGCATCAAAAACAGCAGTTATGCCATATTGATTCATCGCTGCTATGACGTCACCCGTGCCAAGTGCGACACTTTCAATATTGATAATGCCTAGCTTTTGAATAGCGTCAGTTGCTGTGCCTTCAAGTAAATAACCGGTAGGGTTTCCTTCTAGATCGCGTTTGTAATAACTAAATCCTGGCTCTGGGTCTACGGTATCTTTATCTATCGCTAATAAAGCTAATGCTTTGCTATTTGCCCAAGCCCCATGAAACCCCTCATCCATAATAAATATCGCTTTATCAGAAGAAAGTTTATCTAGCATTCCTTTAGTCGGGCCTTGTGGCCCAAAGGCGCTCGCTAAAAAGCCATAGCCAAAAATAATATCTTTATCGGGGTTATCTTTAATATAACTTTCGGTCTGCTCAACCCATTTATCTGGCCCTGAAAAACTATCTAAAGATAAACTACGAATATAAGCGCCTCCCATTACAGGGTGAGCATGTGAATCAATAAAACCGGGTAGTAGCATTTTCCCTTCAAGGTTTCGGCTAATAGTTTTGTTCCCTTTAAACTGCTTAACTTGCTCTAAAGAGCCAGTATAAATAATTTCATCATCTTTTATTGCGACAGCTTCTACCCAAGGATTTTTATCATCTACTGTATAAATACTGCCGTTATAAAAGATGGTATCTGCGATATTCTCTGCACCGGGATTTGCTACGCTCTCTTTACAGGTAAGGACTATAAAAAAGGCCATAACTAAAGAGCACAACTTATAACGTGAAATAACAAAAGAAGGCGATATAAAGGGTAATAACATCATGTGTTTATTCATTGAAAAATACATACTAACTCTCATACTTTAAATAATTATTATTGATTACATTGTTTAGACTAAGCTATTTAGATACAGTTATTTAGATCAAAACCTATCTACCATCTTGTGATACATCATGCCTAGTGCAAGTAATGGCGAGCGTAGTAACTTTCCACCAGGAAAAGCATAATGACTTACTTGCTCGAAATGTTTTATTCTATCAGTGTCGCCATGAATTGCTTCTGCAAGGAGTTTACCTGCCATATGTGTTACATTTACGCCATGACCTGAATATGCTTGTGTGTAAAAAATATTATCCGCTAAGCGGCCTATTTGCGGTAACCTGTTAGCACCAATACCGATCATTCCCCCCCATTGGTAAGCTATTTTTATACCTTCTAGCTCTGGAAAAACTTTTAACATTTTTGGATATAATGCGTCATGTATGCTTTTAGGATCTCGACCTGAATAATTACACATACCACCAAACAACAACCTTTTATCTGCCGACAAACGAAAGTAATCTAGGTCGATTCTCAAATCACACACCGCATGATTACCAGGCAGAAGGCGCTGATATATAGCTTCTGGTAAAACATCTGTTGCAATAATATAACTGCCAGCCGGTAAAACCTTATTAGAGATATTGGGTAGCTTTTTAGGTGCTAAATCCCCTATATAGGCATTTCCTGCCTGTACTACTTTTTTAGCTCTTACTTGTCCATGGGCTGTCTTTACTGTAACAACTTCTCCAGGAATAATTTGCTCTACTTTGGTATCAGCATATATTCTTACGCCAAGATCATGCGCAGCACTTGCTTCTCCAGTACAGAAATTTAACGGATGAAGGTGACCACTTCCCATATCAGCAAGACCACCGAGAAAGTTACTTGACCCAACGATTTCTTTTTCAACTTCCGATTTATCTAACAGGCGAAAATCAGGGTTGTTTTTTAGTAACTGGTACTCTTCTTCCAGTGTTTTCATATGATTACTGCGACCGGCTACAGAGCAATATCCGAATGTTAAATCGCAGTTAATGTTATATTTTTTAATGCGCTCGACAACGATTTGATTAGCTTCTGTTCCCATCGCTGTAATCGCATCAATGCCTTCTTGGCCGATTTCTTTTTTAAAAACATTCAAATCATGACCTATGCCACGAATAAATTGGCCACCATTTCGCCCAGATGCCCCCCAACCAACTTTATGCGCTTCAAGAACAACGACATCGTAACCGCGTTCAACCAACTCTATTGCCGTAGAAACGCCAGAAAATCCCCCGCCAATGATGCACACATCAGCTTCAAGTGACTCGTGCAGTTCAGGATATTCTTTTTTGTAGTTTAAAGAAGCGGCATAATAAGAATCTGGGTACTGATCTGAATGAATGGCTGTCATACGTAACCTTTAAGTGTTTGTTTTTATGATTTTTAAGTTATCTTACGTCAAGCAGCGTAAAATATATTGAACGATAGTAGCTTAATTAATGACATCTGCCAATAGTTAGGTATAATTACCAAAAGCTATCAAAAAAATAAAAAATGGAGCTCCTTATGGATGTTGGTGCAAGATTAAAATCGATCCGATTAGTAAGAAATATCTCGCAACGAGAATTAGCTAAACGCGCCGGTGTTACTAATAGCACTATCTCGATGATTGAAAAAAACAGTGTTAGTCCGTCAATTAGCTCACTAAAGAAAGTACTAAATGGTATTCCAATTTCCTTGGTCGAATTCTTCGCTGAAAATGAATCAACCATAAAAGACCAACAAGTAAAGTACACCCCCAAAGATCTTATGGATATTGGCTCTGGTGATATCAGCATGTTATTGGTTGGAAAATCATTTCCTCGCAGACAAATGACTTTTTTAATTGAATCGTACATTGCAGGTGCAGATACAGGTACAGAAATGCTCCAAAATGATGCCGAAGAAGCAGGCTACATTGTTGAAGGAAGAATAGAATTAACCGTTGGCGATGATGTGTACCTTTTAGAGCAAGGCGACAGCTATTATTTTGATAATAATAAAGCGCATCGTTTTAGAAATATTTTTGAAGAAAACTGTAAAATAGTCAGCGCTACAACGCCAGCTAACTTTTAACAATTAGCATATACATAGCTTACAAAGTAAATTAGTATATTAGGACGTGTTGATCTTTCGAGATTAAATTTTGTTAAAATTCAAAGCGATTAAATCGCGGCGTCATGATTGTCGTATGGTTATTCCATATAAAAGAGTGGCAACAATAAGAATAGCCAATACTAAAGGTTACGCATAATGAAACATTCTACCCCTCAAGTTGCAGTTAAATATTTAGCTTTTATATCTTTAACTCTACTCAGTACGCTCAGTTTTTCCTCTGTCGCTAAAGAAATCAGCACAAGCTTTTCAACAGATCAAGAAGAGGCTTTTGAAGTAGTTGAGCAACCGCTAGACTTTTTCAAAGGTCGTTTTATCATTTCTAAAGAAACAGAAGAAAAGAACTTTGCTGGACTTCCAGGCAGAACTTTTGAAATAGTGGCGATGCCAAAACTCGAAACCCTGCTTCCGAAACAACCGTCATTAACAGGCCTAAAAGAAGGTTGGAACTACAAAAAAGTTCACACAGTTAAAGATGGCGCTCAAATTTTTATCGATAAAAAAATTGTCAAAGTGGAATATTTTAAAGAAGGGATTTTATCTCATACTGCATCTTTTAATGATAAAGAATTTCGTGGTTGGTTCTACAAATACGATGCAGACGGCGCTAAACATGGACTACAAATATTTGTAGATGCTAAATACACTTCTGTTGAATACTACGAATATGGAACACTTGTTAGTACCTCTTTTTATCGTAAAGGGCGACCTAGAGGTTGGTTCTATCAATACGAACATGACCAAAAGGAAGGCTACCAATTTTACATTCAGCGCAATGAAAACAAAGTTGCCTATTATGAACAAGGTCAATTACTTCAAGAAGGCTTTTACACTAAGGGCGTTCCTTCAGGCACTTTTAATTATTATAAAAATGATAAGCTAGATGGAAAGCAGATATTACTAAAAAGTGAAGACAAGTGGAAAGTACAAACCTATAAAGATGGTAAGAAAGAAGGCCACTTTGGCACCTTTGTTAAAAACAATAAGGAAGGCTGGCACTACGAATATGAAAACGGCAAGCGCATCTCTAGGGCTTATTACAAAGAAAATAAAAGAATTAAATAAACTAACATGAAATAAAAGGCATATATTTATATGCCTTTTTTTTGTGCTCGCTTTTTAGAAAATAAAAAGTCATACCAGTTCAATTAAGTTTGTGATCTTGTTGTAGACAGGAAAAATGAATCAGGACAAGGCCCTCGATTGAATAATACCATTCGTATTAAATATGTGATCTACTTTATACGTAGAGAAAATTGTCAAATACCAGGCATTTTTTTAAGTAACTAGTTGTTCAGGACAATAAGCTCAGGATAATATGCTCCTGCATTATCTAATAAGGTACTTCCTGTACCGTCTGCATTGTCTAATAAGGTGCATCCATGCACCGTTAATTATTAAAGAAATAACGAAGTAGTTGGTGATTTTAACAAGTAGAAATGATCACATGATTGATTCGGATGGTATATCTGCTGACTATTGGGATTGAGAGGAACGCAGCCATGACTTATTTTAACCAGTACAAGTGAGCAATAACTTAATTGAATTGGTATCATGAAATCAAGGCTTTAATTTTGGGTTCAGTGACAGGCTTTTCAATAACATTTAAATTCAGTGACTTCGCCTTATCATAAGTAGCAGAGTCGACACTACCTGTTAATAACGTTATTTTTGCTTCGGGGTGAGACTTGATAAAAAGTTTTGCCAATTCAATACCATTTAAACCCGGCATATTAAAGTCTACTGTCATCCATTGTATTTCTTTTCCATGGGCAATAGCTAACGCGCCTTCTGCGTCTTCTGCTTCCAAAACATGCCAACTAGGCTGGTGTTCTTGAATAAAGCGACTCAAAATGGCCCGAGTAAGCTTACTGTCATCTACAATTAACATGTTGATATTTGTCATTAAGGTACCTGGGAAATATATACTTCACATAAAAAACTAACATATCACCTTAAAGAGTATAGGTATTTATTAATAGTTTGCGTAGTTATTATCGTATGGTTTGTTACTTTCAAGAGTAACTATTTATAAGCTATACGTAATTTCCACCCAAGCACTTAGCCCTTCACTTGGCAATCTATCCATTACTGGAATATCGGTACCTTTAACTCTGTTATAACCTCCAAGGTGGTTTTTATAACTTTTATCGAATAAATTATCGATACCTAAACGCAAAGCAGTTGCTTTACCAATGTAGTATTCCCCCTCTAAATGCACTATACCATAGCCTGACGAAGTTTTTTCTGTATTGGTTATTGATACTTTATTCTGCTTACTAGCTGATACCATCGTGGTGCTGATAGACCAATCCTCTTGACTATATTTCAAGCGAACATTGCCATTTAAAGGTGATATTCTATAAAGATAATCGTCAATATCGGTTCGTTCGCCCTGCACATAGCTCATCACACCAGATAACTGTAGATTAGATGTTAAATAATAGTGAGCGTTAATATCAACACCATAAAGTTTCGCTTCAACATTACTAAACTTCAATGGGCCTGAATCTCCTGCCATCATTTGCGCCAACATTTTAGCTTCTTTGTTTTCCATTGTTAACGGTGTACCTTGAATATAATTATCTACTCGTTTATAAAAAATCTGTGGTGATATCATAGCGCTGTCATTTTGATAGGTTAACCCTAAATCAAGTTGATAAGCCGTTTCTACATCAAGGTTTATATTACCGATATAGGTATGCCCATCTGCTAAGCCTCCCGTTGCCTCCATAGGCATCCAAAGATAGCGTTCTTGATAAGAGGGGGCCCTATTCTTAAGGCCAATACCTGAATATAGCGATACCTGCTCACTTAGTTGAACTTGGCTACTCAATGCGATATCAACGTTAGTTTCTGTAACCTCTCTATCCGCTTTATTGAAGTCGCCCTCAAGCTTGCCCACTAAATTGCCCATCATGTTCATCATACCACTCATCGACGAGGCAACTTCTCCAGCGTTTGAGCTGGTATGTTTTAATCGTATCCCTAGCTCCACATCTGTCGCTAACCCAGCTATTAAAAAATTATTTCTTAATTCTGTAAAAACACCAAACCGATTGTCTTCGACACCATTAAAATTATGAACTAAAAACATCGGGTTATTAGGATTAGAAATTAGCGAGTTATGTGTAGCAAAATAGCCATCAGTACCTAAGGTTAACTTTCCGAAAGTGAAGACTCTATCGAGCATTAGTTTGAAATCAGTTGTCTGGGCATCGGCATTATTTCTTCTATATTTATCCATATTTAAATTTTGTCTCATCAAGAAATTGGTCATTGCATGGTCTGCGTCTATATAACCTAATTTCCATGTCCCGTTCCAATGGCTTAAGTCAAAAGCACCGTCAAGTGTTATGCGCTGACTTTCAATGAACTCAATATCCATTGGTAAAGCAGGTGTGCCAGATGCACCAGTATCCGTGTAGTGATAACTCAAGCCTAACTCGTTACTACCTTTTAAATAGCGAAAGTCCCCACCTAATTGCACTTTATCAAAATCGGTTGGAAGAATAGCAACACCATCACCACTCTCCATACTGTCACCCTTTTGGCTATTACCATAAACCAATACAGCTATATTATTTTGGCTGAAGTTTGTTACACCCGACAAAGTGTTAGCTGAATTGTTGCTTCGATACCCTGCCTGTATATCACCGCTCACGCCATCAATATTTTCAGCTTTTCGCATCTTAACTTCTACCGCACCACCTAAAGTGTCTATACCAGCAGAGACTGGTGCTACACCTCTAAATACAACCATAGAATCAACAATCAGCGGTGTAGAGTAACTAAGAGGTGTATCCATCGCATTTGGTCCTGCGCCAATTACGGGGTGACCATCTAAAGAAACGTTCACTCTATCACCGTATAATCCTCGGTATTGCGCTATGCCAGAAATAGGTCCGTTACTGTTTAAATTTGCTCCTGGGACAGAAGATAACCATTGTGCTAAGTCAGGTGCACTCGTTTTCCCTTGTGCAATACTTTTATTAACAGATAAATTTTTGTTTCGCTGGCTATGAATAGTAATAACTTCAATGCTTGCAAATTGCTCTGTTTCGGTTTGTGCATGCACATTGGCTACTGCTGTAACGCTGCATAAAGAGGCTATGAGTAGCGTACGTGAAAGTGCTTTGAGCTTAAAAGGATTTATCGCTATAGATTCTAGTTTACGGTGTTGTTTATACTGCTGTTCTTCATTAAAAAATACTACTGACTTCATTATGATATTACCCCTTAAAATTATGTCTTTATCTTAAACTTAGATTTCTCGGAATACAAACTCATACTTAAAGTATTTTAATGGCATAGTTTCTGCTTTATCCCAACTGTCTTGATTAGTATTTTACTAGCGTCAAAAAAATGTTTACGGGAGATTATTATGGAATTAGTTTTAGTTATGCTGATTAGTTTAATTGTTATTGTGGCTGTTTTAGCCAGTCGCTTAAACGATAATAGTTTTCCTTTTCCTTTTGACAGTCGAAGTACTATATTTACCCCTGCAGAAAAGAATTTTCATAATATGCTTGAGCAAGCCGTGGGCTCTAACTACCGGGTAATTAATAGAGTGAAGCTAGGCGATATCGTTAACATCAGAAAAGGTGTTTCGAGTAGAGCAAGCCAATGCGCTTCTCATAATGCTGAAACAAAGTATTTAGATTTTGTTATTTGTGAGCGTAATTCAATGAAGCTTATTGGTGCTGTAGACTTAGTTGATACCCGCGGCAAAGGTTATAAAGTTAAAAAAGATTGGTTTGTCAGTGGCGCTCTTGAAGCGGCCTCTATTCCACATGTTCGAATAAAAGTGAAAAATAATTACACCTTAGCGCAAATTAAACAGTGTATTCATAGTCATTTATTCGGCAAAGCCGTTGCAACTAGATCGCCTAAAGTTAAAGGGACTGTAATACCACCGCAAATGTTAAAAGCTAAATCAACGGTCAAAACAACTGGCGCACTTACTAAAGCAGCAGCTCAACAGTCGGAAGCAGCACATTCACTGCCTCAGCCATTGCGTAGTTTGCCACATTAATGTCGCTTATGTCGATTTCCCCTTACTAGCTAATTTATATTGATTGGGTATAATCGCCCAATTATTTATTTATCAATAGAGAACAACACATGAAAGCAGGTATTATCGGCGCAATGGAGCCTGAAGTAGCCATTTTAAAAGCAAAATTAACAGGCCTAACTATCGTAGAGCATGCTGGATTTAGCTTTTCTCAAGGTAAACTTGACGACAATGAGGTTGTTATTGTGCAATCGGGTATTGGCAAAGTAGCTGCCGCTATTGCGACAACCCTATTAATTGATCATTTCAAGCCTGATTACGTTGTAAATACTGGCTCTGCTGGTGGTTTTGATCCTAGCTTAAAAGTAGGTGATATTGTCGTGAGTTCTGAGGTTCGTTATCACGATGTAGATTTAACGGCTTTTGGATACGAAGTTGGTCAATTACCTGCAAACCCTGCTGCTTATATTCCTCATGCAAAGCTTATCAAAGCAGCACAGACAGGTATTTCACAATTAGAAAACATAAAAGCAATAGTCGGCTTGATAACCACGGGCGATACATTTATGACTAAAGCAGATGATATTGAAAAAGCGAGAGCAAACTTTCCATCAATGGCCGCTGTTGAAATGGAAGGTGCTGCAATTGCCCATACTTGCCATCAATTTAATGTTCCTTTTGTTATTATTCGCTCTTTGTCAGATATTGCAGGGAAAGAGTCTCCAACATCATTTGATGAATACCTAGAAACAGCTTCTATTAATTCATCACAATTAGTTTTAAATATGTTAAATGCATTAAAAGGCGAAAATCTTTAGGCTGATAGTCTTTATGCCGATAATTTCGTAGAGGGGAACTATAGCTAGTGACTATGATTGCGTCTTATGAGTTAACTCCTTTCGATTATCAGTTATTAATTTTGTGTGTGGTCATGGTAAGTAAAATTATCATGACCACCATATCTGCACATGATCCCCTGCGCTTTTTTAACTTCTATTGTCGACTTCTCAGCAATAAAGTACTCCGCTCTAATGCACCCACTAACCAGCAGACATTAGCGGGAGTGATATCGGTATTAATTACCTTAAGTCCACTTACATTGATCCTATGGTTGTTCTCTGCCTTTATCGAAGTTATCTTTTTATGGGATGCTTTTTTACTCTATCTTGCTATCGGTGCTACTGCCCTTCCCAAAGTCTCTCGAAAAGTAGCGTCTTGCTTATTACAAGAAAAGAAACAAGAGGCTAAAACAATTATTTCACCTTGGTTATTACGCCAAACTGAACCTCTTTCAGCAATGGGCATAGCAAAAGCGAATATAGAGGTGCTGGCACTCAAAAGCTTACAACAGCTTTATGTGCCTATTTTTATTTTCTTTGTGACAGGGCCTTTATCCGCTTTAACCTACAGACTATTACTAGAAATGCGCTATGCATGGAACATAAAGCGCTCTGTGTATGCTAACTTTGGTGCTTTAAGCTATTATCTCATCAATATAATTACATGGTTACCTGCTAGATTACTTGCGCTCATTATTCTATTAAGCTCCCCTCCTAAGCGATGGTTGACTTATTTTCGTTTAAGCAATGAACATTTTTGGCAATTAAATAATAACTACCTTCTGCAAAACTTTGCCTATTCTCTTGGCGTTAAATTAGGGGGCGTAGCACTTTATGATGAAAAGCAAACCACCACGCTGTTAAATCAACCTAGTACAGGTGACATGAAACTGGCTCATCACTTTACATTGTCTAATAATGCTGAAAGCCCTTCGGCATACAAACTTAGAAAAAAGCAGTTTAATGAAAAAGCACGTCAACCAGATAGTCATGATATTCTTCGAGCGACTAAAAAACTGCAAATCATTAATGTTATCTTTTTAGTGATATTAGTGCTGATAGGTGTTTTCCCGGCACTTTGAGCTGCCAATATAGCTTGACCTCTCATCCTATCTATAAGACTCGTAAGCCTCATAAACAAACATTGCATTCCCCATACTGACAAACGCTCGGAAAAAACGTATCCATAAAAAACTGTTAAAAATTGATGGCTTTAGCTAATATTGCACATAATAAATTTAAATCTTTCGATAACAATAAACCATTCAAAGGGACAACAGCATGCGTCATCTTTATAAGATAATTATTTTTTCTTTTTACCTAAACGTTTTTTATTCTGGCTTTAGCTTAGCAGAAGAGCCTCAGAGCTTGGCCACGCCACAAATTACACAAACTGAATTTGTAGCTTTGCAAAGTAGTCAAAGTGACTTTTTACTATTAGATGTTAGAAGTGCTGAAGAATTTAGTGCTGGGCATATCAAAAACGCAAAAAATATTCCTCATTCAGATATAAACAACCACCTTACTTCATTACTTGCCTTTAAAGACAAAAAAGTTATTGTATATTGTCGCTCAGGAAGAAGGGCTGGGCTGGTTGAAAAAGAACTTGTTGAGAAAGGCTTTAGCAACGTACTACATTTACAAGGCGATATGAATGGCTGGCAGGAAAGCAATCTCCCGACCGTAAGCCAGAAAGAATAACGACTCAAGGCGCTTATGCATAACCTCTTTTTATGGCTAGACTATTTCGGTGTTTTTGTTTTTGCTTTTTCCGGCGCATTAATGGCTGGAAGGTATAAACTCGATCCTTTCGGCGTAGCTGTATTAGCCGCTGTCACGGCAATAGGTGGTGGCACCGTGCGTGATGTTATTCTTCAGACTCCAGTATTTTGGCTTACACAACCAACATACCTTTATATTATTTTAATTACTGCGAGTTTAACGATACTCTTTGTTAGACAGCCTAAACGAATTCCAAAGCGATTTATGTACGTTGCTGATGCCTTCGGATTAGCATTGTTTGCTGTATTAGGCACTCAAAAAGCATTAGATTTAGGCAGTTCTTACATGGTGGCTGTTATGATGGGGACTATAACGGGAGTCGTTGGCGGTATGATTCGAGATCTTATGTGTAATGTAATTCCTTTAATTTTGCGCCAAGAGATTTATGCGCTGGCAGCTATTTTAGGTGGTAGTATTTTTGTGCTTTTATATCACTTAGGCGTAAATGAAAATGACGCTAGTATTATTGCCATAGTTTGTGCATTAACCATAAGGCTCGCTGCTATTTATTGGAAAGTATCTTTACCTGCTTTTCATATAGAAGAAAAACAAGACAAAAAAAAGTGACATGATGTTAAACACCATATCACTTTACTTAATACTTTACTGAAACAATGAATTAATGAAAAAGTTACGAGGCTTTAGCATTATAAGTTGTTTTCATTTCTTGATGCACTTTTTCGTACCAGTCTTCTTCATCAGTTGAAACCAATGGTAATGCAACAATATCAACAGTACCTGTTGCTGCTGTTTTCTTAGACTCATCGTAAACATCGAGAATATTTTTGATTACGATAGGCTGTGCTTTCAAGTTTAATTTTTCTACCAATATTTTAGTGCCAATTTCGAACTTCTCTATCTGTCCTGAACGAGAGCGAGTGCCTTCTGGAAAAATTATCACCTTTTTACCTTGGCATGCTTTAACATCTTTTAGCAGTTTAATAATGGCACGTTTATCACCTTGATCAACGGTTATATGTCCAACCATATTCACAATTTTTGAAACAGGCCATATATCCATAATCCCTTTACGGCCGATAAACCTAACATCATTACCTATTGCTTCTTCGAGAACAAAGATATCTAACATTGACTGATGGTTAACAATAATAATATCAGCGTCTTTGTCTATTTTTCCAATGAGATTTATGGTTGTGCCAGAACTCTTTACTATCATTTTAGTGAAGAAAACGCGTAATTTATTAAAAGCTTCGCCATGAGTTTTACACCACGCTAGAGCTACCGATTGTAACGCTATGGCCACATACATTTTATATTTTTTAATGATAAACATAATTACTACGCTTCAATTCCCCAGCCATCACCATAACCTGAATAAGTGGAGGCTATTTTTTCTAACTCTTTTTCTTTTTCTAATATTGCATCGTAAGTTGGCACCATATCAACTGTACAGTCAACATCCCAAACATTCGGTGTTTCATCTTCATGCAAATTAACTGAAAGGTGACTTAATTTCTCTTTAATGAAATCAGCCATCGCTTGAGCCTGCTCTTTCTTTTCAAATAAATGAAAAAAAACAACAGCATGAGAAGTATTTAAATCGATACCGGCCTGATGCATTTCATGCAAAACCTGACCTGTTTCATCGTTTGGAAAATTCATATTTTATACAGCCTTATTTAAGAAGCCACATTATAAGCATTGAAGACATAATTTAGAATGTTTATTTTTAGTTTGTTTAAAGAAGCACCTATTTTGTTGGGTACTTAATAAGTAAAACATTCACTGCTTGGTTAATTTTAGCATTCACTTCTTGGCTATTATCCTTTACTTCTATCTCTAAAGGAAAAATGTTTCTCCAGACTGTTCTTTTTGTAACAGGGTCTATTAAATCGATAACCAAACTTCCCCGACTAATATCCCAAGGCTTATCTGTACTAACCCACGTGCGTGATTTTAGACAAGGGGAGCAGAAACGTACGGCTTTATTATAGGCAGAAAAGTCACCGGGACTTCTGCCTATAATGGCATAACTTACAGTGATATCTGCATTGGTTTCTTTGTAATTAAAACCTTTTGCTAACATCGATTTATCTATCGCCAACTCTATTTGATTGCGAGTGAAATCAGTCATATTTTGATCCACCCTAAACCCGGTGTTGCGATCAAACATGGTATAGCTGTTCACTTTTTCGAAATTAAACTGCTTAAAATAAACGGAATTCACATCCACTGAACTAGAGCAACCTGTTATGCTAAAAATCAATAAAATGGATAAAACAAACTTGTTCATAGAAACCTTAAACTTACTCTTAAATGACAACCTAAAAAAGTACAGCAACATTGCATAACAATAACTGCAAATAGACTAACAAGTTTTTCTTTTTTAATACACTTAAACTCTTTCAATCTGCAACAAAGTTGTTTTTCTTTCAAAAGGGTGTTTAATATATAGACTATAAAAAGGAAAAACTAAGTACATTAAAAATAAGTACATTAAAATAAGGATCTGCATGAACAAGTTAACAATCACTGCCATTGTATTTTTATTATTTAGCGGTTCAAACTTTCAGGCACAAGCTAAATCAAGCGTTTGGAAAATAACTAAAAATAATGACCATATTTATTTAGCCGGTACAGTTCACATTTTACCACCCTCTGAATTTCCATTACCGCAAGAATTCGAACAAGCTTATAAACAAGCTGATGAGCTGGTGTTTGAAACAAAACTCCCTGACGAGAGTGACATAGCCTTTCAAACCAAAATGATGCAAGCATTAACTTACTCTGGCGATAAAAAACTTAGTGATGTTATCACTAAACAAACATTGAGCGATTTATCGACATATGCAACTGAACTCGGCGCCGATATTATGATGTTTGATAAATTTAAGCCGGGTCTTCTGTTAACTTTCTTAACCATGATGGAGGCGCAACGTGCTGGAATCTCTGGAGAAGGGGTGGACGCCTACTTTAGCAAGCTTGCTTTAAAAGACGGTAAAGCACTGAGTTATCTTGAATCAGTAGATTTTCAAATGAACATGATGGCTCAAATGGGGGTTGGCTATGAAGACACTTTTTTACAACAAAATATGGAAGACTTTGAAAATTTTGCCGACTTATTATACAGCTTAATCAAAGCTTGGCGCCTTGGTGATACACAAGCATTAAACCGCTTAGCGGTTGAACCGATGAAGAAAGATCCTCAAAGTATGAAGTTAATTCTAAATGATCGAAATACTAACTGGATTCCACACATTGAAAAAATGTTCCAAGATGATAATAAAGAACTGGTTATGGTTGGCGCTGCTCACATTGTTGGTGAAAAAGGCTTAATTAAGTTATTAGAAAACAAAGGTTACAAGGTAGAGCAACTATCTAAATGACCTAAGTTCGGATTAATAAGTGCTTATCTAAAGCAAAAAATTTTGCGAGGTTAAGTCATCTCTTAATGCAAGTAACTTATTAAAATAGAGATTTAAAATCAATCTCAGCAAAGCTCAACACATCGCCACCAAATTCTTTAGCAAAAACCTTTGCGTCAGCTTTTGTACTAAAGCTAGCGAGGGTTTTCCCCATTGCACCCGTTTTTGAAGAATTGATCACATACCACGCTAACTTAGCATCGATAAAATGCTTGTTGTTGATTTCTTCCCAAGGCATTTTGCTCATGTCGTGCACTAACATTTGTGATACATTGCGTTTATTTTCAGGCTCTAAGTAGTAACTAAACATATCTCGTGTTGAACAAAACTTATAAACTTTCTCACCTTGCACTTTCCTAAATAATTCTCCTTTAGGGCCATTAAAGCGCGTTATAAGCATGCCACATAAATGACACTCATCACTAGATTCGATTTCAACCGCTTTATAAATCATAGCTGTTTCATTTTCTTTATCAGAGCAAGAAAACAAGGTTATACAAAAGGTTAACAGTGCATATAAACAAATACTGTGCAACTTTTTATTATTCATTTCAACCCCTTTATAGTTTAAATACTGACGAATCCCCACAAAATAGAGATTAATGATCGACTTTCATGATTATTTGTG
>JBMYWR010000014.1:0-34372 GCA_049607625.1 Colwellia sp.
AATATATTCGTTCACATTTTCATTATATAAATCAAATAATGCCTTCAGATTTTTATCTAACGCTATTGCTTTATCAAGTTTATTCTTTTCATCTATGTATATTTTTCTTTTATCTTGAATTTCTTGTAAGCGAGACTCTGAGTATTTTTGTTGTATATACCGAACTTTTGATTCAATACTTTCTATATTGAGTTTTTTTAACTCTTCTACATTATTTTTGAAAATGGCTTCAAACAAGTCTTCTAATTGTGGCGTAACCCTATCGGAACTATAAGGTTTACATAAATTAGTTATTACATTTTCCAATTCATCTGTCTTTAATGAATCGTTTAAATCGAAAGAGTTAGTATAGAATAATGATAAATCTATTTTATACTTAGCGTAATTATTCTTTAATATTTCAAAAAAACTAATATGTTCTTCACTGAGTTTGCACAGCCCTTTTTTGTATTCAATAGATGGATTTAAATCCGTGATTAGTGAGTTATATTTTTGATTAATAATTTTTGTATATGATAATTCAAACGATTCAATAGCTGCTTTAATTATCAGGCCACTACTATCTAATAAAGAATTGAAAGCTTCTTTTTTTATTTCAAATTGTTTTAATAAAAGTTCATGCTCTTTCCAATCCCAGCCACACGTGGGACAAGTACTTTCATCAGAACTTTGACTACTCAAATGTTGATTGTAATCAGAAAGGTATTTATCTCTACTCGCTACTACTTTATTTAAGCTAGTACTGAGCTGATTATTTGAATTTAGTTGGTTTCTTATTTCTGCCGACTTTGTTTTCATCTCTTCTAGATCAACAACCTCAGCTACTAATGATGCAACCTCTTTTTCTGGAAAAATTTTATTTTCAATTACATATAATGAACCTTTTTGTGTGAGTTCTAGAATGTTTTTTACTTTTTCAAATAAAGATATTTGCTCTTTAAAAACAGGAATGTTTGGAATGTTTTTTCCATACCTTAACAGAATAGAGATAGCTTTATTTTGGTGGTAAAGTTCTTTTTTAAGAGCATTATTAAATTGTTTGGCACTCAGCTCTTCTTCAATAGTTTTTAATTCGCTCAATAGATGTAACTCGCCACCTTCACCTAACCAATTTGAGTAACTACCGGAATTAAATAGAACTTTTTCATTGTCCCAAGGTTGTTCTGAACAAGTGACTAAACGTTTATACTTTTCCTTTTGCTCACCAGTGGGAATGATTTCTTTTTCTAGTAATTGAAATTGTGCTTTTAAATTATCAACATACGTTTTCTTCTTAGGTGTTTTCAGAGGTTTTATGGTATCTCTTAAAGTCTCTATTTTTTTAATCTTGTCTCTATAGTCAGAGACATCAAATAAATGATCAATTTTTTCTTGCTTGTGTGTAGATTTACTTTTTAATAAAGCTGTATTTTCTTCTTGCTCAATATAGTGGAATAGACCGTAATTACGTTGATAGTTACTACCTAATAAACGAGTTAGTACTTTTTCCTCATTATCAAAGTTAATAGGCTCACTATTTATAAACACTTGGAAATTAAAGCTAGCTTCTTGAATTTGTTTTAGAGCCATTAGGTCAGAACAGCTAGCAGAACGCTTAAGTAGAACATCATCACCGTTATCTAGATTGACAGTTAGCTCTATAACTAATTCATCGGTTGTAGAGGCCCCATTAAACATTAATGGGTACTTTTTAGCACTCTTTCTTCCTTCTGCTGCTTTATTCTCAATATCTAGGTATCTTTGAACTTTTCCTAAAAAAAGTAATTCAAGAGCGTCATAAAATGAAGTTTTACCAAATCCATTTGGCCCATCAAGTAATGAAAGGTTATTAGAATCAATATGTAATGTCATATTATGAAAAGCTTTGAAATTCTTAACTATTAATTTTTTTAATGTAAACATTACAACATATCCTCCATTGAGTGGTTAATGTAATTAATTAGGGCTTCTGGATCGCTTAAATCAAATTGACTATCCATTCCCTGAACAACTTCATCTAATAAAATCAAGCTTTCCTTCTTGGAGAGCCTTTGTGAATGAGAACTATAAAGCTCAGTTAATTCGCCAGAATTTCCGGGGGATACAGACAAAAAAGTTAATTTGATAGCAATTCTGTACAATAAAGATTCCCATGAACCTATATTCTTATTTTTGTAATTTTTGAATGTACTTGGATTAATTAGTTGCTCAGTTAAAAGCTGATGTAAAGATAAAGTGTTAAGTTGCAGTTTTAATTCTTCATGCTCTAAATCAGTAAAATAAAGCACATGTTTTTTGAAAAAATATAGATCTTCTTCTAAATGATGGAGTCTACTTGCTATGCTTTTATTTATGCTTGGGACTTCCCAAAGACACAATAAGTTGAGGTTTTTTTCTAAAGATTTATTTTGACAAAACTCTTTACATTGACTGAGTAAGTTCGATTGTGTTTCATAGTCAAATAGTTCTGGCTCTCCGTTATGTACTAACCAAAAATCGTCCATGGTATTTGATTTGAATAAATGAAAATTTGAATTTCCTATATCGGTATAGCCATAAAATTCGAAAATACTTTGTACCAAGTTATTCATTAATTATCTCCTTAGCATCATTAAGTGATATTAATGATATATTCTTCACTGAATTAAACTTTTGATGTTTATATGGATCTTCCTCTTCATTTTCAAAAAAGAAGCCGTTAGCCGCAACAGCAAAAACAGAATTATTCGTTATTGCTTGGTTTACTAATCTTCCTGCTTCAAACAAAAAATCAACATCGCTGTCCAATGACGTATTAATTATTTCCTGACAAATAACTTTTTCATGTCTCAGCACTTTTTCAATTGCTGTTGGAAAATAAACCTGTTCTCCCTTGTTCCAATAAAACAATGGTAATTCGGTGTTTTGGTGATTATTTTCAGATTTAGTTAATTCATGTAGCACCGTTAGTAAACCAAATTTGAAATCATCCCTATTAAATGTGTTATCAGTTAATTCTTGAATAGTCCTAAATGATGCTTTTCTATGAGGCATAATGAGTTGGATAAACCCTTTTAAACCAGATATATCTAGAGTATTAATGATTGATAAATAGTAATTTAATTTGCAAAGGTTATTATCCTCAACAACAGAATCTTCATTTCCCATTAATTCTAAACAGTATTCATGGAAATATTCCCCAGCTCGTTTAATCAGAAACCAATGGAAGTAATCCTCATTGGTAATCTGATTAAGGTTTTGAACTGCTAGAACTTGGTAAAAATTTTCTAAAGGTATCTCTGATGCACTGGCTATATGTCTATCCGTTATTGCTGGGTTTTTACACTCTATTATTTTGTGATGTACCAAAATGATGTGCTTAATAATAATATCTTCAAGAATGTGACGGGTTTTAGATAGGTAACTTTCATCTGAAGATTTATATGCGGGTTCACCTAAAGCTTGGAATGTCCTTTTGATTTGTAAATTATTCCACGCATCAATTCGATCTAACTCACAAGAATCTATACTGACATTATGTTCATTCTTGTAATTATAAAATTTTACTGGGGAATACGTTGCTTGAAAGCCATCGGGAATATCCGTAATACTCTTAGCTACATGAAAATACACTTGGATTCCAGGATGATTTTGAGCACTATCCTTTTGTTGGTTAATAGCAACTTGGTAGCTAGAAAAGCGTTGATTCTTTTTGGCTTTAACTTGATGCATTGAACGATATGAATCATCCGAATTTTTAATAGCAAAATCATCAAGACTTTCTATTTCAAGCTTTAGAACCCTTGCATCTACACCTATATTTTCAAATAACTTCATGCAATGTAATAAGGCTACTTTACCCTGATAAATATAGCCGCTACACGAAGAGATTGCTGTATGTGGAGGTACTTGAACTGCCATTTAAAATCCTTATCAATATTTAATTAAAATAGTTAGATAAAATTAACTAACTTATTTCAACTACATTTCTGCATTTTGGAAACGCACTGCATCCCCAAAATTCATTGCCAGCGTTTTTACCTTTAGTGGCTTTACGCAGTACCATCTCAGCATTACATCTTGAGCAAGATTTAGTATCAGACTTCTCCTTTACTATTTCTTTGACATGTTTAACGTGTTGACGGTTAGTTTTAATACTTCGCTCTAATCGACCATTCTCTATTTGCTCAATGATGTCTGCTACTTCACCTTCACTAAAGGCTATATCACGTTTACTTTTAATGTATTCAATACCGCCTCTCGCAAACCTTACGTTATCCGGCATTTTGGTTTTAAAAGTACTATCACCAATAAAGATAATGACGGAAAAAATGCAATCGTTCTTTGCTTTATACCTTGTTAAGAGAAGATCTTCTAACGTTTTGACATGTTTATAGTTTTGATGCAAAGGGTTTTGAAATTTAGAGGTGTGTTTAAATATTTTTTGCGTCCATTGCTTCTGATTAGCATTACCAAAAACCCAACCTTTCATGTTCTTGGTTTCAACAACAAAAACACCGTATTTTGAGACGATAATGTGATCTATCTGAGTAGTTCCATACTCTTTATCATCACTGAAGGTAGGCAGCGTTACGTTTTTAATAAGATGATAGTTATTTTTATCTAAGAAAAACTTGATGAGTAAGTTAACTTGCCACTCACCAAGTACACCTTTAAACCATGCTGACTTTATAATGACAGCAAAGATGAAAATTGGTATCAAATACCATGCGGCACTGATCATCATGTTGAGGTAAATTGATAAATCCATTTAGTGATGCTTTTTAAGTTAATAATTTTGCTATAATTGGGTATACCGTTATGTATATAGCTATCAAAGAAATAAAGTACGGTGCGTATATATCCAATGACTCTCGATGTTTAACTAGGCTCTCCCACCATGTCTGAAATATTAACCTTAAAGCAGTTATTGACTTTTTTAATCGCTTAAACGTTTCTTTTTTAGTGGAGGATCATTAGCATTTATTTGATTATCCACTACCTCAAACATTGTTTCACCAGTTTTGGTAGTAATATTGAAGAAAAACTATCCATAGTAGGACCACTTATTCAATTCTTATATCAAAAAAGCGTGGTACAAAAAAGCCAATACCACGCAAGAGGATATTCTTTATTTATTCAACTGAACCATGTCGTGCTTCTTGATATTCCCCTCAATCACACTCACTTTGGCATAGTGTTCATCAATTATTTTTTCAATTTTTACTTTACCAACATTCCTTTTTTCATAAATATCATCTCCTTCACCACTGTTGACTGTTTCATAGAATCGATAGGCAATTAGTTGCTGCCCAACCTGCGCTCCGTCATCCAAACCTACACAAACTACAATATTATCTGAAGATGCTGTAATAACTTGACCACGCATTAAGTACTTGTGTGAAAAGTCACTATTGGCACACCCAGCTAATACAACAGAAAAAACTGCTATAACCATTACTTTTGATATTTTATTTAACATAACGAGTTCCTCTTTATTTAGTTATTTAACTTACTTTTTACCTGCACCTGGAGGTGTTTTATGACAACTCCACGGTGTATGCTCTGAATTGTCTTTCACGTTTTGATCGACAAATTTGTAATAATCTTCTTTAGTATGAGTCCACCAATCATCATGAATATCTGCACCATGCTTTTTAATGACTTCCTCAATACCATCAAGGTTTATATTGCTTGCATCGTATGCAAGATAGATTGCCTTTTCTTCTACGTTAAAACTTGCTTCATCAATCCCAAATAGCTGATCAATTTCCTCCATCAAGGCAGCTCTATTTTCATCATTTACATTGCTCAATCGTAAATTTCGAGTCACCAAATTGGCCTCTTTAACGCCTACTCTATGGTCAAAATCACTCATAATGTTCCCCTTCAGTTTTAGATTCTTTATCAAGTTTAAATTTTGGCAACCACGCAGGTGTGTTGCTCATATAATTGAGATATTCATCTCCAAACTCACTAATAACCATCGCTTCTTCTTTATTGGCAAGTCGTACATAGACCACGACCAATATTGGAAACATGACTAAGGTTGGAATTGTTGGCCATTGCAATAAAAAACCAAACATGATCAAGATGAAAGCAACATACTGAGGATGACGACAACGTGCGTACCAACCAGTTATTGCTAGCGTTTTCGTTTTTTGTGCTTGGCGTAACACATTCCAGGCAGAAGATAGTATGAAAAATCCTGTGATAATGAGCACATTGCTAGCAATATGTAATGGGTCCCAATGAGCATTGCCTTCAAAACCAAAAAACGTATGTAACAAATGGCCATTTTCATGAGCAAAGAAGTCAATGCCTGGATAATTTTCCGTCAACCAGCCTGACAAGAAATAGATAGTTAACGGAAAGCCATACATTTCAGTAAACAAAGCAACAATAAATGCCGAAAAAGCCCCCAAAGTTCGCCAATCAGTCTTCGTTTGCGGCTTAGTAAAGCTAAAAGCGAAAAAAATAAAAATAGCTGAATTGAAAAGAACTAGAGTCCATAGCCCATAATCACCGTTCATGGTCATTCTCCTTATGCTCTTTTTCCTCTCTTCCTGTTTTAAGTCCTTCGATATAGCCATCTCTATAAGAGTCATTTTTATCAGTTAACTCTTTAAAGGTTTCTGGCTGATCATTCTCATGTGATGTACCTTCATCATGTCCGTGTTTACCATGGCTGCCATGCATAAATATGTGCATTAAAGGACATAGCAATAAAATCAAAAAAGGTAAATATTCAAAAAAATGTTGGCTGTGTTCAACCAACAAAAAGTAGGAGACTGCACCAATTAGCCCTAGTGCAGCCCATCCAGTAGGTGTTGACCAAAATGAACGTGGTTTATTACTCATCATCGCCTCCTGAAGAACTATCCTCCAAAGTATCAATGAAGTTAAAATCATCAATTTTCGCAGGTGTTTGTTGATAGACCCAAAAAAGTTCATCGACACTTGTAATAGCTACTAACCCTTCGCAATTAAGTGCTACATCGGCTGTTTTCATAATCAAATTGGCTATTTTCACTGCATATTCAGTCGTTGTATAAATTTCAATTTGTTTATGGGTTACTAATCCATCTTTGGAAAATGTATTACAATAATTTCCTCGGCCAGTTACAGGGTGAATAGTAAAACCCTTTACCCCACTATCGCAGAGTGCATTTGCTACATTATCTAATTGCATTTCATTGATAATTGCGATTATTTTTTTAACTTTCATGATTTCCTCCTACTCAACAACCAAAGTGCCACTATACATTTTCATCGGACAATGAAATGGATACTCTCCCAATGCCATTGGGGGAAGATCTACGGATTTCTTGACATCTAATGGCAACTCTTCACTTAATTCAATATTTGGAAACACCACAGTAGCAGCACATGGGCTTCCATCTTTTCTAAGAAATTGCAGTGTCGTTTTTTTATCCGCTGCTACTTTTATTCTCGATGGTTGGTAGACACCTTCATTTACCACAATCGTTATATTTTCATCACTTGAATCAACTGCTTTCTGGGGTTTGTACAACCAGAACCACCAGATAATTAGAGCGATCAGTAGTAAGCCTATTAAATTAATAATCATCATTTTAAATTCTCCTTTGTCCTAAATTTAATGCTCTTGCGGCTTAAATAGCCTTAATCGATTAGCATTACTCACCACAGTCAACGATGAAAAGGCCATAGCAGCTCCGGCAATTACGGGATTAAGCAAAAGACCGAAAAATGGGTATAATAAACCTGCTGCAAAAGGCACTCCTGCTACGTTATAAATAAAAGCACCAAAGAGGTTTTGTTTAATATTTCTAAGAGTTGCTTTGCTAATAGCTATAGCGTCTGCTAAACCATGTAGAGAGCCTCTCATCAAAGTAATATCTGCACTTTCAATAGCGACATCTGTCCCTGTCCCAATGGCAAAACCAACATTGGCTAATGCCAATGCAGGAGCATCATTAATACCATCTCCTGTCATGCCAACAATTTCATTTTGAGCTTGAAGTTCAGCTACTTTATTAGACTTTTCCTCTGGTAGAACCTCAGCAAAAACCTCTTTAATACCTACTTTCTTTGCAACAGCATTTGCAGTTGCTTTGTTATCTCCAGTAAGCATTACTACGCGAATACCATTAGCTTGAAGTCTATTAATTGCTTCAATAGAGTCTTCTTTAATTGGATCTGATACAGCAATAATGGCTGCAAGTTTATTATTGATAGCTAGATACATTGGTGTTTTTGCCTCATCAGCCAATTCTTGTGCTTTTGAAACAAATTCACCTAGAACAACACCTTTCTTTAACATCAATTTTTGGTTACCAAAAAGTAGGCGTTGATTATTGAAGTTTGCTTCTACACCGTGTCCTGCAATTGCCTGAAAATCACTTATATCCTCTGGATCAATTTCTTGCGCAATTGCTGAATCAACAATAGCTTGTGCAAGTGGGTGTTCAGATCTACTTTCAATACTAGAGGCCGCTGTTAATATGTATTTTTCTGTATGTGATTTATCAGCAATAAGGATATCGGTTACCGTTGGAGCGCCTTCAGTAATCGTTCCTGTTTTGTCTAATATCATTGCTGTAATTTTCGAAGCTGTTTGCAATGCTTCCCCATTACGAATTAACACACCAGCTTCAGCAGCTTTACCAACACCTACCATTACGGACATTGGAGTCGCTAGACCAAGCGCACAAGGACAAGCAATAATTAGAACGGTGGTTGCTGAAACTACTGCAAAAGCTAATGCTGGCTCAGGACCAAAATTTAGCCATACTAAGGCGCTAACAATCGAGGTAATCATGACAACAGGTACAAAATACGCGGAAATAACATCAGCCAAACGGCCAATAGGTGGTTTAGAGTTTTGCGCTCGTTTAACCATATTAATAATTTGAGCTAATGCTGTATCTTTGCCAACTCTGGTCGCTTTAAAAAGGATTGATCCTGTCTTATTTAAAGTTCCTGCAACTATTTCATCTTCCTCTTCTTTTACAACAGGCATTGGCTCGCCTGTTAACATAGACTCATCAATTGATGTATGTCCCTCAATAACAATACCGTCTACAGGTATTTTTTCCCCTGGTCTAACACGCACAATGTCATTCAATAAAACTTGCTCAATTGCAATATCAATTTCTTTCTTATCACGAACAACACGTGCTGTTTTTGCCTGTAAACCAATTAATCGTTTAATTGCTTCACTAGTTCTTCCACGTGCTTTAACTTCTAATGCTAACCCTAGATTAATTAAACCAATGATCATTGCTGTAGCTTCAAAATAAACATGCCGAGCCATCTCAGGTAAAGCCATAGGAAAGAAAACAACTACCATCGAATATATCCATGCAGTACCAGTTCCCAATGCAATTAGGGTATCCATATTGGCACTATGATTTGTGAATGATCTCCAAGCACCAACGTAAAAATGCTTTCCTGCAAAGTACATAATGGCTGCGCATAAGATGCCTATAAATAGCCATATCCCACGTTCTAGTGTGGTTTCAACCGTCATAGGCCCACCAGCAATACTATAAAGCATTAAGGGAACACCTAATCCAAGTGCTATCCACATCTGCTTCATTAAACTGGCATAGTATTTTTGATCCGCTATTTCTTTTTCATCTATGATTTCATCATCACTAGCTTCATTAGCTGATTTAGCGTTATAACCTATAGATTCAACAGCCTTAATAAGAGCCTCTAAACCTGCTATACCAGTAATAGAAACGGTTCTTAAAGCAAAGTTCATTTCCGCAGTATTCACACCTTTTACATTCTTTAAAACTGTTTCTATTTTTCCAACGCAACTGGCACATCCTGCCCCTTCAATAATCAACTCCTGAGTCATTTTATTGTTGATATCGCTTGTTGTGCTATTCATCATTACCTCCTTCATTACCTTCAATTAGGTGACAAATCATATGTCCTGTCGGTGCTTTATCTGTTTTAGTTTTCCACTCACTAATTGCATTTCTAAGCTTTTCTCTTAATAGCAATGCCGCTTGAAATTGCTTCTCTGTTTCAGCTAAACGATGCTCTACAATCTCTCTTACGAGTGGACAAGCCGTATGCCCCTTATCAGCTTCAGTCAAAATCTCTTTGATCTCTTCTACTGAAAAATCTAATTGCCTAGCACTCAGGATAAACTTCAACCTTTTCTGAGCAGCTTTACCATAAACCTTATAACCATTTTCAAGGTTTTTAATCGGAGAAATTAAACCTATCCTGGTGTAGTAGCGCACCGTATCTGGTGTGGTATTCATAGCATTAGCTAATTCAGTTACTTTCATTAATCAGATCCTCTTTCAACACATTTACATTAATTATTTTTGATAATATATGTTTAGTTTAAACCTGTGTCTAAGACACAGGTCAAGTTAAAACTTTGAAGTTTAGAATTAAAAAATCGCTAGGCCAAAAGTACCAATAGCCAATAAATGGGTAAATTAACCATCATTATTGACCCAGCGACTAAAACGGGTGTTTATTGATCGTTGTACGTACTAAAGACGCACTGATCCTGTATTTAGGTATTAATAGGAGGTCTAAAGGGGTGTAGATACACACCTGAACCGGGGTATTGATCTGGGGACAAAAATCTTTTTCCATGATCTACAAATAACATATGTTCATTATTTGATTTCTGAGTTGTGGTTGAAAGGTAAGAGCCAAAACATCCGCCCATTTCACCGCAGCGACAATCAATGGAGTCACAAATATCACACGCTTCATGAAAAGCCATATGGTCTTTTGATTGAGAATTGTGTTCATGCATTTGAGCGGGTATGTGTGTAGTATTTGCTTGAAGAACTACAGTAGTTTCTTTCATGTCATCACAGTTCATAGGCATAAAGGCAGCAAAACTTTGTTGTGTTAACAACAAAATCATTACGAGCACGACAAACCCTTTAAAATTAAACACTGCGTTATCCATAAATAACTCCACACAACTTTATATTAGTTGACTACATAAAAACTTACCAAGTTTTAGGCTAAACTAAACCCAATTAACATTAGTTTGACCAATGTATACTTACTATTTTCCACTCATCATTCTTTTTCTCTAGAACAATGGTTTCCATACTTTCATAGTTAAGTACCTTATCTTTGAATGTACCTGTAATTTTACTACGGGACATTGAAACAGCACTCAATCCCATTACTTTTACATTATGTTCTAAAAGCTCACTTTTCATAGCAGCAATGTACTTCATATCTGACAACATATGATGATGGGCATATTCGTCAGCAGAACGTTCAACGCCACCTCCTTCAAAAATCAAAACATTTTCCGACAATAACTTTCTCGCGATTGCCTTATTACCTGTTCTTAGCGCTTTATGAAACTGAGTGACTGTTTTTGCCGCTGAAGTTTCTATTCCCATAAACATTTCATGTTTATTTACTGAGCTATGTTTGCCATCTTGAGCGATACTTGCTGACCCATAGAGCAAACCTATAAAACTGACAATCATGGGTAATTTAATTTTTATCATTTCTTGTCCTTATTCATTTTCGTTAACTTTATTAATCTACTGCTGTAATAATTTGATATTGCTCAGGTGTTAATGTTGGTAAACGTTTTATAAAAGCAACCATTGCCCATATTCTCTGATCACTATGAGTTTTACCCCACGCAGGCATTCCAGATGCCTTGATGCCATGCTTGATCACCCAAAAGTTTTTGCGGGCAGACTGAGCTTCATCACCATGTTCATGCCCTTGATGACTATCATCTGCTACAGCCAAATTAGGTGGCGCTGGATATAAACCTAAACTCATATCACTATCGTTTTGACCCGGTTTTAAATGGCAACTTGAGCACATATATTCGTAATCAACCCCACCTGTTAGTAACAATTCAGGGTCACTTAAGTCTGGAACTTCAATTGAGTGAGCAGCTTTTTTGATAGAAGTTTCTCTAGTCTCTTCAAGAAGCCAATAAACAAAGTCACTATGCGGTTCATCAGCAGCTACATTTACAATACCTGAGTACATTACAGTAATCCCACCAACTATACCTAAGGCTGTAATAGCGAATAAAAATTTAAATATTTTCATGTGATTTCCTATTAAATTTGTCACTTAACACTGGCGTACTAAGTGACAAACATAATTATTTAATGGTTATGTTGGTCATGATCATTTTTCTTTTTTGTTTTATGATCATTATTTTTCATCTTGCTATGGTCCATCTTGCTGTGATCTATATTTCCCTTTGTTTTTTCAGCTTGCTTCATGCACTTTTTCATCATTGCAACGGCAACAGGATCTTTCATATCCATCTTACTGTGATCCATTTTGCTACAATCAGCTTTTTCAGCCTTTTTTACATGCATCGATGGGTCATGTGCCGCGACAGTCGCTGATAAAGTAATGGTTGGTATCAATACCAAAGCTATTTTTGTTAAAGTTTTCATGGTTTACTCCTGAGTTAGTAATTAAAATTCTAGTTAAATTCATCAAATGCAATGTTACTTGCATCTACGTTTTTCGTTTTCAGTAAATTAATTGTTTCTGACATCATTTTTGGTGGCCCACATAGATAGAACTCAATACCTTTAATTTGACAAATATTGTCAAGATTCGATGCGAGCAACTCTTGAATATACCCCTTTGCTCCTGACCACCCCTCTGGTGGTTTAGACAATACGGGATAATAATGAAAGTTTGGTTTTATTCTTGATAGCTTGAAAAACTCATCTTTGTATAACAAGTCTTCCTCTGTTCTAGCACCATAAAAAAAATAAATATCTCTATTTGCTTTTCTACCTTTTTGTAAAAGATTCAGTTGTTCCTCTATCACAGATTTCAAAGGAGCCATGCCTGAACCAGCACCAATTAACATCATAGGTTTGTTGCTCGGTGTTTTTGCATGAAAATCTTCGAATGGTCCTAGAGCCTCGATGGTTTCGCCTAATCCCAAATTACATATGTAGCTGGAGCCAACACCAGGAAGAATACTTTTATTTGGAGCATTCTGAATTTTGACGGTGAAAACTAATTCACTTGTACCACCCTCAATTTGCCCATCACCATTTGCCAAAGAATAACTTCGACTACAAGCTTGATGTTCATATTCTAATTGTTCAATATGATGCCAATGAGGTTTTAGCTTTTCAGGTAATCTTTGAGGAATAGATACACCATTAGCAGCAGGTATAAAAAAGCGCATATGAGCACCCGCTTTAAACCTGATTTTTTCATCATTAACTAATTTAAAGCGAAGCTCTTTGATAAAGGGACTAATAAATTCACTATGGGTTAATTCAAGCAGATGCTTTTTTGCCATAGTGGTGTCATCAATTAAGGTTACTCGTTCTACTTCGGCTACATCATGCTGACACGCTAAACGGTAACCTTGTTGTAACTCCTCATCAGTAAAATGAGTATGATCTGCTGAAGTGATTTTAACCTTTCCATCAAGACGTACTTTACACTGCCCACAAGTACCGCCTCCACCACAGGTTGATGACAAAGCGATATCATGATCAACTAGCCCATCAAGTAAGTTGGTATTAGTCTTTATTTCAAACACTCCGATTGGATGCTCAATTTTATCAAACAGGGCCAATTTGCGTTTTTTTCTGCCAAAACTCACTTTATATTGACCATTAAAGGCAAGTTCAACGGTCCAGATAAAGCCAGTTAAAGAAAAGAATAACGTGAAAATTGCAAATACAATGATTTGAACATTATTGAAGCTTCCCTCGGTGCCATAATCCATAAAGTGCAACATAAAGAAAATATCAACGAAACGCTTATCATCATTACTGTGCTTGATCATGCGTCCAGAGCCAGTATCTATATAAACACTGGTATTAATGAAATCAGCGTAATTGATTTGCCAAACATCATTCTGCTCGCGAGGTATATCGTCATATGGCGGAGATAATTTAAAGACACTTTTAATTGTCCCCTTACCTTTATAGGAAGCGTGCGCCAATTGACTAGCCATCTCTTCATCAATAACTACTGGCTCAGCGGTATAGGCATCAACCAAGGAATATTCATTTTTGAAATGACTGTATAAACCTTTTGTGTGAGTTAATAAATAATACGGCTGTGCTAACAAAGATATTTGCTTTATCGACACAACTTGCTTAGCTTTTGATAAAATAAGCTTAGGCTCAACCAGCTTATTAATATCTACCTGAGCTTCAGCGGGGCGTTGACGATATTGATTTCCTGATGCTTTTTGATGATCCATCAAGTTAAAATACAGCCCAGTTCCTAGCCAGAACAATAGCTGTAAGCCAACTAATAACGATAGCCACTTATGTAGCTTTTTCAGGAGTAACATTATTTAGCTCCTCCCAAAATAGTATTTGAATTACTTCTTTTAAAAATAACAAAGTAACTCAGTACAGCACCAAATAGGGAAGCAATAATTGAAAAAAGTGTGAACCAAAAAAGTAATTGATTACTTGGATCTTCCTCTTCGTAATCCATGACATGCAAACTAAACATCAAATCAAATATTCGCCAAAATTCATGACGCTTACTAACAAGTTTCCCTGTCTGCGCTGAAACATAAATTGACGGGCTTCCAAAATCATCAAAATTAACTCGCCAAGCAGGTAATGTTCGACTGCTGAGTTCAAAAGGAGGATTTTCAGTGATCAGTTCAACATCAGTAACATCTCCATCACCACTGTAGTAGTGTTTTGCTGCTTTAATTGCTTCATTAGCGTTTAAGGGGGATAGCTTCTCCCCACCACTGGCATTAACAACAACCTTTTTGTCATTTTCATTAAATCGATAAACAACTTGATCAATGAAAACTTCAACAGCAATATTTTGTGCGTCAGGATATTCCTGACGTAATGCAGATATCGGGTAGGTGATTTTATTGGCATCAACTTTTGTTTGGTGGTTAACCACCAAACTATCGCCATGAATGTAGTCGATATCGAAAATGACCATATAAGCACCTGATACCGACCAAATCAAAAACTGTAAGCCTAAAAACAACATTAACCACCTATGAACTTTTCGGCTATTTTTTAATAACTTCATACTGTTACGCCTTTTTATCCGTACTTTTTACAGATGACGAACGCCATAGATAAAACAGTGCAGGCAATACCAGTAGTGTCAAAATCACTGCACTTAACATACCGCCCACCATAGGTGCAGCAATACGACTCATCACTTCTGAGCCTGTGCCAGTGCCATATAAAATAGGCAATAGACCAACAATAATCGCGGCTGCGGTCATCATTACAGGTCTAACACGCAAACCTGCGCCATGTAACACCGCTTGAAGTACATCAGCTTTAGTGGTCGCAATATCCTTTGCCTGATGATCTGAAACCATTTCCTGATAGGACTGGTTCAAATACACTAGCATGATCACGCCTATCTCCACCGCGACTCCTGCTAACGCGATAAATCCGACACCAACCGCTACCGAGAAGTTATATCCTTCGATGTACATCAACCAAATACTGCCAACCATAGCGAGTGGTAAAGTGCCCATGATCATGGCCACTTCAATAACATTTCTAAAGTTGAGGTAAAGTAGAATAATAATAATGAACAAGGTTAACGGTACAACATAAGTGAGTTTAGCTTTTGCACGTTGCATATATTCATACTGACCAGCCCATGCGACAGAGTAGCCAGCAGGTAGTTTTAATTTATCAGCGACAACTTTTTGAGCATCGACAACATAAGTTCCAACATCTACACCTTCAATATCAACAAATGCCCAACCATTTAAACGCGCATTTTCAGATTTAATACCCGGAGGGCCATCTTCAATTAAGACATTAGCAACATCACCTAATGAAATTCGTTGCCCATTCGGTGTCACTATTGGCAATAATGACAATTGCTCAGGGGAATCACGATAGTCTTGAGGGTAGCGTAAGCTAACCGGGTAACGCTCTAAGCCTTCAACCGTTTTAGTGACATTCATGCCACCAATAGCGGTAGCAACCACCTGTTGGATTTCAGCAATGTTTAAGCCATAACGAGCGGCTTTCGCTCGCTGAATATCAACTTTGACATAGCGACCACCCGCAACACGCTCAGAATAAACAGAAGCCGTTCCGGGTACATCTTTCAAAATAACTTCTAACTGTTTACCAATATCTTGAATAACAGATAAGTCAGGTCCTGCAACCTTGATACCCACAGGGGTTTTAATACCAGTTGCTAACATATCAATGCGCGTTTTAATTGGCATAACCCAAGCGTTAGTTACGCCAGGAAGCTTAACTAAAGCATCTAATTCCTTTTTCAAACTTTCTGTTGTGACACCCTCACGCCATTCATCTTGAGGTTTTAATTGAATAAAGCTTTCAATCATCGTTAGTGGTGCGGGATCTGTTGCCGTTTCAGCACGTCCCACCTTACCAAAGACTGTTTTCACTTCTGGTACAGTTTTAATCAACTTATCCGTTTGTTGTAGTAACTGTCTAGCTTGTCCTATGGAAATGCCAGGATAAGTGGTTGGCATATACATCAAGTCGCCTTCATCAAGCGGTGGGATGAACTCACTGCCAATTTTATCAAGCGGATAAAGGCCGATTGCCAATACTGCCAACGCTGCTACTAAGGTAGTTTTTGGAAAACGTAGAACCGTTTTTAAAGCAGGCATATAGATAAACGTTAAGAAACGATTAACCGGGTTTTTATGCTCAGGTAAGACTTTACCTCGAATAAAGTAGCCCATCAGCACTGGTACTAACGTTATCGCTAGTGCCGCAGAAGCTGCCATTGCGTATGTTTTAGTGAATGCTAGTGGTGCAAACATACGGCCTTCTTGTGCTTCTAAAGTAAACACTGGAACAAAACTCACCGTAATAATAAGTAAACTAAAGAATAGCGCGGGGCCAACTTCACTCGCTGATTCTGTGACTATTTGCCAACGGTTTTCTTTAGTTAAAGGCGTTTTTTCCATGTGCTTGTGCATGTTTTCAATCATGACAATGGCACCATCAATCATGGCACCAATAGCGATGGCTATACCGCCCAATGACATAATATTCGCGTTTAGCCCTTGCATATGCATAACAATAAATGCGGTTAAAATACCAACAGGTAAACTCACTATCGCCACTAATGAAGAGCGAACATGGAACAGAAATACAATACAAACTAGCGCGACAACACCAAACTCTTCTAATAGTTTGTAGGCTAAATTATCAACTGCTCGTTCTATTAACGCGGAGCGATCATAAACAGGGACAATTTCTACTCCCTCAGGTAAACCTTTCTTAAGTTGCTCAAGCTTTTCTTTTACACCATTTATCACTTGTTGAGCGTTTTCACCAAAGCGCATAACAACAATGCCACCAACCGTTTCACCTTCACCATTAAGCTCTGCAATACCTCTTCGCATTTGAGGGCCTGTGCCAATATCTGCGACATCTTTTAACAGCAGTGGTGTGCCATTCTCATTAACACCTAAAGGAATATTTTCTAAGTCATCAACACTTTTAAGGTAACCTGTTGCCCGAACCATATATTCGGCTTCAGCCATCTCAATAACCGATGCACCGATTTCTTGGTTACCTTGCTTTATCGCCATTTGAATATGAGAAAGCGGAATACCAAAAGCACGTAACTTATCAGGATTTATTCTAACCTGATATTGTTTAACCATGCCGCCAAGTGCTGTTACCTCTGACACACCTGGAACGGTTTGTAACTCATACTTTAAAAACCAATCTTGTATACTGCGTAACTGGCTTAAGTCATGTTGACCTGTTTCATCGACTAAGGCATATAAATATACCCAGCCAACACCCGTAGCATCAGGTCCCAATTGAGGGCGAGCATTACTTGGTAAATTTGGGGCTACTTGACTTAAGTATTCAAGTACACGTGAACGTGCCCAATATAAATCGGTATCTTCATCAAAAATAACGTAAACGTATGAATCACCAAAGAAGGAATAGCCACGAACCGTCACGGCACCGGGCACAGACAGCATAGCAGTAGTCATTGGATAAGTTACCTGATCCTCAACCACTTGCGGAGCTTGACCGGGGTAACTTGTCTTAATGATGACCTGCACATCTGATAAATCTGGCAGTGCATCAATGGGGGTTTTATTGACAGAGTATAATCCAATGCCAACAAGTAAAAATGTCGCCAGTAATACGAAAAAGCGATTACCAACAGACCAACGTATAATAGAAGCAATCATAATAAAGTTACTCCTGGCTTAATGGTTTGAGTGGTCAACAACAGGCTTTTCATTTTCAGAAAGGCTTGTTGATTGTTCACGGTCAGTTATTTGTGAAATTTCAACGATGACGAAATCATCCTCTCTAATTTCAAAAGTAAATTTAACCATCATGCCTTGCTTAAACGTAGCGAGGTTTACACCTTCTGCGGTAATAAAATCGACCGTTGCAGCAGGTCTGTTCCATTTTTCAATTGCAGAGCGGCTAATAGTTATCATGCCATGATCAACCATTAAGGAATTAATTGTACCTGTTACCGTTGCAAAGCTTATTGGGTCATCAGCTACTTTTTCATCATCAGGAACATGTACGTTACTTATTAAGTAATCACCGTTTGATGATTTAGTCACTTCAACATGCAAGTTAAGCCCTTCTTTAAGTAGTGAAAAATCAACTGAATCTGTAGCAATAAAATCCATGGTCATTTCTGGCCAATCCCACTCAGGAATTTCATCGTGAGTTAAGGTCAACATTTTATGATCCGCCATTAAACTTTGAATTTGTGCCGAGACCCAAACTGAGGCAGGGGCAATCTCATCACTACCAGACTCATTGTGATTCATACGTTTAAAATCTGATGATTTACTTGATTCAGAATCCAATAAAAATTGAGCAGAGCTAACCACCAATTCGCCATCATTAAGCCCTTCGAGTATTTCGACACTTTCACTGTCATATCGACCCACTCGAACAGCAACTGACTTAAAACTTCCTTCGCCTAATGCAAGGACGACTCTATCTTGATTTCCTGTTCGAATAAGTGCTTCTTTTGGGATAAGCAATGCACTTTCATCGCCTGTAGTATGAATGGCAATTTGGGCAAACATGTTAGGTTTAAAGTCACCCTCTTTATTGCTAAAACGCAATCTGACTTTTACTGTGCGAGTTTTTGGATCTAAGGTTGGGTAAATATAATCAACCTGACCTTGCCATGTTTTACCGGGTAAATAGTCTAGTGTCATCGTCACTGGTGTTCCGCTTTTTACTTGACCCGCTTGACGTTCAAACACCTCAGCCTCAACCCAAACTTCGGATAAATCACCGATAGACATGAGTGTTGAACCCGGTTTAACAAAAAAGCCTTCCCTGATCTTTAAGTTCTCCACTACACCATTTTGCGGAGCATGAAAGGTAATAGTTTGCTGAACTTTCTTTGATTTTCTCAATTGTGTAATGGCTGATTTAGGTAACTGTAAAGCGGCTAAACGATTTTGCGCGGCAGTAATTAAACGACTATTTTTGCGATCTAGTGCTAATAACAATTCTTCCTGTGCATTCACTAACTCAGGTGAGTAAATTTCATAAAGAGGTTGCCCTTTCTTTACGGGGTCGCCAATCGCTTTAACGTGAAGTTTTTCAATCCAACCTTGAACACGCGGGTGAATATGAACTAATCTATCTTCGTCATAGGTAACATAGCCGACAGTATTAATTTCAGTATGAAGCGACTTGTAACTCGCCTTCGCTGTACGCACACCCAAATTATTCACTACATCAGATGAGATGCGAATAGTGCCAGCTCCTTCATCAGGCCCCTTACCACCATCATCATAGACAGGGACTAAATCCATCCCCATGGGTGACTTGCCAGGTTTATCTCTCTTATAATTTGCATCCATCGGAGCAACCCAATAAAGTGGCTTTTCTTCTGATGATGCCGCACTGTTAACTTGCTTACTTCCCGCAGAGGTAAAGATGTTATAGGCTCCGAAAGTTAGGAGTCCACCGATGATCATACCTGCGATAATAGGTTTAATATTGTTGCTCATTACTTCTCTCCCGACATAGCAGCAAACTGGCCGCTATTGGTAAATTCTATTTTGTTTTTTGTTTGTGCAGCATTAACACTGCCAATGAAAAGGTAATTCAATTCAAGATGTATTTTTTGCTGCTCAACATCTAATGTCAGTTCGTCAATTTCAGCATTTAATACTGCAATACGAGAACGAACAACTTCAGAAAAATCTCCATCATCATTGGTATATGCCGTTAACGAGGCTTCGGCTTGATCATGTATTTGAGGGAGTAATTTAGTTTTATATAAGGTTTGTCTGTCTTTTAAACGCAGCAACCTTCCTTTGGCACTTGAGTAAGAACCAAGCAGTTCTCTCAATAATAATAACTTTTCTGTTTTTACTGCTTCTGTTTTATAAATTGCTGACTGTACTTCTTTATCTTGTCTATTTTCAGTAAATAGCGGCAAGTCGAAAGTAACACCAACAGAAAATAAATCCGCTCGGCTATTACCCATTGGATCATCATCACGATAGCCGTAACTAGCGCTAACACCCCACTCAGGCTCATACTTTTGTTTGGCCAGTTTGATACCTGTTTTTGTCGCACTCACCCTTTTTTCAATAGCAACGACAGATGGGTGATTGCTAAAGTAATGAACCAGTTCTTTTGGTTTTAACCAATTTTTAGTGTTCACTAAATCAATGTTAAGTAGATCTACTTGCGGAAGTTGCTGGCTAAGAACGATATTGTGCAAAGCAAAATCACTCATTAAGGATGCCTCATCAATTTCGCTACTTTCATTTGTAAAATGCGTTAACCATTGAGATAGCATCCCTTCGTAACGATTTTTCTGCTGAGTCAATTTATCTAATCTATCTTCCAATCGGGTTAGCTCTAATTGTGCTCGAACAATATCTTGTTGACGGGTTTTACCTAAAGCAGAGGAATAGCTTGCTTCTGCAACATCGGCTAACTGCTCAAACAAAGACCTGTTCTTTTCAATTAAAGCAATACTCTGCTGTACCCTATAAGCATCAAGCCACAAACTGCCAACGGTAACAGCGACTTTTGCTTCACGGTTTTGTCGTTGAAAAGGAAAGGCTTCACTTTGTATTCTGAGTTGTTGGCTTTTAAATTCTAAAGCATCGCCACGAGGAAACATTTGCGTAATCCCAACTTTTGCTTGTGTCATACCTTCCTGGCCAAAGTCAAAACCATTTGTTGGTAGGTTTGCCAAAGCAATGGTGACTTTAGGATCAGGAAGCGTATTTACAGCCGTACTCATAGACTCAATAGCTTTTTGTTTATGAAAATTCCCCGTAAGCCAAGGATCATTTTTTTGAGCTGATTTAATCGCTTTTTCAAAAGAAAGTGGTGGCTTGACAGTTGTTATTGACGGTTCAGTACTAAGCACTGTAAAACTAGCTAATGCCAATATTGCTACACCGCACTTTGTGCGTATTTTTCTATCGATATTCTGAGTAATCATTAGAATTGCTCCTCATATGATTGGACACTCGCGTAGATATCGTAAGAACCATCTGACTTCAACAGTAAAACTTTATAGGGATGAAACTTGTCACCGACTTCCATACCAGGGCTTCCTAGCGGCATCGCTGGAACAGATAACCCGATAACATCACTATCTTGCTTTTCTTTTAAAAATTGTTGAATAAACTTTGCTGGTACATGGCCTTCAAAAACATATCCATCTTTTGAAATTGCGGTATGACAAGAGCGATATCGAGGCTCAATGCCTCTTTTCTCTTTAATGACAGAAATATCACTTCTGTTATGAACGTTAGATTGAAAGCCATTACCATCAACATGGCTTATCCATTTTTTACAACAGCCACATGTGGGACTTTTATAAACTTCTAAAAGGATCGGTTGAGACTTAGCATTTTGTGATTTAGGTGTAGCCGCAGTAGCCTCTTCTTTTGAACAACTTGCAATAGCGACAACTAAAGTAAAGGCTGCAACAACCTTTAATATGATTTTTTTGGAAAACATAACCCCCCCTAAGGGATATCAATTAATATTTGAATTAATTAGGTTATTTTTGATGTTGCTTGGTATTTATTTAAACGCAGGGATCAAAAAAGCCTAATACAGATAATTTCTATATAATCGGACCAAATTTTGGACACAATTATTCTGTATTTAGCTTAGTATTGGAGGTCTATAAAGAGATGTAGGTTGTTGGCTGAGAGCCAAGTGCGAATATGAGGATATTTTTGTTGATAAATCAATGAATAGATTGTTATTAGTGTCTTTCATTAACGTTGCAATGCTTGAGCAACCACCCGTAAAACAGCTACAGGTTTTAACACAACAATCTTCAGTCGATTCTTCTGAATCGTCAGAAGCATGATTCATCATACTATGATCCATCATTGACATACTTTGAGTTTTTTCTTGACCACTCATAACTTTCATACTCATCATATGATAAGACATAACAGTAGACGCAACTGCTTGACCAACAAAAGTCAAACAGATTAACAATACCATTAATGTTTTAGAGAAGTTAAAAGTCACAAGTAACCAACAAAATATTTCAATTGCTAATATAATTACATACGTAATGTTACTTTTCAATCTAAAAAATTATTTCAAATAACTTTTTAGAACAGATATCACCTGCTCAACTTCATCTATTCTTTCTTCGCTTGTTAAGTCTTCAGCGCCTAGATGTTCTCTAATGTGGCCTTCTAAAACTTCTTTCATAAGTCCATTTACAGCCCCTTTTATCGCTGCTACCTGCTGTAAAATAGCCATACAATCAGGCTCTCCTTCAAGTGCAACCTCAAGAGCTAAGGATTGGCCTTTTATCCTCCTAACGCGACTAAGTAGCTTTTTTTTCCCTGCAATTGTATGAGACATATTTACCCTTTGAAACAATATAGTATACTGGGGTATAGTATATTTCAGCTATAAAAAAAAGGCTATTTATATACTAAAATAAACCATGATTTAGGAATTTATGTGAACAGTAATAGTAATATTCAATGGGAACACTCCCACGATTTCGGTATCGATAATAAAGTTAATGCAAGTAAAGTTGGCATTGTTTTTTGGTTAACAACCATCATAATGATACTTGAAATTGGGGCTGGTACTTGGTCGGGTTCTATGGCCCTTCTAGCTGATGGCTGGCACATGGGAACACACTCAGCAGCATTTCTGATTACAATTTTTGCTTATTCATATGCTAAAAAGCACGCTAATAATAAAAACTTCAGCTTTGGTACTGGCAAGGTTAATTCACTAGGTGGATTTGCCAGTGCGATTGCTTTGGCAATTGTTGCTTTAATGATGATAATAGAATCAGTTCAGCGATTATTAGAACCACAAGCTATACAATTTAATGAAGCAATTATAGTCGCTTGTATTGGTTTGGTAGTTAACTTCGCATCTGTTTTTATTTTGCATGATGATGATCATCACCATCATGGCGAACATGAACACCATCATCATAATCACGACCATAATATGAAAGCCGCATATTTCCATGTATTAGCAGATACTTTAACTTCTCTATTGGCTATTGTAGCCCTACTCGTAGGAAAATATGTTGGATTGATTTGGATGGACCCATTGATGGGTATTGTGGGTGCTATTGTAATATCTAAATGGTCATATGGATTAATCAAAGAATCAAGTGAAATTCTTTTAGATAAATCGGTTAATCAATCAATTATTGATAAAGTTGCGATTGAATTAAGCAAAAATAATACTGTAATTAATGATCTGCATATATGGAAAATAGCGACAAGTCACCAAGCAGCAATTATTAAAGTATCATCTGTTAACCCATTGGCCTCTGATGAATACAAACATATTTTAAAAGAGCTTTTACCTCAACTGATTCATGTATCAATTGAAATAAAAAGTACTTAAAAACAACTTTTCGAAAACATATAAAGAGGCTCTACTTATTCAATAGAGCCTCTATATTGTAAAGTATTATCTTCTTAACTCTTCAATTTTCTTTGTCGAGAACCAGCGATATAAAACAGGCAATACAAACAATGTTAGCAGTGTTGCAGTCACTAACCCTCCTACAATAACACTTGCTAACGGCCTTTGAATTTCAGCACCAACACCATTTGACATTAACATGGGGATCAAACCTAATGCTGATGTAATAGCTGTCATAAGCACGGGTCTTAACCTTGAAGTGGCACCATCAAAAATTGCCTTTGACGATTCCAATCCGTCTTTAATACGTTGATTAATACTCTCAACCATAACAACACCATTTAATACTGCTACCCCAAACAGAGTAATAAAACCTACAGAGCTGGGTACTGAAATGTATTGACCAGACAGATATAAAGAAAACACGCCACCAATGACTGCAAGTGGCACATTCACTAATATCAGCATAGCTTGCCCAACTGACCCAAATGCAAAATAAAGCAACAAAGAGATAAGGCCCAAAGATAAAGGTACAACGACAGCAAGCCTTTTCTGTGCTCTTTGCTGGCTTTCAAATTGACCGCCAATCGCAACTGAATACCCCGAAGGCAAATTGACTTTCTCTGCTATCAAGTTTCTGATATCAGCAACTACACTGCCCATATCACGGCCTTGAACATTAGCTTGGATAACAACTCTCCTTTGCACATCATCCCTTCTCACTTGAGGAGGACCTGACTCAAATGAAACAGTAGCAACATCACCAAGTCGTACCCAAGCTCCCATAGGAGATTGAATTCTAATATCGGCAATAGTTTCTTTGCTTTTACGATATTCCTCTTCTATACGAACATAAATATCATAACGCTCATTACCATTGATTATTTGTCCCGCTTCAACACCGCCAATACCGTCTCGCACAACTTCCATTACGTCACTAACGGAAAGGCCAAAACGCGACAACTCTTGCCTATTGGGTTCAATCACCAATTGTGCTTCACCAGCAATTTGCTCAAGCGCAACATCTTTTGCACCTTCGACACCTTTAATTGCTGATTCAATTTCTTGCCCTTTTGAAGCAAGTACATCAAGCTCTGGACCAAAAAGCTTTATTGCTAATTGCGCTTTAACACCTGAGAGTAATTCATCAACTCGTGTAGCAATGGGTTGAGAAAAATTAAGTAAAAGCCCAGGAAATTTTTCCAGTGATCTTTCCATTTTATCTTGCAGCTCATATCGATTAGATGCGCTTGTCCATTCTGATACTGGCTTTAATCCAATATATATTTCAATATTATTTACTGGCTCAGGATCACCTCCTATTTCCGCTCTTCCGATACGACTTAATGCATAGGTCACCTCAGGAAATTCCATCAATCTTTTTTCCAAAATTGGGGCAACAGACAATGCAGTATCAAGACTAGAAGATGGCGCTAATGTAGCCCTAAGGTTTATAGTGCCTTCTTCTAATTCGGGCACAAATTCAGTGCCAATTTGAGGGATTATGGCTAAAGCAGAAACGAATAATGTAATAGAGACTATAACAACCGATTTAGTATGCTTTAACGCAACTTCAAGACCTTTTTTGTAAAGTTTATCTAAAGGCTTAAGTACAAAGCTTTCTCTTTCTTTTATTCCTTTATTAAACATAAAAGTTGCCAAAGCAGGCACCACAAATAATGCAACAAAAATTGCGGAAACAACGGCTAAAATAATACTGACTGCCATAGGTTGAAATAACTTAGCCTCAACTCCTTCAAAACTAAATAACGGCATAAATACTACTAAAATAATAGAGGCTGCAAAAAACACTGGCCGGGCAACTTCTTTACCTGCTTCTTTTAGTCGCAATTTAATACCGTGATCATCTGACTCAACTTCATGGGGATCTGTATCAGAAACTGGTAGCCTCTTTTTAGCATTTGCAAAGTGTGTAGGATCTGGGCGGTTTAAATGCTTAAACATATTTTCAACCATAACAACAGACCCATCCACTAACATACCTATCGCCACAGCAATACCACCTAGCGACATCAAATTAGCAGAAATTCCCCACCAAGCCATAACCATCAAGGCAATACCTATAGAGATTGGAATAGATATTAATACTAGAAATGTTGCCCGTAAATTCATTAAGAAAAGTGCTAAAACAATGCAGATGAAAATAAATGCAAGGGTAAGTGCTTCTACAACCGTGCTTACCGCTTTTTCAATCAGATCTCCCTGATCATAAAATGGTTCAAAGCGAACACCTTTTGGCAAAGCTTGTTCAATTAATGGAATTTTTGCATTGATACCATCAATGGTGGCTTTAGTATTAGACCCCATTCTCTTTAGAACGATACCTGATACGACTTCACCTAAACTCTCTATTTCACCATCAATAGCTCTGCGAGTCATGGTTACAGCACCCTGACGAATATCACTGCCCATTTCAACCTTAGCAATATCAGAAATAGTAACTACAGTGCCGTCTACTGTTTTAACAGGTACTTGCTTTATATTTATGATGCCAGCTTCACCGCTTTGAAACCAACCAGTCCCTCTAACAACGAGTTGCTCTTGCCCTCGATTCATATACCAGCCACCTACGTTGGCATTGTTGCTATCGAGCGCATTAACAACATCTTCTTGAGTAAGTTCGTAAGATAATAATTTAGAGGGGTCAACATTTACCTGATACTGCTTAACATTTCCACCAAAAGACAGAACATCCGTGACACCATCAACGGGCATTACAAGTAACTTAACAATCCAATCATTGAGACTCCTCAGTGCCATTGAATCAAAACCAGCCTCTTTATCTGATATCAACAGATATTGATATACTTGACCTAAACCAGAGGTATTCGGCCCCATTTCAGGTGTGCCAACACCCTCAGGTATCAACTCTTTAGCAGCTTGCAGTCTTTCAAAAACAAGCTGCCTAGCAAAGTAAATATCGGTTCCTTCTTTGAAAACAACCGTGACACCAGATAAACCTGTCTTAGAAATAGACCTAACTTGCTCTACATCGGGTAACGCATACATGACAGCTTCAATGGGATAAGTAATCAGTTGCTCAACTTCTTCTGCTGCAAGTCCTGGCGCTTCAGTATTAACAGCGACTTGTACATTAGTCACATCGGGAAATGCGTCTAAATTCAGTTTTGGGATCACCATAATAGACCCAACAATCGTTGCCATTAGCGCAATCAAAATAAGCAGTCGATTATTGATAGACCAATCAATTATTCGATTAAACATGACGACTCTCCTTAATGGTTGTGGGGATCAAATCCGCTTTTAGCGATTTCAGAAGCAACAAAAAAGGCACCTTGAGTCACAACTCGCGTACCACTTTCTAAGCCATTTATTTCACGAAAGTCCCCCAATGAACGACCTAATTCAACTTCAATAGCTTTAAATTCACCGGGATGATCTTCAACAAAAACAATCCAATCACCATCAGCCCCCCTAATTAATGCATCTTCAGGAACCGCCATGACTTTACCCTGAGTCGCAAATTGAAAGTTAACTTTGACAAACATGCCGGAATGTAAATTATCACCAATATTTTCAACTGATAATCTGATTATTCTGGTTCGTGTTAGGGGGTCTATTGTGTGAGCTTCTTGAATAACTTTAGCGGAATAATTTTGCCCACTAAATTCAACCAAAGCCGGAGAGTTTATAGATAAGTTTAGATTTTTATTGGGTGCAACTTTCGCTTCTACCCACAAGTCTTTTTCATCTGCTAGTAACATTATGGTATCACCAGCATCTATACGTTGACCTTGTAAGAAGTCATCTTGCAGGACAACACCTGCACGTTGTGCTATCAACGAATATTGACCAAATTTGGCTCTGTCTTTATTATTGATACTTCTTATTGCTTCACCTGTTAAGCCTAAAGCTAATAGTTTTCCATATGACGCATTAAAGGTTGTTTGAGCTTGCAACAAACGACTTTCACTGACCGTTTTAATACCCAGTTTCTTCACACGCACCCACTCTGTAGATGCTATCAAATAGTCCGCTTGCGCTTGAACCATAGATTCACTGAATAATGTTACTAGCTTTTGACCTTTCTCAACATGTTCACCTAATGCAGCGTGTCGGCTTATAACTACAGATTCAGTGCGAGGCGACACAACGTAACTTTTATAACCGTTAGCTTTTATTTCGCCAGGTGCATAAACCGTACTAAATTGTATTTTTGATGAGACCGATTCAACTACTATGTTTGCAAGTGACATTTTCTCAGCACTTAGCGTGATCCCTTCATCGTGGCCCCCTTCAGAATTGTTACTATTATCAGAATGCTCTTCTCCACTTTTATCATCATGATCTATCTCTTTAGAAACTTCGTGATCATCATGATTCGGTTCGTTTTCTGAATCTTCTGTATTCCCATGATCATGTAAACCTTTCTCTTTAGGCTCTTGTACCTTCTCTTTTCGCACATCGTTACTGGCGCTAGTTTGTTGGGCTAGTAACTCTGTACTTGCAACAAGCACTACAAAAAGGCTACTTAATGCAATTATTGATATTTTATTACTAATGATTGTTTTCATTTTATTACCTGTATTTTTTATTAAGTCATGCTTAGCTTTATTAAATATATTTGCCTAAAGCTCTAACTTAGAAATTTGTCCAATACTTAAAAGAAATTCTATTTCAGCAAGTTTAAATTGCTTCTCTAATTGAATTCCCGCTTGAAGCCCTTCCGAGCGTTGATTCAATGCAAGCATGTAGTCTGAAGTATTCATATCTCCGGCTTCCCAGCGCCTTTTAAGCAACTTGGCACTATTTTCTACTCTGCCGCTAATGAGCTTTTGCCATTGTTTGTAGTATTTTTTAATGGTAACTACAGACTCGTAATTAGCCTTAGCCTCAAATGTTTTCTTTCGATAAATAGCACGAAAGTTAGCTTCTGCTGCATTTACTTCAGAGTATGCAGCCTTAATTGAATCCGAATAATTATTACGAATATTTAAAGGCATAGAGAATGTCAAACCTAGTGTATTTTCTTCACCATTTTGTCCCGCGCTGATACCAACTGTTGGGCTAGTTTTATATTCAATAGAACTTAATTTCGCATGTGCTTGTTGGGCATTCCACTGGGCTTTAGCTACTTGAACATCTGGGTGTTTTTCAATCCATTCAGTATTGATTGAGTAAGTAGATATTCCCAAATTACGGGGGATCATATAAGGTTGACCTGCTACCCAGTCGGGTAATAACTCTTGGATTTTTACTTCTGCACTTTTCAATCCAATTTGATATTGCGCTATTTCATTTAAAACTTGTGACAAGTTTAAGTAAACTAACTCCGCATCAAGGGGACCTAAAATTCCAGCACTTCGCTTTTCTTCAACTATATCCAATAAGGTTTGTAGTTGTTTTTCTCTTTCAATAGCGATGTGAGCAGACTCTTTCGCGGAATACCAATTGATCAAGGTACTAATAGCATTAGCTTTTTTTGACTCAAGTAAGCTTAATAGCTGCTGTTTTCTTTCATATAAGCCCATTTCGCCTATCGTTTTATTAACGGATTGTTTATCCCAAACATCAATTGTTTGTCTTAAACCGATAGAAAAATTATCGAAGTCTCCTTCCTTTTCATAACTTGCTTCAAAATCAGGGTTATAAACAGCCAGGGTTAAACTCTTTGCCTGATGATTAGTCGCTTGTAACAAGGCTTTAGCTTTGACTACTTCGGGGTCTTTATTTATTTGAATGTCTAACCATGTCTGTGACTTTTCTTTAGCCATAGCGCTATAAGAAAAAAACACGAGCACGCTCAAAGACAGGATGACACCTGTATTTTTTAATGATATATACATAAAATTTCTTAATTTTTTTAATTAATACACAAACCTTTTCATTCCAATTAACTGAAATAAAAAGAACATATTGATAAAAACTTAAGAAATAGGAGGGCGAAGGATTGCTTCTGAAAACTCTTTAGATTGAATATAATAGTATGGATATTCGTTTACTATTGGAAACTCATGAAGATTAGAAATGCCTTTGACTAAAATCCAAGGTAAATGACTTCCACTGCAATGACCACAATGGTGACAATCATTAACATCATGCCCTTCAGCATCAAGTAATTTTCCCGATTCTGTGTGATCTGAATTATGATCATGCTTCACTTGAATATGTTCTACATCTATTTGATGATTTTCATTTGTTGCGGATGCGACAGCAGTCAACGATTGCAAAACAATCGAAACAACTAGCAAAACCTTTAAAGCAACGTTAGAGAACAAATTAATCACCTAATAAATACATCATTCAAATATAACAAAACACAATATTATATTCTACCAGCTATTGAGTAGGATTAAGGTTAATTACCTTAATGCACATGCCTTTTACTTTTATCCCGGCACACTTCGTTTGGAAACTCAAACTCGATGGTTGTATGTGACAGGTTAAACTCTATAATTGATTGAGCAACTTTTTCCTTTAATTGTATCAATTGATTAACATCATAATCCTGATCTAATGTTAAATGAGCTGTTAACACATGACTTTCACCATCCAATGACCAAAAGTGCATATGATGGATATTGTTAACTTCTGGTATATCACCCAATCTTTCTTTGATTTTTAATTGAGTGGATTCCTCAGGAGTTCCCTGTAAAAACAAAACTAACGTAGCTTTTAGATTCTTAACAACATTAAACAAAATAAATAAGGTAAAGGCGATAGATAACAAAGGATCTAAAATAGGTAAGTCTACAAATAACAACACTATCGAAACAATAAGCACGGCTATCCAACCAAGAGCATCTTCAAGAAGGTGCCAAGTTAAGACCTTCTCGTTCATTGTATTACCTGCCTTGAGTTTAATCACTGCATAACCGTTAACTGCGACTCCTAACAATGCTAAACCCAACATCCCTTCAGCCATTGGCATTTCGGGGTTACTCAACCTAGGTATTGCCTCAAACAGAATCCATATTGACCCTACTACCAATACAATGCTGTTAAATAATGCTCCTAACAATGATAACCGTTTATAACCATAACTGTATGTTAATGAAGGCTCTTTGTCAGAGAACCGACTCAGTAGCCACGCAAGGCCAATTGATAAACTATCCCCAAGGTCATGTACGGCATCAGCCATAATAGCAGTACTATTCGTAAGCCAACCGCCAACAAATTCAATTATGGTAAAAGTAACATTGAGAAAAAATGCCCAACCTATACGATCATTCTTACCGTGATGATGTTTATGACTATGATCATGCATCAGTATTTCCTTATAGATATTTTTTTCTTAATTTCGCCACATTCCAATTAATAATGTGGCGAATAACACGCTGATATAACCAACGCTTTATCCCTGACAAATTAGTACCTTTTTCACGATAAAACTCATCTGGTGAGTCATACAAACCAAAATCATCATGAATACCTTCTTTTTGGATATAGGTATCCTTTCCTTGCCAATCTGTATCGGGTGAAGTTAAACAGTTAGTAGCAATACCATAACCACAAAAGTCACCTTCAACTTGCTTAAATTTCTGCTGAATTGATGTTAAGTATTTATCATCCAATATAAAGCCTTCAAGGTTTACCCAGCGATTATCATATTTCACTTCAACCCAACTATGGATGATATAGCGCGGTGCCAAGAAAAACACATAGGTAGGTATAGCGCCTTTTTGTAATGTTTGTTCTATAGTAAATCCATGGAAACGGCATTCAATACCTAATCCGCGCAGTAAAGCCATCAACAAGTTTCCTTTGGTATTACACTGCCCATAACCATCAGATAACACTTCACTTGCCGATATATCATCACTTCGGTTATAGCCAAATAAAATTTCATCTTTAACAAATTGATAGGCTGCACCTATTTTGTCAAATTCATTAAGCTTGTTCCAACCTCTATTCATCAGCAGAGATTTAATATCAGCATGATCAAAATTAATTATTGAAGTAGATGTTAAATAATTAGTAGTCATTAAGTTTCCTTATTCGAAGTACAAGAATTGGTTTGTTGACTGCCAGTGTCGCTATTACATTTTGTATTGTCATTTGCCAACTCTTGCCTCGCATCACTTAAAATTCGAAATGCGCCTCTTAAGATAAGGATAGAAATAACACTACCGATGACAATATCAGGCCAGCGTTTATCAAGCCACATGACTAAAATACCCGCCACAATAACGCCTAAATTAGCAATCACATCGTTTGCAGAAAAAATCCAACTTGCACGCATATGAACTTCACCACTATTTTGCTTTCGGATAATGAAAAGACATATAACATTGGCGACTAAGGCTACAGAGCCAATACTAACCATAAACCAAGAATGAGGCTCACTTATTCCATATAACCTACGAATAATATCAAGCAGAATCAAAATACCTAAAGCAAGCTGAAAATAGCCACTAATTAAGGCAGCATTCGCTTTGTCCTTTATTGATTTCCCTACAGCATAGAGCGCTATTGCATAAACAATTGCGTCTGCCAACATGTCTAATGAGTCAGCAATAAGTGCTGTAGATTGAGATACCCATCCAAATCCGATTTCAAATAGAAACATTGTACTGTTGATAGCTAAAAGCCAATAAAGTACATACTTCTGCTCATTATCTTTTATTTCTACTTCACACCCGCAGCCACTCATTTTTTAGACCTTATAATCTTGTATATCCAAACTATAAACCCTATAGTTACTATAGAATCAAGCAAGAATTAAAAAATAATGAAAATAGGTAAATTATCAAAAGTATCAGGATGTTCTATCCAGACTATTCGGTATTATGAAAAAGAAAACCTGATCAGTAATCCTAATAGATCAGAGGGTAACTTTCGTCTTTATGACAATAATTCATTGAAAGAATTAGAATTTGTTAAACATTGTAGGAGTTTAGATATACCGCTATCAGATATAAAAAGGCTTATTGAATTAAAGCAAAGCCCTGAAGAAAGTTGCTCATCGGTTAATACATTAATTGACGATCAACTTAAGTTAGTAAATCAAAGAATCATTGAGTTAAAATCGCTGAAAAAAGAACTACAAATAATGGCCAGTTCCTGCTCATCAGATAATAACATTGACCAATGTGGAATAATTAAATCACTTAATCACTAGCACTATTGTAAAACTGAACTGAATATTATTTCCCTGATGTAACCATCAGAACATCTCTATTATTAATTACTGTAGAATGCCCTTTTTAATACATGAGCTTTGAATATCAAAATAGATATGTATAGTATCCAAGAGTTAAAGATCAACCCAATCCACGTTAACCCTTTTGTCAATTTCCGCCTTATTACACCCTTGAATGTGTATAGGAAATACGTCTACACCTATCACTGTAGCAATAGCGTAACGATGGTGCCCTCCTTGAAAAATAACCTCGCCATTATCAACAGGTTTTACAAAAGGAGGTGATATTGGCCTACCCTCAGATAAATATACGATTAAATTGGCTAAACTATGCTTACTGCCTAATTCCCACAGCTCACCTTCATCCCTGCGACTATAGTGGCATAAAATTTTATCAAACTCCGACAATGAAACGTAACCTAAAATAAAGCCATTAGGATAATAATTTTTAAAATCATTTTGAGTCATACCATCTAAAGAAAACCTTTGTGATTCAGCCGATACATCCCAATTAAAACTAATACAAGGCCAGGATGTGACTGGTGAATCTATATAGTGTTTTGCTTCGTTTGATATTCTAGCTCTTAATTCAGCTTGGCTCTTTGCTTCAACAGGATCTTCTCCCTTAATCAAAGCATGTAATTCAACCGTAGATAACTTAATAGAACCAGACATTATTCACCTAAAGCTTAACGAACTTATTATTAACTTAAGAATAAATAGTTTAATAAAATCAAGTGACCATTCAAAGTATAATTACATCCTTGTAATCATTACCGCTAATGTGAACTTCCTTCTTCTAGAGCGTATCTTTCTCGTAATTCAAGAAGCTCCTCTGGTGAAAGCAAAAACTCACGCAGGGTCACAAACTCATATAACCGCAACTCAAAACTGCTAGGCTCATCACTTGCAACAAAAACAGCACCTTTCTTAGTCACAAATTCCAACCCATTTTGTTTCTCAATTGTCGTTGAAACTAAACGGTGCTCAGGTGGAAGTTGCTCAGTCTCATCTTGTGTAACAACCCCATTTATTGTGTCCCCTATGAAAACTTTTTCATTTTCATGAAAATCATAAACAGATAAAATCGCTGCTTTTTTTATAAATGTTTTCATAGTGCATTCTCCAAGAAATCAACATTGCTGTAAGGTCTAATCCACAAGTAATAAAAATTCTTGTTAAATACCAAAGGAAAACCACAAGCTTCTTTATGATCAAAAAGTCCATTTTTAACTTGTTGACTAAATTCTGAGTGGTTAACATCACCATCACACTTTTTATCTAACAATAAACATTCTAGAGTTAATCTTTGATATTCAAAATTTAACGTAAAAACCTGCTTTTCACTTGTATCTTTAACGAGGACCGTAATGTCTGCTAGTTCATGGTCTGAATCAGTTGAAATTATCGGGGAAAGTGGAAAACC
>JBMYWR010000015.1:0-34184 GCA_049607625.1 Colwellia sp.
CAGTTTCAATTACCGGTAATTGCTCTTGAAACTCAATCTCTTCATCTTGCCAGAAGACTAGTCGGCATTTATCAAATTTGGCTAGAATGCCTTGTTTTATTTGTTCTAAATTCATGAGTAACTCTTAACTTAAATAGTATATTAGAGAATTTGACAGCCAAAAGTCTCTAAAAAGCGCCTCATAACGTTTGCACTCATATAAGAGCAGTATTTTTGATAGTCATCATCTTTGTTTAAATCAGCAAAGTCACATACTGATTTGAGAGCAAATACTTTGGGTTTGTTTCCTGAGGTGTTTTCAACTGAAGAATAAAGTCCATATATCTCCATTTCGATACCAAGAACTTTTCGATTTTGAGATATGATAGTGTTTACATAATCAGCGTCTGCTACAACAGCTGCACCTGTAGCGATAGGTCCTATCAACAGTTTGGGAGTCACATTTATATCATATTCAAATTCAGAGCTAATCTGCGACATCACACCTTTATCAGCTTTGAAAAGCTCCATTTTTGATCTTATTTCAGTTGATGCCATTATTTGGTGAGGTGCAATTTCAAAAACAGATGTTTCGCCTTCTTTTTTCAATTTTCCAGATTGGTAGTCCCATACGCATTCTGCAAAAATTACATCACCAAAGTCAGTATTCTTCTTAATTCCACCACATATACCAGTCATAACAATGACTTTGGGTCTTAATAAATTAATTATGCTTGCTGATTTATTTGCTGTTGCAACCATTCCCATTCTGCTGCAATGCGAAGCACATACGGAATATTCATTTCCTCCCGATTTGAATTTTCCTTCATAAATAAAAGTGTGGTCATCAATGGGTTTTGGCTGCTCCCAATTCCAATCTAACGCTAAAACTTCCGTTAATTCTGGATCGTCTAGTGCGCAAATGATTGCTAAGTCAAATTTGTGTTCTTTTACATTCTCTTCTACCGGGTTGTCATTCAGGTATTGAACACAATTTTGAATTTTCTTAACCCAATCAGAGCAAGATGATTCATATTGCACTACATGCCAAGTTTCATGCTCAAACTTTTCAACAGTGCCAGTTAATCCTGATTTATCCGCTGTAATACCGATTATTTTTGAAGGTTTGTTGAGTTCATCAGATACATTTAGCTCGGTTAATAAATCTTCTGAGTTTTGTTCATGAGGCTCATCTTCGGGCCACAATGGAATTAATAAATCAAGAATTAACAAATCAAACTTAGTCTGTTCCAACTTATCTCTAGCATCTGAGCTAGAAACACTAATACATATATTTGAGCGTTCTATGCCCATATCTACAAGGCTCTTTATAAGAACCGAGTATCTAGGAGCTTCATCGTCTACAATTAGGATTTTCATACTTAATCAAGCTCCCGTGCTAGCTATTATTTTTTCAAGTTCTACCTGCCACTCACTAAAAGAAGAATTAAAATGCAAAACGCCTTTTAAAAAATCTGGGAATTCTTTCATTAGTTCAGTTGACAGTTCGTCTAAACTCACTCTCTGGACTCCATCACGTTGAAACGCAGAGTAGCCGGTAATAACGATTGTTGGGCATCGCCAATTTTCTATTTGCATCTCTCTTAATACCTCAATGCCTCCGAAGCCTTGTGGCCTGCCACCACTTTCCTCCTCAGAAATATCAAATGTTGGTAAAGACATATCCAATACTAACAAATCAGGAATATTGTCTTCTAATCTGTCAACTGCACTAGTTACCGATTTAGCGTGACTCACTACAACAATTGGGAGTATTTGTTGAATATGATTCTTGATATGAACATATTTAGGTTCTTCATCTTCGACAATTAAAACTTTATACATTTACAATCCTCACTTGCTCCATCGGCAAGGCTTTAATAGCCAAGTCATTTGTAATAGTGAGACTGAACTGTCCAGAACGAAGCAAATCAAAGTCTAAATGTCCTTTAGTTGCCTTATCTATACTGGCTGCTAACTTTATAAATCCACTACGCCCTTCAAGCTTTGCTCGGTCGCCGATCTTGCCGTTCTCTATCAAAACTTTAATTTTATCAATTTCTTGCTTAAGCCTAGCCCTATCCGACTGTCTTGTGTTGTTAACACAATGAACAGTTATCACTTCCTCGTCTTTGTTTACTTCAATGCGAAGCTCAATCTCTGGATTTTTTAAGCCTGAATGAGCTTTAATATTGTCAAAGAGAATAAATATGGTGTCGTTTAAGAACGTAAGCCCCAGTTGTTGCAACTTTAAATCATCGACATTTATTATTTTTGTGTTCAATTTAGGCTCGAACGGTCTCAACATATCTAATGCTGCTTTGATCGAGAGATTAAGAGCCTGCTCAACACTAATCACAACTCTTTCAGCTGATACACCTGTTAATGGAGTGAACCAAGACATAACGTCTTCTAACGATCTCTGTACCGCGGCCGTTTTGTCAGTTAATTGCAATTCAAAGTCTTCAAAAGCTGGATCTAAACCTGCTAGCTTTCTTGCATGCGCTTTTAATATGTCCGCACTGTGCATTATTGTTTGTTTAAGATTAGATTGAATGTATGCCTTTGTTTTCTCCAAAGAAGGCTGCAAAAATGCCCACATGAAAATATTTGAGTAATAAACAAACTCCTCAAAAGAGGCATTTGTCTCAATGATGAAGTGTTTTAACAATGACATTACGTGGATATTGAAATCAATTTTAATAAGACCAGTTGGGCAATCTTCAGTATTCAACTGAAATATGCTGTCTCTTACATGAATTAGTAAATCGTCAAATTCCTCTGCAAATTTTGATAACAAATTGTTTAACTGGTCTTTTTCGTCTTGGCTTAGAGAATGAAATTTATTGACCCAAAAATGATTATATTCAAAGTCTTCACCTTCGGTTACCCTAGTAGTTATAAGATTAGAAAACTCCAAATGACTTCTGATAAGTCCGATAAAAGATTGATGTCTAATGCGCTTACTTAAATAATAGTCTAAGCCATACTTTGGATTTGTAAGAAAGTCATTACTAGCTTTAACTATGAGACTAAGTAGTACCGCATCGGCTTCGTTATCAGGTTGAAAAGTAGTTTTAGTTGCTCCATCTGACTTTAAAAAGTCATCTACTATTTCACTGTAATTCTGTTCGCCAGTAATATTGATGTCTAGTAAATCTTTATATCGTTCATAGTCTTCTTTCAACTCTTTCAGCATCCAACGACTATGAGCGTCCATATCAACATAAATACGCGTTCGATCGACAACTCTTTTCCCTTCCTCCATCAATAAATCATCATCAATACTAGCTATTTCTTGATGGTATTCATCTGCGTTTATTGGATCTAACGCTATTAGAAGGCGACAAATACATTGCCTCTCATTTAGTACAGCTTTTGTTCCATTAAGCGACCGAATATTATCAATAACTTGTGGTACGCAGATATAGTTTAAAAAGAATACTAATTGTGAATTCGAGTATTTTTCCGGCCTCGCAACCATTGCTGAAGGCTTTTCAAGGTTAAGCTTTTTAATCGCTTGTTTAGTTGCAATTCTTAAATATGATAGGAGTTTACTGTCTTCTGTTTTAAGCCATGCAATGAAAAGAGCAATTGGCGCTGATAGCACATTATCTTCGCATTCAAAGTCCTTATACTCATAATCAACTAGTTCACTCTCAAATGACACAATATCTATTATGTCTGCGCTCTCAGGCACTGTCTCATTTATCAAATGAATCACTTCACTCTTACGTCTTTCAAAAGACAAAGCTGATAGCTTCATTTGAGTAAAAATAAGTCTAAATGGAAATGGAATTTCCATAGATATTTTCTGAGGTAAAACACTTAAACACATTTCGTACTCTTTGCATTCGATGTGTCTTAACCCACTCATCAGTGCAAACGTAAGTTCATCTATGCTTTTTGATGAATTTCTTCCCATCCAGAGATTTTTGGTTAATGAATTAGGGTATTTAGAACCCAACTCACAATTCACGCTCAATGGATAATCTTCAATACCTATTAATTCACTATGCAGCCCAATAGTGTGAGGACTCCACAATGCATCATAATTAGTCGATTGTTTCAGTAACAAAAGTAAGAACTCTTTTATTCCTTTAAATATAGATAAGCCATGATAGTTAACGGACAGTTTAATCAGGTATTTTACATCATTGAGAAGGTTCTCTTCAGATAATGCTTTACCAAGTAAGATTGGTAGTTTATGTGGTTCATAAGTTAATGAACCATTGTCTTTTCTTAATAACCCGAGCCAAATACCTATATAAATATGGTTCCACACGTCTAAAAATGAATCACTACTAGACCTAAATGATTTATATATGCTCAGTTTTGAGGTGCAGTCTGAATCGAGTAAATAATCCGAAATTGAATAATCTCGTTGGCGCAATGTTGAATTGAATAGTTGAAAATTCCTTATCTCGGAAATTTTGTTTAATCTAAGGTCTTGAATATTTCCTAGCTTCTTTAATATCTCAATTAACGAGTTATCTTTAATAGCCCAACTTTCTGCATGAAGGTTGTCTAATAACATTGAAACTAGCAATTCGTATAGGTCATAAATCGACCCCATTTGTTCCATAAGTAACAAATCGATTGCGCTATCTTCATCTTTAGGTAGTTCTGTAAGTAAATGATACCTCAAGTGAGGTACAAGCTCAGGGTCTATATTTGGGTTGGAAAACTTGGTTTCGATATCATCTATAAACTTGGCGATGGTTGTTCTGTCTTCATTCCTAACACTGACGAACAATGCGATGTAACTTAAAATTCCTCCAGTCCAAACATTCCTTACTTCATTAGTATACTGTTTCTGAGCCTCTAACCCTTTGCTAGTCTGTAATAATGAAATTCTTAACTTGATAGACCATAGTGACGCACCAAGCTCCTTCTCTAAAACGGCTAGTTCACTCAAAACATCTATGTACTTACCTTTCAAAATTTGAGCTTCAATATTCTTCTTAAAAGATAAGAACTTATTTATGTTTTGTGCTTCTGCTGATAATCGACTAGCTATCCAGAGCATTTCTGTTGAAATTGACACTTTGTTCGTGTCCGGTTTAGCAAATCTAAGTTCTTCAAAACCTATTTTCTGATGAGATAACTCAGGAAGTTGCGATTTAATACTAGCGTTTACCCACGAAATAACCTCATTAAACCTTCCTTCAGAAAATTTTGTTCTACTTTCGAGCAGCAAAGATTTAATACCCTGCCTGAAGACAGCGCTATCTGTTAGTGTCTTGTCTTTAATAAATTTTTTGGACTTGTAGACAGCAACAATACCTCTAAACTGATTTTTTACAAAATTAAAACTTGGATCACTTTTCATCATTGTACTCCATCCATAGAGTTCAATAAGCGATGATTTAATTTATTAATACTTAAATACACTACTTCACCGCCTTTCCGTGGATGGCTTTCACGTCAGCTAGTAGGTTGCTGAATTTGCCGTAGTTTTCTTTTACGCCGTCGTCTAGGTCGAGGGTGATGCGTTTTTCGGCATAATGTTTTAGTTGCTCGTCGAAGGTGCGGAGTTCGGCTTGTTTTTTCTCTAACGCTTTGATGTCTTTTTCGATGCGGCGGGCTTCTGAGCCGGTGGCGTTAACCATGTCGTCTGAAAGCCTTGCTAATTGTGCATCATATTTACCCATGAGAGGCGTAACATACTCAGTACGCATACGAGATAATGTGCCTTCGTTATAACGGTGCAGATAGACTAAACACTCAAATGCTTTTTCTTTACCAGAGCTAAATAGCCAGTAAATAGGTCGTTTTTTGTATGTCTTACAGTGATCTTTAAAGAATTGCGATGAGAAGTAACGGCGGATAGTATCCATCGCACTTTCGCCCCCTCCCTTTTTGGTAGAGAGCGGTTTAAGCGCATGTAAACATAAGCTTTCAGCGACAAACTCTAGATTTTCAGATAAGTGCTCATCGCCCCACACTGTTTTAACAAAATCCTTAAAACGAGTGGTGGCATCATCGTCAAATAACCATTCTTCGGAAGCTAATGGAATAATGCCATCGTCGTCGGCAGGGAAAGTTTTGTAAGCTCCTTTTGTTTCCAAATCTTTAAAACCGTCGTTACCTGAATGAGCGTAAACAAGACCTTCATGATCTAATGAGTAGCGCCCCATCATACAGCCAATTGAATATGACAAAAGCTGAACACTCTTATCTGACTTCAATCTGAATCGATTCTCGGAAGAACCACCCCCATATTGATAGTCCGGGTTTATAGAAAGTGAAATTCGTTTATTTTCTACTTTGTAATTAATTTCATCACACAAACCATATGATGATATAAATATCTTATTCAATTTAGTTTCAAATTCTTTCAGTCTAGAAACTTCCTCTTGCCACTTACCCTCAAGCTTCAAATAGTTTTGCTTCAATAGTCCATGCGTAGAATCAAACTCTATCGACTTAAAGCTATTTGATGTTTCTAGCCTTGACCAATCTTTCTCAGAAATATCAATGCAGTGCTGCACCAGCATCGATATTTCATCCTTTAATTCAGGCGATAGTGCAGGCACAGGTAAATTGCGTATGTCTTTTAATTGATAGTTTAAAGTTGGGTTATATATACCAACAATGTCTAGAGTTACTTTTGAATTAAAAAGCCCCAAAAAAAAGTTAATATTGTTATCATCTTTGAAGAAGATTGAGCTACCACCAACATCAAAAGTTGCGGCCTTTGGCAATAATCTAAAACTTGGAATTGATGATGTAATAAATCCCCATGTCACACCTGGTTTATACCAAAGATATTCTGGTATTATTCTTGGCACTTTTTCCTTTTTATAAAAACTTCTTGCTTCATCACTCCAATTGATAACATTATCTAAATTTCCAAACCATCTTCTAAATCCGCCACCTTTAGCATAGAAAAGCCACTTCTTTTCAATTCCGATAGTATTTGAGTTAACTTCCCACGAAAAACGTAAAAACCTTTCGTTATTACCCGTAAGATTTTGACTGCTCTCTGCAACAGAAAAATTTTCAACTTTGATTTCTTCGAACATTTTAAGTAAATCAGTTGATGCCCAATATGCGATAGGAGAGGATGGAATAACATTAAAACTTTTTTGATTTACACTATATAACCAACCACAATCAGGCTCATCGATGGCTTCAAGCACTTTAGGAGCTTGATTATTTGCTCCTTTGAAATCCGATAACTTTATGTATGAACCCCGATAATCTTCAATGTTGGAACGTGTTAGTGTAAAAGCACAAATCGGTACAGTTGCCCCCTCAAAGCCTGAATATTCTAATTGAATAAGACTACTTATAATTTCCTTATTAATTAAATGATTTCTTAACGATTCAAACGCAGCGATAAACATCCATGTAAATGGAGTCATAAAACCAAGTTCACCATTATTTTTTGCTAGCTGTAAATTCCTAATAATAAATGCCGAGAAAAGGTCTTTCTCATAACCTTTAAAATTATCTTTTAAATATTGTTTAACTATCGGTGTTTGATATTTAGATCCCATATAAGGTGGATTGGCACATACCGCATCGTACTTCTGAGCTAGCACAATTGCTTGGTTAACAATAGGCAGTGTTTTTTCGACTTCAGGTTTTGATTGGGTATCAGAATTTGCTAATTTTTCTAATAAAAGCTGTTTAAGTGAAAAAAGGTTATCTAAATGCTTAGCGTCAATTTGTATCAACGAACCAAGGGTTTTGGCTTGTAGAAACGCAGTTTTAAGCATTTGCAGTAATTCAAAGTATTCTTTGTAGATTCCTGCATTCGCAGGAATGAGGTCGTCGGGGGCGACAGATAACTCGTCAAAAAGACCACCTGTTGAGCCAATTTGTTGATTGCCTTCTAAATCTAATCCTTTCCATATGGTGTTGATATCTAGTCCTTCTGTGGACTGTAATGAGAAGACATTAAGCGACACTTCACCGTCTTCAACGCGTTGAAAGATGCGTCTATCATCTTCACGGGCTTTCATCATTAAAGCAAAGCCAGCAAGTTGCGCCGCACGATCATCTATGTCTAAACCGTAGATGTTTTTGGTAAGGATTAGCTCTGGAATTTCACGAAGTCTGTAACCACGCTCAAGATAGATTTCTCGCAAAACTTCATAGACTTCTACCAAGATATGACCTGAACCAGCAGCGGGATCGAGTACTTTAATTTCTTCTGGATCAATACTTGTAGGTGTGATCGCTTTTAGCTGCTCGATGACTTCATCAGATTGTTCCGCAGGCTCAATGTAATATTCCATTTTACCTTTAAGCTCTGAGTCAGGGTAAGTAGCTAACCATTGTCTACCTACTGAGTTTTGTACCAGATACTTAACAATCCAGTTTGGCGTGAATAGCTGAGTAGCCGCTGGAATATCCTCTGATTTGACCACTTTACCGATAACTGCATCTTTGTGTTCTGAAATGTAGAATTGATAAAGCCAACCGATAACTTCAATTTCTTGCCAATCTTCTTCAGGGATATCGTTGATAAACCCTTTTAAAATTGAATCAGTCTTGGTTAAGTTATTTGGAAGTAGTAGCTCTGTTGCATCATCCAATGCTTCGAACATGAACGGCATGATTTTATGGAGGTGATGACATTGGCCCAGCAGTAACTCGCGGTAAAGCTCTTCTTCTTTATCACCGGCTAGCTGTAACTCAATAATGTGACTTTTGTCTAACGCTAAACTGTCAGCGACATCTGACGCATGACTTAGAATTTCAGGTAAACCGTCAGGGTTACTGGGATTAGAAAGCACACGAAAACCATGGTCAAAGTAATCATGCAGTTCCATATAACGTATGGCCGCAAGACGGTTGAACCATGTGTAAGCCATTTCACGGATGAACATGTCATAGCCACGTACTAAGACTTTGCTTTCTAATCTCTTGCGCTGCTCACCTTCTTTACGAGTAAATGCACGACCTTCAATAATGGCAGCGCCACCTTCTATGCGTACTTCCTCTATACGATCTTCATAAATGCCAAATTGGGCAGCACGCTTTTTAACTGCTGCGATAAACTCTCTTCGTGCTTTAGGTGCGTATGCTTTTAAATTTTTCGTGTTCATGTAATTTGCCTCTAACTCTTCCTTGATTAACGAATGCGCACTTTGTTATTGCTGTTAACTAACGAGGTGAGCTTTTCTTTTAATGCCGCAAGGTAAGTGTCTATGTCTTGCTCGGTTTCAATGACGCCAGTGGCATTCACATCGCGAATAATGCTCGCGGTATCGATAGACACAATTTTCTTTGGAATTGGCGTGTTTACCGCTGGCTCTGCGACTTGCTGAGGCTCAGTCGATGGCGATTCGTAGCCGCCACTTCCTGTGTTTGTAGTAGAACCAGATGCAGCGCTTGAATCCGAAGTTGAATTAGATGCTGCCTCTTTAGGTTGTTTTGCTGCTAACGCTTGCTGATCTTCGATATGCTTGTTGATCAAATCATAAGCGTCTTCTTCTAAATTAATCGAATCTGCTTGTTCTTGTAAGATCTCAGCAATTCCACTTAAGCCATCGAGCCTTTGTAAGGCTAATTGCAATGGTCGTAATGCTCTGTTACTTAGTTCACTTGGTACGTGTGCCGCCGTGATTTGCTTTTGCACTTGCTCAATACGGTGTTCAATGCGAGATTTTGCATGCGCTCGTTTGTCTTGTAATAGCTGATCATTAACTTTGCTTACTGATTCGATTAACGGCTCAATATCTTTAATCTCTCGATATGGACGAGGTTTGTTGTAGATATTTTCGAGCTTTTTCAATGCAGCTAAAGCATCGTTATCTTTTTCTAATGCAGTTCGGTTTCTATCAAAGTCAATGGTTAGCGCTCTATGAAGCTTTTGCCAAGTTGCAAACTGGGTTTCATAAAAGTCTTCTATATCTTGATAGTCTTCTTCAAAATCGAGTAAGTCGTTTTCGCTTGCAAGAAATTGCTCAATAAATTGGAAGCTGGATTGTGTTTCAATTAATCCAGCCAATAACACTCGGCCATTTTCAATTTCACTAACTCCCGGATAATGACCGGTAGAAGCTTTGTTGGCGAACGCATCTAACTTGCTTTTTACATTGGCAAAGTTTGATTGCGCAACGTTAAACAACTCTTTTTCACTTTCAGGCGCATTCTTTTGGAATACGTCTTTAAACAATTTCGCGGCACGCTTTAGATTTGCTTCTGACTGTTGCTTAATACGACGAACTCGAAGCTCTGCGCGTTTACGCACTTGCATTAAGTTGTCATAAGCACTCTTTAACGAAACGTCTTGCTGACGGCTTTGGAAGCAGATTTTATTTGCTAATGCTAGACGAGAAATGATCAGTACAATTTCTTCATCATTCCAGCCGAAAGGTCGTTTTGAGAAACGTTTTACAATGTCTTCCGCTGTGATTGGTCTTCCGGCATCATCACCAAGCGAAATAAATTTCTCGACTTCTAAAATAGCATGTGGGTTAACTTCTTGGCCTTGCAGATCTAAACCTATTTGACCGATGTCATCGGCGACCAAGGTGTTTTGAATTTCTCTGCGTATATCACCTTCGAACGGCTTAACCAGTTTTAATTTACTGAAAGTGTTTTCGATAACGTACTTGTATAGCTCTTGTAAGATGGTGCTGATTGCACCACCTTTTGGATTTTGTTGTGAACCTAAGGCATAGAATTCCGCATCTTTTAACAGATCTTCAATGGCTAATTTAACTCGGCGATTGCGATCTTGGTTTTCAGAACCTTTTTGATGCAACAACTGCTGTTGCTCTGGCCTATTACCTGTGTTTCTGCGTAAAAATTTATCGGTTTTTATGAATGTACGAATTTCATCGAAAACTTTGCTGTTATCAGCAAGCTTAATAATAATCGCTCCGGCTCCACCAGAAGATAGGCCATCCTGTGATTGATTGGCACAAACCGTGGAATCATATTCACTGTAATTAGGATCGATAGGTGAAATGATTTTAACTACTAAGTCATTTTCCTGAGAGCCATCACGCGGCATACCGTTACAGAAGCGGCTTATTGGAAAATCTTGTTTGTTTTCAGGATAACGGTAGATATTATCTCTGCGCAGTACATCATCAAAAATTAAATCGCTGAGTTTTTTAGTTTCATCCGATAATTCAATTTCAGTTTCTCGGATCTCATTCTCAATTTCTTTTTCTTCGTTGGTTAAGAAGATGTATTCGTCACCTTGGCGTGCAATGAGTAAGTTGGCTTCAAGTGCATTGAGTGCTTGCTCGATATCGCGTCTTAACGTTAAACGGTCTTCATCTACCTTGCTAACACACAAGGTTACTAAGTTATCCATAGTCGATTTGATTACGTCAACGTAACGGATCAAGAATAGTGTTTTGAGAATGTTTAGCGCAAAGTCTGAAATTGAGTCTTTCTCTGCTGCTTGATCGATGTCTTTTTTAACAGACGTATCTAAAAAGCTTTCAATTGCTGGATAAAAGTAATACAAAGGGATTAATACCCCAACTTCTTGATCGCGAACTTGTTTGGCCGCACTTTGGAATGCATCTAACAATGACCGCTCACCACGGCTTAAGTGAAGCCCGGTTGCCCCCGCCTTACGAATTGCTTCAAATATCTTTTGAACTAGATTGTAGTGGTACGGCACAAATGGGTAGCTATGAATAAAACTGGTGGCGTCTTTGTAATTGGCTAGTTCTGCGGTAGTTGTACTATCAAATGCTAGTTGATTACGAAGAATATCGCCTTTTTGGTCGTACAACGTTTGTAAAACCGGACGAGCTTGTTCTTGTTTAGATAGCAGACGCTTTTCGATAACTTCACTGGTATTTGAACTTGATAAAGATAGGCGTTCAAAACGGCCTTGGATCTTTGAAAAGTCATGGCCTTTTGAGCCTGCCATGTGGCCAATAACAGAGTCGATATCTTCTTGCGAGGTAACTACGACCCACGCTCGGCCTTCACAAATGGTGCCGAGGTTTTCAGTAATGGTTTGTAGTTTTAGCATCATTTGAGTGTTGTTGCCGATAAACTGCCCCACTTCATCAACAAAAAATAAAACTCGACGATTTAAGTCAGCATCTAAATACTCTTTAACCCATTTACAGAAATTGGCGATATCGAGCGTAAAGTTATTTTCTAACTGTTCTACCCATTGGCGAGCCGATTCAGTTGATTGGTTAGTCACTTTACCTAACGCTTCTGCCATGTCGTCACGATAAAAGTCATAGGCATCGCGTTCTTCAAGCCAATTGGATGAAGTTAAGGTATTAAATTCTTCTTTAAACTGCTGGAATACGCCGCGTTGATCCAATTCTCGCTCTAAATGTGCGATGTGCGGGTGATCACCACTAAAGCCCATTTGCTCATTAAAGACCTTAAGGAAAACTTTTAGTATGGCATCAACACCTTCATCGGTGTTCGCTCGGCTGTCAATGTTAAATAAGATCACCGTATTTTCTTTGGTTACGGCTGTGTCAATTTCACCAAGTAAAAAACCATCAAGGTTTTTGTCTTTAAAGAACTCAATAGCTGATCTGTCAATCTCACCATTCGTTGCTTTGATGTTTTGCAGTAAATAAGAAAGAATTTTAATAAAATGCGATTTACCCGATCCAAAGAAACCACTAACCCAAACACCGATTTTACCTGATTCGGCCTTTTTCTTAGGATCGCGGACCGAAGGCATATAAGCATCAAAAAACTCTTCAAAATGGGTCGCGAGTTCTTTGGTGATGACGTATTCATCAAGTTCGGTAAAGACAGTGTTGCTTTCTAACTGATCAGCTTTAACTACGCCATTGATTGGACGATTTATGTCTTTTATAAATAAGTCTTTAATTTGCATTTTTTTATCCTTCTTAACTAACACGTCCGTTTATGGAACTAGTTTAAATGCTCGGTAATAATTGTTTGATTCGATACGGCCAAAGGGTTTTAGTGCAGTACCGTCGTATTCGCCGGGGTAAAACAATACGGTTGGCACATTGCCGACTTTTGCATGTAAGGCATTTAACAGACCGTGGCCTCGTATAATTGGCCATGCACTGCCTAAACCGTGTAATAATATAAATTCTGTTTGAGCTTGATTATCGGCACCGAGATCGATTTTAGAGGCAATGAATTCGGCAACCCGATTTTGTTCAAGTGGGCCTTTTAGTGCATTAAACAGTGCATCGTCACCACGCTCTTTTTGAACTTTAAATGCTCGCTCAGTAAGATTACGAGCATCCAATAATTCTAGAATCGCCTCAAATAAATTAATGCTGGCAAAATTGCGTCCGCGCTTGGTTAACTTGTCTGTGATAAAAGCCAAGTGATCTCTTACCGTTAACTCAGACTCAGCTGGATAATCAAAAACATAAAAACCAATTTCATTGCCTAAACCTTGGTTCTTAAGGAAATCTTCACTCTCGATCTTAGGTAGAATTTGATCGAGTCTATCGTTCAAGTTCTTATGTTGCTTTGTTGTGCTTAAGGTCGTCATATTTACGTAGCCTTCCTTAGATTAATTCCATGGCTGCAATAATGTCCTCTCTGTCTATCGACAGGAGCAGTTGTCTAACTTCAGGTAGCAGATAAACATTCTGTAACTTCTTACTACGAGTTGTTTCTATGTATCCACCATCAGCAATGACCTTAAAGGCAACTTGCGATATTTTATAAGTGGACGCGTCAGACATATTGGCTAGTTCAGGAAACAGACGGCAGCGGTCTTCCCAATACGATTCCCAGTCACCAACGTCTAGGCTTTCTCTAAACATACGTTTTGCGTCGAGCACGACATTTCGCATAAAGTCAGCTAACAAAGTGCTATTTATTAACGTTGCTGCGAACATCAGCTGAGTCGAAAGCTCCGTGCTACCAAATGCTACCTGCTCAAGATATTCATCTGGCAAGTCTTCGATACGTTTTTTTATAGTCGCAGCGTTACGTTTAGCTGACGCATCGGAACGTTTTTGTAATATATTTCGGTTAACGATTGCATCTAACCATTCTTCTTGAGATGGTTTTTTAAGTAATAATTCAGCAACGATTTGGCTTTCTTTGATCATTAAACTGCCACCAATTAAATCACCAAGGTAGTCCTTGTGTGTTTTGATGGCGTGTTTGTTTAACGGGTTATTAGTTGAAGTCATTTATAATTCTTCCAATTCTGGTACGTAGCCGGGGGCAATTGTAAGATTTTCTGCACCAAACAAGGCTTTTCGATTCTTTAACCATAATTGATACTCTGCACCTACCAACTCAGCGTCAGCTGTACAATCGACGTTCCAACGCCTTAATAAATATCCTGCCATAGCCGCTCGAATAGTTATGTCTAATTGTCCTTCGGTCATACCATAATCAAGTGCTATGGCAGTTGGGTGCTGCACATTGTTTGGGTGAGGCACTAATTGTAGTGGCATCATGCGCATCCACTGGTGATCTTCGAGTTTGTTTTCTTCTGCGCTTGGCGTATCTGCTTTAATAGTTACTTTAGTTACACGAGTCAGAACAAAATCACGAAATGACTTTGAATTTCTGTCAAACCCTCGAACATGCCAACGAAGGCCATTATCAACTATGGTATGAGGTACTATTTCCCTTGCCTTGGAGCCTGAACTTAATGATGTATAAATGATCGAGATCGGCTTTTGTTTTAAAATAGCTTGCACTATTTTCGCGACAATAAAGATATCTGGGACATTGAGCTGATACGGTGCATCAACAGGAAATGGTATTTCTAACACACCGTCAAAACCATCGCTGATTTTGTTAGACAGCTTCGCCATGGTTTGGCGAGCATCATAACTAAAAAGTGGTTTAAAGCTTTTCGCTTGAAAATAAGTGCGCTCTTTTTGATCAAAATCGATGTTATTTGGTGCTAGCTCTTTATAAACCGCAAGATCGCGAGTCGCATTGGCCATCCCCATTTCGAACTTGGCGGTCAATTCTTTACGATTCACGCTTCCTTTGAACATAAGTGAGAAGTCTATAAAAGACAGCCTTTGCTTTTGAGCAAAGCTCAGGTTGTCTATGTTTTCGGTCTCTTTGGTTTCTCTTATGAAGCTCATATACGCACTTTTATTTGTATGACACTGGTATAATCAATTTGATTACCACAATGTACTACAAATTAAGAATGCGTCAACTTTTAAGTTTGATCTAGATAGACTTTTTTAAGCGATTCGCTAATTACTTAAATGTAATGCATTTGAATAATATTTTTGCTCAAAATACTTTTTGGTTAATTCACTCTTATTAGGAAGCAAGAAATAAAAGTCGACAGGTCTATGGCCTAACTTGTCTTTTGAACCTACCCTTATGTAGTCCTGTACCTGACCAAATAAAACATTTAGGATACCCCGAGTTAAATATCCTCTATCTTTATACTCCCCTGCGATATCTGTTGAGCAACCAAGCGCTATAAGTTCATTTCTGACTTTGTAGCCCTCTATTTTTGCTGTTTTTATGTACTGTGCCAGTTTATCGATATCATCAATTTTATAGTTTGCTGTTAGGTTGACTTCATCAACATTGAGAATACTAAAAATGTGTTTAAATATTTTCTGAATAACAACCAATTTAGGATTTTCTATTGGACAAAATCCACCTTGTAATACTCGAATATGCTCAAGATGCCTGCGGCTTTTCCCGCCTTTATCAAATTCTATTAATCGTCTAGCTGAGTCAACGCAATCAAATGTTTTAAGGTTGTAAAATCTCTGCAATTCATAAACTTGAAGTTTAAATTTTTCTTCATTAGTTAGTATTTCAAATGAATTTTTTAAGAAGTCATGCTCCGTCTTGTCGTAGACAGTATTAGCGGCAACATCAATAAACTTGCTTTTGTTTTGATTGAATAATCTTTTAATGAGTTTGCTAATAGCTTCACTATCATCCTTTATGTCTTCTAGGGTGATTTCGTAACCCATTTCTTCAAACAACTGTAATGTTGTAAAAACATAATTTAGTTTCATTCGGCGATTATGGGCGATACGGTCTAGCACCAACTGACAATGTTTATCCTTAAATAAAGCTGAAAGATCGCTTGAACATTGTTCTTCATAGGCTTTATAGGCCAATTCATTGAAAATCAGTTTCTTGTCTGTAGTCGTGAATCGCGACCGTTTATCAAAAGAAATAATTATTTCCTGCGACTTTCTGAAACGCCCAGAACTTTGAACAAGCTGTGTAGGTAGTAAAGTGTGACAAGCAAAGATATTAACGGAATTCACTTTGTTAGTAACAACGCTAATGCCACTCGTAACTACCGGAGAAAATATATGACAAGGCTGCTCTTCTATACGAGTTGTCAAATCATAAAAATAATCCGGTTGGTCTTTTTTTATGAAAACGCTATCCACGACTATAGGTTTAACATTTGTTTGTTCTTTTATGACATTGGCTATAGTATTAAATTTACCGTTATAACTATGTTTTCCGTCACAGAAAGCAATAGCTCTTTCACCAGAATTTAAGCAGTCCACCAATTTACTTAACTGTTTCTGATAAGGGAAAACCGTTAATTTCTTGTTTTGCGTATTAGCTTGATCTGTGTTTTTTACAATAGTAATTGAACGCCCTGATTTTACGATTTGCTGTGCACTAAAATTTGAAAACATGGCATCGGCTATAACCACAGTCTCCGTTTGTAATATCCTCTGCCATTGTTCCATAGCTTCAGAGCAACGATGTAAAGTTTTCGGGTACATTAACTCTGTAGAACAAATAGCCGATTCACACTCCTCAAATTCTTCAATTAAGCACACTTTTGAGTCTTTGCCGTATTTCTGATATTTCCAGTTGGCAGTCGCTGAAATTACGCAAGCGGCTACAGCCTTTAGATCTGAAACGTCTAATTCTTTTTGATGCTGATAATTTCGTTTGTCATTGATGAGTTGGGTGCTTAACGCAATAGTCGGAGTAATGACAATAGGTTTTAGATCAGTTGAAGAAAACTCATTAAAGAGTGGAATGATCACATCTTGACTTTTACCTGCTCCCATATGCTCGTTAAGAACATAAAATCCGGGATTTTTTTTGATATATTCGACTAGCTCATTTTTGTAGCTAAGACATATTTCTTTTACTTGATCTGACAAACGCGGTGAAACTAAGTCTTTGACTTCTCGTTTCTTCTGTTCGAAGAAATCCATAACCATTCTTTTTGCTACATCAGTCGCCTTCTCACCACCTATGTTTAGTGCCTGCGGGGTAGCAGCTAAAATAAGTTTTTCGACTTGTACTTCAGACAGCTGTAATGGAACTTTTTTAATTAATTTATTAAGCAGTTCGTTTAATGATTGAGTAAATAACTTGGGTTCTTTAGATACGGACAGCAATTCTCTTAATACTTGCTCTTTATTCGTATCAACAATCTTATGATCGCGAAAATCATATTCATACCCGTAAACTGAAAGTGTTAAACCATATTGAATTGCTAACTCAGCGCCAAATACGACATCACTTTCACCTACAACCAATACATAATCTATCTCACTTAACGTTTGGCGCTTTAATTGCTCGGCCAAAAACATCGATAAATCTTCACGATAAAAATGTTCTGCTTCGACACTATTTGGTAATACAACACCTGACCTTGCTATACATAAATATTTAACTTGCTTCAAAACACATCTCCAATAATTTGTTATTAATGAAGCTGAAAGTAACTCGTCCCGCGTCAGAGTTTTTTTTCTGTATAAATAACTAAATTAAAACTCTGACGTGATTTAAATGAATTATCCAACTTCAAGTTGCTGTATTTTGAACTGTCGCGACAGGGCACCCATCGTTGGAAAATAATATCAGTTTTAGAATTAGGATTTATCTAAGCAAGATAGGACTATAAAGTGCGTTAGCACTAGGATTCCATAAAATAAATTAATCCCCGCACGGTGTGCGCAATTGCTACTGTTTTTGTGCGTTGTGTTGCCTTATTGCTGGTTTTGGGTTCTTGGTGAGCTTAGTATTAAAAGGTTATAGAAGCGTCGGAGTTTTAATTAGTATATTAATAAACACTTTATAACTCCGACGTGAATGAATTGAACTATTTAGGCAATATGTTCCGTGACTTTGAGCATGTTTTCATGTAATTGCTTAGCGTCATCTTGTGCTCTGTGCGTCTTATTAACTGTATTCTGTAGTTCCGAAAATGATTTTATTAAATGGCATCCGGTACGCTTTTTAAAATCGATTAATTCAATATGACCTATCAGTTTAAAGCTAGGGTTAACATTCGCCTTAGCAAACAGCTGTGTTAACCATGTTCCATCGAATTCAACGACATCACATACGACGACACTATCCCCTAAAACTTCATTTAACATATTAGCCGCAGAGACGACATCAATCCCCTTTCGCAACAACATTTTTTTTGTAATACCGTGCACATGACTTTCTGCGTATTTACACCAAAATCCATTCTCTAACCAATCTGGCTCGGGCTTAATGAGAAATGAGCCTGTGGAATCCTTACTGTACCAACCAACTTCAATTGGGTATCCGTTTTTACTAATGCCAGATGATTCAATATCAATAGTGATCAGTTTTCCAGTCACATCAAAATTTGACGAGTTTAAGTTGCCATAAAATCTAGGATCAAAAATTTTCATAACAGCCACCTTTAATGAATAAAGCCAATAGGATTTGACTGGTTATTCATAATTGATACAAAGTCATGAATGCTCAAGCAAATAGTTCTAGGATTGTTTACATCATAGCGCTGAATGGCTTTTCTAATCGCAGATTCAATAATTTGCTTCGCTTGCCTTGGTACAACGCCTAGATAATGGTGCTGGCATTTTTCAGGAATTTCACTGGATAGAATATCTTGAAGACCACGTTCTTGAATATGTTTTTGGTATATATTCTGGCCAATGATTTTCATTTGCTCTGGCGAAGGTTTCTCTACTGTAAAAGAAACGATTCTGGATTTTAAAGCAGGTGTTAAGTTCTCGATATTGTTTGTTGTTGTAAAAATAATAAAGCCTGAAAAATCAACTTCCACATCTAAATAATTCTCCAATAAGCTCTTTCGTTGTTCTGATTCAAAAAAGCCAAGCAACGTTGGCACTAAATTACGCTCGCCGGAATTTTTAACTTGGCAGAGTTCATCAATCAAAAAACATTGATTATAAGTTTCACCGTCAAGCAACATTGCCTTAGCGAAAGCTCCAATAGAAGCGTTATTCCAAGTACGATGCGCACCAATTAACTCAAATTTATCCCCCATTGATGTGACCGGCAGAGAGGTAGATTCAAGTTCAAATAATTTAGCAAACTCCAAGACAAATTGTGATTTTCCACACCCCGGCTCGCCATCAAGATTGATTACGGGCAAATTGATCGGTTTTGATGTTAGAAACGCTTCTGTCATGACCCCTCTTAAATATTCAACAATATGAGCGCAATTTGGAAAACTAGTCGCTAGGTCGTTTAATCGAACTATAAAGTCAGACGGAACTTTAACTATGCGTTTTTTATTGCCTTTAGCTTGGATCTGATTAAAAATTTTTTCGTCATGCTCTTTTAATCCCAACATAATATTTGTCATTAGATCATCGTGATTATAGACTTCGATTGTCTCTGGCTCAGAGCATTCTTCATCGGGGTATAGTACTGGTTCTTGTGTTACGGGAACTCGCTCCAAAGATTCATCTGAAATGCCATGAAATTTCATGATTTCATTTTCTAATGCCGAAAAGTTTACGTCATCAATAAACGCTTTTATACGCTCACACTCACCAATAATCTTATCTTGGAAATCCAGTGCTTCAATCTCAGTGACTTCAATCGTGTTATCGAATTTCTGGTAATTTATCTGACGATCTTTTGCTTTTAAGAAGTCGTTAAAATTGTTCATCGATACATCATTGCGACAAAAACAAGTCGCACAATAAATTAGTTTCTCGGTTACGTCGTCAATTAATTCTTCCCAAACTTGCCAGCTATAGTCATTCAACCTATGGAAGTTAAATGGTATTTTGGATTCCTCTAAGTCTATTGGTACCGATTCTTGTTTAAGCTTGTATGCTTTAGCACCGACACAAATCGCCTTAACTATTTTATTTAAATACTTGAAACCCACTTCATGAAAACTTGGCTTAGTTTTATATAAATCAAAGACTCGATTGGCGGTTTCGTTTTCAAAAATGGACAAAAACCTAAATTGCTCGAATGGCTCTAACACCTTTAATGCAGCAACAACCCATTCATCCCTTACTGATGAAATTCCAAGTCTCCTAACTTCTTCAGGCATCATGTATAAAAATTCAAGGACTTTTTCTTGGTAGGTTTTCAAAGTAAAAGTGTAAGGATCTGAACCATATAAATCTGGCTTTAACAAATATTGTTTCAACTCAAATGCTATCAATGTTAAGGTTGAATGCGTGTCTTTATTTATCCCCATTTGCTTTTGCGATAACTGCTTAATCGTCTTAATTCGGCTAGCTGGTAAACATTCTAACAACAAATCAGTGTTGTCTTGAAAGCCGATAAGGTCTGCTAATGCCGAATCAGGAATTGAGGGTAAGACATTTTTTAAATTTTCGTACCCATATTCCGCTAGATCTCGTATGTCAGAGAATGATCTACAATTTAAACCTACCGCTAGCTTTTGTCCTCGCGATAATAAAATGTTTTTGGACTTTCGAAGTGCTTTCTTTAATTTACTGACTTCTAACTTACAACTTGAAGGTGTCGCAGTTGTTAAATTTCGTTTGTATTTATCTTTTAACGAATAGACATCGTTAACATCGCATAACAGTAGATATCGGATAACAGTCTTATTGCTAACGTAAGCCAGACAGGTGTCGAGATCTAAATTTGGGAAATTTGAGAGTGCATGCCTAATTACAACAGGGTGATAGTTTCTAATAAAGTCTAATGACGTTATTTCTTTATCTAATTTAATCGTGATCTTGTTTGATGAAGTATTTTGCATAAATAATCCTCTGTATTAATAGGATTATTTAACCACTTCACCATTACGCACCCACCGTTGGAAACTGTATAATACATCCGATTATCATATTTTGACACTAAGCAACTAGATCGATAGTTTTGGCATGCTCAATAGCATCTAACAATCGATGGAACTGCTTATCAATATATACGCCGTCATTATAGATACATAATCTGGCGGGTGAACCATCATGCAACTGAACAATAACATCAGTAAAAAGGTAATCCATTCCAACAGAATTGAATTTGCAAATTACTTTTTGAATTCGCGGATCATCAACAGAGTAAACTTCTGGTATGCTTTGTAAATAAGGTTTAGTTAACAGGCGGCCATTGATAAAAAGCTGTGGTTTTAACACAACTTCATTATTAACATGACTTGCCGAGGCGTCTAGTAAGACGTAACTAGCTACACTTAATTGTTCAACCGTTTCGATGGTTTCAAGTGGTTTATTATTACTTTGCTCTGCTAATTTTATTAAAGCATGATCTAAATAGTTACTGTTAAACTTTACACCTTTGCTCTTTTTACAACTTTGTTGTTGAACTTGATAACTAAGCTCTTGGTTTAAAGCTGAAGTCAGCAGCCCTTTGAGCAGAGTTTCTATCAAACTTTTAACTCTTTGTTCCGAAGCAAATCCTTTGTAAACATTTGCGTGAAGCGCATTTAGGAATTGATTTGCCTTACTACCAATTCCATTAATCATAAAGTATTCTTTTTCAGCTTCTTCAGGCTTACCGTTATCTAAGTTGTACTTTTGCCACTCAGCATCAGAAAAGTGCCAGCCTTGTTCAAGTAAATAATGGCTAGCTAGTATCAATTTAAACAAAGTACCGTGGTTAGCGTTATGCTTCTCAGCTTTCTGAGTAACAATGCTTTCTATTTCATCTGCTGTGCTTTCGTTTTGCTGCTGTTCATTACTCCCAAATAGAAATGGGTCTTTGATTTCATCAGCCTCCGCAACTCCCGTAAAATCAATCTCTAAGATAAATAATAACAGTAAAGTTAAAGCATATATATCAGAGGACTTTTGGAGCGGTTTTCCAATCAATACATCCGGGTTTAACCATTCCAGTGAGCCTGAGCTTGCTTTAGACAAATGTTCATAACTCGCTGAACCAAAATCGATCAACTTAGCGACGCCTTCATTGGTGACGATAATGTTTTCTGGCTTTAAATCCCCGTGGATAAGATTGTTTGCATGAGCCGCTGCTACACCATTACAAATTTGTTGAAATAACGTAATTTTTTGATCATTGCTCAGAGTGTTGTTGGCCAAATACTTGTCCAGAGTCATTGCACCAAAATGGTATTCAGTGACTAAACCATAAACATCAGCATTTATATGCCTTGAAAAAATGGACTTTTCAACACTAATAAAATCATAGACCTGAATAATATTTTCATGTTTAAGAGTAGCAAGTATTCTGGCTTCTCGTTTAAACACTTCTGGGTGAGTGAACTCTGAAGTGGCATTGAGCTTAATAGCAACCTCACGGTATAGATTATTATCCGCGGCTTTAACTACATAACCATTACCACCTGAGCCGAGTTTATTAATAACTTTGTAACGGCCATTTAAACGTTTATCCATATTAATTAACGCAAGTGAATTATTTCGACTGGTCACGACTTTATGCTTTTCTAAAGGGTCAATGCTATTGCAAAAAACAGTATTAAATCGTTTATACACTTTGGGACTAGCGCCACCAACTTGTGACACTATTCGATTCCAGCGAGTGCGTTGCATTTTAAAGCCGTCCTCACTTTTATCCGTTTTAGGAAAAGTTTGAAATGCATCAATAATTGTCTCTGTCACAAAGATATTTTTATCTTGTCCTTGAAAAACTGAATTCCACCAATATTCGAAATAACTATCATCATGCGTAACGGCTTGTTCTAAAGATAATTTGTCAACGTTACTTAAATTTAACTGGCTAGCTAGTTGCTGAGTAATAGCCTCTATGTTTCGATTGTCGAAAATATCATCACCACCATGGCTCTCAACCCAATTAACAAAATCTTCATTTATTTTGCCAGACAAGCTGTCTTGAATTCTTTTCGAGCGAATATTGTCTTCTGATAAGTTCTTGAATTGCGCCTTATTACTTTTTAGTTCACTGAGCTTAAATATGAGCTGGTTCTTTTGCACAAAATATCTAAACCGAGCTTCTAACCAATCCTCTAGTGCAAAGCCATTGCAAGTATATTCATTACGCTCCAACAAATATAAAATCCAGACTTTAGCCACTTTAAATGTTCCCGCTTTAAATGAGTTAAAGTTATGCTCAATTTTGTTAAAAATGTAGTCAAAACCGGATTTTACTTGAGTATATTCCAATAGATTTATCAGTGATGATAAATACAATGCACGACGTGCAATCAGATCAACATTTACAATAGTATTTGGGTTGAGTGTGAGTACACTGTATAGCTGAACGTTGATTAGCTGAGTAAACTCAGCTTCGAATTGTGTTTTATTAGCAGTGAAGCTCTGGCTATTCACTATTTGAGCTGGCAAACAAGTGAGGCACGCATTAAGGATTTCAGTATATGGCTTATTTTGAGAATTGCCATCGTTAAGTAATTGGTTAATTTTATCTTTTAGGTTAATAACGCTAGTTAAATTCAGTAAGTCTGCGTAAGACACCTGTTTCAAAATTTGGCACTCGCTACTACTTAGCCAACCTTCAATTTTATTTCTTTGCTGTGACGTTAAATCTCTGTGATGATAAAACAATAGTGCTTTAGGTAATAATACTACTTTGGAAAAGTTTAAAGTATCAAGAAAGCTAAATATTAACTGCCGTATTTGAGTCTCAAATACCAGTTCATCTGTTGTTAAGTCTCGTACTTTGTTACTGGTTTTAGCACTTGAGTAAGATGCAATACTTGATAGCTTCATACACTCATGAACAAAGGTTAAATCTATTGTGTTGGTTACATTGACAGCCGTAAGTTTATGATCTCCTTTGGCATTATTAACAATGATAGAAATAATTAGCTCAGCAGTGGTTTTGTCTTGCTTTAGGTTTTTATTAAGTTCGTTGATAAATTTATTGAATTGAAATCGCTTATCAAGCTTTTCACGCATAAGGTGATCGATAAACTTAATAACCTGCTCAGCTAACTCTTTTGAATATGATGTTTGATTTGCTTCAAGAGATTGAAGTAACAGCGCAGTAAATAACTCAACACCTTTTGATCGATCCCTTTTGTAGTCTCTGCTATCTGTTTTGTGACTTAATTCAGCCTGAGTAATGGATATCCAAACGTCTTTTAAAATTTGCGCTTGAACAATGGAAATTGATTCGCCGCTTTCATGTAAATACCCCTTCTGCCAGTTCTCATATTCATACGCGATTCTAGCTAATTCATTCATAAAAGCGACTCCATAATTTAAGTTATCAACTTATCATATTTTTACGTTTTTGTCTTTATAAACAATGAGTAAATATAAATTTAATTTTCCAACGACGGGTGTATCAGCTACCAAAGGTAAGCTACTAATTAGAAACTTAAAGAGGAAATTTATAAATGACTAAACAACAAGTAACAGTTCTAATTGGGCCGGCATGCACAGGTAAATCTACCTTTGTTCAACGGAGTAAGTTTGATTATGTCGTATCTTCGGATGACATCGTAGAAAAAATAATTAACGACCATAATTTAACTTACAGAGAGTTCTTTGAACTCGAATTCAACCACCCTATCCGCCGCGAGCAAAGATCATTGTTTTTTAAGTCGGTTCAAGAGTCAAAAAAATATAAAAACATTGTTTGGGATCTTACCAACCTTACTAAAGCAAATCGGCAAAAGATTTTTAAACATTACCCTAACGCTGAATTTCATGCGATTGAGTTTGTATTTAAAAACAAGGAATACTTCATTTTAAAAACGTGTCGCGAGCGTTATCAAGAAACAGGTAAATTTATTCCTGAAGATACTCTTAAAGCCATGTTTGATAAATATGAACCAGTATCAAGACTTGAAGGTTTTGACACAATTTCACGAGAAGAAGCGTTACCTGCTTCCGTTTTGATTTTAGACGATGAAGATTTTGATATTCATGCCCCACACCTCAATGCAGCAGAACATGTGAAGTCGTTAAAGGAATTTCTTGATTCTTATTTTCCCTACATCAGTGACTTGGATGGTTATGACGACGTGTTTAAAGAAAATGAGTATTCAATTCTTTGTGCCGTTCACGATTTGTCCGCATTAACTATGAAACACCACAACCTCTATGTTGTATTGATGTAATAAGGTTTGACTAGGAGTCAGGATGAAATACAACAGAGAAATTAATCAGCTAGAAAACGCAGGGGCTGCCGCTGGAAACATAATCGGTGCAGTGGCAATTAATGGCTTCATGGGTCTATCAATCGCTGGAAAGTTATTTGTTGCTGCTGTCATGCTATTAACAGGTTTAGGTGCTGATCCAGTTCTTTTAGTTGGATCAGGCCTTACACTTTTCTTTGCTCTAGCCCTAGTACCTAATTTATTAGGTTTAGCGATTATTATCTCTGGTGTTTATTGGGCTGCTTCGCACTGGGATTGGCCAAGCTGGTTGGCACTTGCGCTATACTTTTTACTTATATTGACTGCCTCATCTATGCATTTGTTGGGAGAAATAGACGACAATGGTGATTTGCAAAAATCACCGGATATTATAGCCACTACTCAATTCTTGAGTAGCATTTCTCTATTGGCCTTGGGAACGGCATATTATTGGGAGTTTAATGTCTTCAACCTTGAGGTGCATGGCTACCATTTTGCTCTTTGGTTTGTGACAGCTGTGTTTGCCCAAATAACCTCTGAGGCAACATTATCTGATAGAAAGCTTGCAAATGTATTTAATTACCTATTTTCATTACTTGCAACCTATTGGTTTACAGCAATATTTACACTAGATCCTCTTCTTATTAATAGCACAGCAGAACTAATTAAAGGAATTATACTATGAAGTTGTCATTATTTTCAGACATTCATAATGAATTTGAGGTTTGGACCCCACCTAAAATTGACGCAGACGTGGTCATTTTAGCGGATGATATACACTCAAAACACCATGGCATACAGTGGGCTAAAGATTTCTTTGAGTTGCCGGTAGTCTACATTCCGGGGAATCATGAATATTATGGTTCAAATATCCAATCGATTAATAGAAAACTAAAAGAACAATCTAAAAACTCAAATGTTCATGTATTAATCAACGATAGTGTCGAAATAGATGGCGTTACATTTATTGGCTCTACCTTATGGACCGATTTCAAACTCTTTGGTGAGTCGAAGAAACAAGAATGCATATTTGATGCGGGTGCTAAAATGAATGACTTTCAGCACATTACAATAAATGATAACGGTAAATACAAAAAACTTAAGGTATCTGATACCATCGCATTTTTTAATAATTCAATAAATTACATAGAAAACGAATTAAAAAATAGCAATACAGGTAGAAATATCGTGATTACGCATCACGCTCCTTCTCCTCAATCAACGCCAACACAATACCAAAGCGACCTACTTTCGGCCGCATTCTCTTCTAATTTAGAAGAGTTTATTAAAAAATATACAGATAGAATTGATATATGGGCACATGGTCACACTCATCACAATGTAAACTATCAAATTGCTGATACGAGAATAATTTCAAATCAACGCGGTTACTCCAGTCTAGAAAACTATAATTTCGATTGTGGTTACGTTGTTGAGATTTGATTTAGTAACTGCTAATTGAATAAAAATTAGATAGATTGTGAATACAGAAATCCAGTACGTATCTTCTTCATCAAATAACCTGCTAAAAGTGCAATAAAAGTATTAATTTTTTTAGACATGTCGTTAACCTCGATTTGTAAAACCAATACAGAACAATAAAAAAAATGGGACAAACATTGTCCCAACTTGAATTTACTCATTTTATAAATTGCGTTATTGCATGGGGGAATCCTAATATTTAAGCTGCCTTTTTGGCCCTATAGGTTACTTTTCCTAAGCCGGAAGGGGGAGTGTCAATTATTTCAAGAGTAACTCCAGATTGGTAGAAGAACGTTGGCTTTTTTAGAGCGCTACATATTGCAGTTAAGTCGCCACCTAGCTCCTTTTTAATGTCACTGGAAGTAAACTCAATAGATGCTCGTGTTTTTAATCCTTCCTTAATGAGTTGTAACGCAAATGTTCTAACTAAATCTGCTGTTACTTTTGAATCTTTAGAGCTTGAGCGAGTACTATAGTTCTCTACCTTGTCTTTACTTTCATCTTTGGGTTTTAATTCAGGAAAATCATATCCGATCATAAATAGTGCACACTCAATATCTCGTATTAACGTAGCCTTATCACCTTTCAAGCTAGTTTGATTTTCAAGTGCCTCAGCCAAAAGCCAGTTGGCCTTTAAGTTATCTCTAGTATGAACATTGCCAGCTGAAAGAATTGAGAATTTAAAATTATTTACTGACGGGTTACGAATTTGTTTGCCTCTCGCAGAGCCATAATGAAAGCTTAATAATTTACTTTGTGCATTACCTGTTTTTTTATAAAAATTCGTTTCTAGGTATCCCAGCGCCCCGCCTACTCGACCATCATAAATAATAAAACTCGAACAGATTAGCGAATATATTTTTGTAAACCCTGCATTCATGATTACATCAATGGATTCACCATTAACAGATACTTTATATTTATCATTACAAGTAGTATCTGGACCATTAAACAGTCTTATGCAACATGCTAGATACTCTGGAAGTATAGAGCCTAAAGATAATATTTTATCTTCATTCTGATAGAGGACGCCTCCCCAATCTAAAATCATTAAACAATAATTTTGGCATGCTTTAAGATCTCCATTGCCTATAGCTGAAACCAAACCTTTGCTAAAGCTTTCTAAGCAAGTTTTATTATCATGTAACGATTTGCCAGTTTTAACTTCGTTAATAAATCGATCTGTATACCTAAATGGCCATTCATATTTATATAATGCATCTAGAAAAGAATCGAAATATATGTCTTTTTTTTCATCATACCAATAATACTCATGCTTAAAATACTCGTTCCCATCAATTAAATTAGACAGGTAAGATGTAAACTCTTTTACCACAGGTTGATTTAAGTACTCTTTTTTATTCATTATTACTTCCTGCCAACTTGTGTTGGCTAACTAATCTATTTGTCTGCATAGTACAAAGCTAATAGGACATACAATGTCCCATACTATACACATCTAACTAGTTGGTAAACGTTACTGTAGTGGTCAACTAATATTGGCCACGGTTTTATAGTTAAGCCAGTATCTTCTTTCTGACTCTATTTGTTTTCATTAATCATCTCCCTCCAAGCCTCTTGGATCATCACCATAGCCAAAGTATCTAGCTCACAGTACATCAATAGTCCGCGTTCAAGTTCCTTTCTTTCATAATCAGACATTTCAGTGAACTGGAGCCTTGCATATGCAGTTAAAGCCAAACCGCCATTATTCAGTTCATCAGATTCTGATAGTAGCTCTATGTCATGCTCAGACGCTTCTGCAAACATTTTTGGCAGTGATTTGTATGGGTCTTTCACTTTTCCGTTGTCATCAAGTTCAATCCAAGCTTTATTTTTAAAGTTTAAGCTAGGCAACTCATGAGTCCCATAAATAGGTTGTTCGTATTTTTCTTGTAAAAATTTAGAACTATTTAAAATCGCAGGTAGTACTGCCTTAATAGAGTTTGAGCCACCTGTGGCAGGGTCATAATAATATTTCTTTACCAGCTCCCATTGATCGACCATGTTTCTGTCACCCAACCAATTGTCTTTGCTATTGTTGGAAGACTTAGTGATTGACTTAATAAAGTCACAAAGCTTGTCCTTATCTAATTCAGCAGACAACTTTAATTGCTGATAAACCATATTAAGATAAGCATTCTCGTGGTTTGAGTACCTAAAGATGGTGCCGTTGTCTTTTTCTAATTGAGCTTTTAGCTCTCTTACAAAATTAAAGTTTGGGAACTCACCAACCTGAGAACTAAGAAATTCACCTGCATGCTCCACACGACCGTCTTCATGTAATATGTGGTGGGAAAACTGGAACGCTATGCCTTCGTATGGCGACATTCCTTTATAAAAAGGAATGGCAACGGCACAAGTTTCAAAGTCAATAAAGTGAAGAGGGTAAGTCCAAGAGGCCATTTCATTTCGCATGCTATCGACATCAACATACACACTTGAATCATTTTCTTGTACTTTCTCTATTTGAAGCCACTGCCTTTCTTTTAATGTAAGTGCAGGTGTTGATGACTCTTCGTAGTTGATGTCTTCTGGAGAAAGGTCTTTTAGCTTTACTTTGCCATTTTCGATACAGCGGTTTGAACTTCTAAAGTTTGAGATACTTAATACCGTAGGCTCATTAAAGTCTTCATCACTCCAATGAAGTTGCTCTTTCCAGCATTCCTTAAAGCCACTTTTAAAGCCATTCGCTTCATCTTCTTCCGAGCATTTGAACTCACAACTTTTGCACTTTGAGCCGATGACTGGCATCACCTTTTCATCGTTAGAATACTGCTCTGCTAGTACTTCGATATTAGGGATGAAGCCTTCTACTGGCATACCAGTTTGCAATTCGGTTTCATAAGCAATTTGAACTGCTTTGTCGGTATTGACCTTTTTGAGAATTTTTACTGATAAATCCGAGGCAGATAACGAATGAGAAACAGACACACCGCGTCTGTTTCTGTCATCACGAGTTAATTTAAACTTCTGATTTAAACCATCAACTGGACAAGGCATGTCTTTATCCACAACCATTAAATAGCTGCTAACTAGCGCACCGGGTATGGCCTGTTTTAAAACGTATTTTTGAAACGCCACATCAAAAATGTATGGTTTCCACTTTGAGTCTAACTTTCCAGACTTGTTCAGAAAGTCTTTATCTTTTTTAGCAGAGTATGACTTGGCTTTAACTTCAATAAGCTGATACTCATTGCCTTGCTTAACTAAAATATCGACACGAACAAATAAGTTGCCAAAGCGAATGGCTGGCTCAAAAATGACGACGTTTTCTTGCTTTAATAGCTCATTAGTTTGCTGAATCGACTCTTCATAATCTAAAGAAGTTATGTCATGACCGTCTGGGTAATAGCACTTAGCTAATTCACCCACCTGAAAACCGCCATCAGCTAATGAGGCAAGAAAAGGGTCATCAAGCTTGTTATCCAAGTATTCTTTTTTGCCCGTATAAAACAGTTTAGTTGGACACTCAGTAGCTAACTTAAATCGTGATTTGGTCAAATACCTTGGTTGGCTCATTTTTATACTTCCTTAAATCAAGTCTTTCCATAAGTGTACTTTTAGCTTAGGACACGCAACGTCCCAATTAACCATAAAAATTTGAATATTTACAGTGAAACTACAACTTCTTCATAAAGTTATATGTGACATTCAGCACCATGCATTTGAATACACTTCATGAATCCGTCGTGGTAAGTCATTTTTGATCTCGAATGCTTCACAGGCAGAAGTCCAAAAGAGAAAACTGTATTCGTTATCTTTTTGTTTATCTAATAGTGAAAGTTTGATTTGTTCTATATGAAAATCGTATTCAACTTTACTGTGAATTACGTGATCTCCAGCCCAAATTAAACATAACTCTAAATTAGTCATAGCGACCTCCCAAAACAAAAGATTAGCTGGCTATTGGGACAAAAAGCGTCCTAACTTTTCCGTAGGCTTATTTAAACAGTTAAATTATAAATGAGTGAATCAATGAATCGCGAAACAGTTAATGAAGAACACTTTTTAATTAGCATTGAGCCAAGCACGGTTGCTTCAGCTTATCTGTTAATAGCCCAAACAGGAGTCTTATTCTCTGAAGATTTAAGTTACAGGTTAGCTATTTCAGATATTCAAATTGATAAGGCTAAAAGTCAAAAATCTTATCTATTCTTTAGAGCACAAGCAGAAATACATGACATTTCAGGAAACGACTCAAACTTCGTTGAATCAATAGCCGCTGTTGGTAGCTTGTCTCAAATTTATCACTATTTAGTTACTCAGTTTGAACTGTTTTTGATTCAGAAAGGGTTAAACATAGTAGTATTTCAGGAGGAAAAGGATGCATAAATGCCTCTATATAATACTTGCTCTAAACATTTCTGGCTGTGCAATTACCAACTCTAACTGTGGCTTACCTGCCGATGTATATAGCAAGGTTAAACAATACAACAGAGGCCCAATAAATGGCGCCATTGATGACAATCTCGACGGCAAAATAGACCAATATGAAGCTTTTGGGCATTAGGATTTCGAACAGCTCTCAAGAGTTTTCCAATCAGGCGAACCAGATCAAGAATATATTTGGACGAACATAGATACATGCTACGTATTTAACGTGAATGTAGAAGATTACTTTGAAGATTCTAAACGAGGTATTTTATACCAAACATGCAGAAAATTTACTTATTCAGTGACTAACCCAACAGGCCAAAAACTAGGTTCGGGAGCAGGCCAAGCCTGCCGGAATTTTGCTACCCAAAAGTGGGAAATCTTATGATTTTAATTTAGGTGAACCTGTATGTTCAAGCTTCACAAAGACTTCACCTATAGACTTACCTGCAACTTCAGCCTCATAACCGTAATGTGCAGGTCCAATATCAATTTCTAGCTTAACACCAGATGGCTCCATATCCATTTCAACTTCGGCTTCAGATTTTCGACTTACTAGTCTTAAGTAATTTTCAGTCGCCTCTTCACTAAACTCTATAATTAATAGATTCGCCATAATTCACCCTATCGTTATTTGAGTATTTTCTCAGCAAAAGAGAAAATGCTACTACCCTTAAGCTCCCCAAGCATCAAGCAGCCACCAACAAAAGCCTAATAAAGCAATGTGAGGAGTAAAGAAAAGCAAATAACTCCACCATACTTTCGAAGCTCTATTCGTTATAGCTGTGATGGCTTGTTGTTTTTTGTATTTAGGCGCAGTTTCGTCACTTAATCTTTCGATATAGTTAATATCGATACACTTGATTCGAAGCTCTCGATCCTGCCATTTATCATACCAGCGCTTTGCTCTCAGCAGTGTAATGGTTCCGATAAAAGCACTAACCCAAAATAGAGTATCTCCTCTCATCACTACAATAGAAAACATAACGCCAAGTTTACCCGCACCAATTAGGAAAAAGCCGTTTTGAACACACTCATAAACAGGGTTAAAGCCCCCAATATAGACTTCTTTTGGTTGATACTGCATAAAAGCACTCCTAAATATTTAAATGTTGATCATTGTCAATCTGGGTGTGTCCACATCGTTTAATGTGAAATAATCTAATAAGGTCTTGATTGGAAGTTTTCATTAGTGCATCACCCTTTCTTCAGAAAGTAATGTTGATTGAAATTGCTTGAGTTCATCGACCAGTTTCGTCAGGTCAGACATGACTGCTGAGTCAGCTGCTTTTTGTATACTTGATTCTAAAGCTTCTTGAACTGAGAGGATCAGGCATGAAATAACGTACTTTTCTCTATTAGTATTTAGTTGCCCTAATGAAAGTTGATTAATCACATTTGTAATTTCTGTACTCGTTGAAAAGTCTTGATAAAGCGAGGGTTCACAAAACATTTTCATGACATTTAATAGTTGTTCAGACAGCATAAAAGTTACTCCTCGATTGACATTAGTGGCATTTTAAAAGAATATCGAGACAACACTTGTCCTATAGGGTTTACTCACTTGTATGAAGTCATCGAATTCAGAATTTAGAAACGCGATCGTGCGAAGCATTGGTGTCGGTGAAGATAAGGCAATTAAAATAAAAGATTTAATTGAAAACCGACTGTCTAGCTTTAGAAAAGAAAGCCAAGACTCTTTTGATTCTTTCAAGAAAAACGCATCTCGAATTATCACTTCTATACTAGATGATGAAGGAGAAGGACTCTGTAGAGTAAAAAAGGGAAATGCTTATTTATATTACTGGACCTCACAAAAAGACAAAGATGATGCTGTTGAACAGTTTGAAATGTCAGAAGAAAGAGCGTTTGCATTTGCGTTTATTAAAGAATATCTGCCGGAGCTAATTCCTCCTCATATTTTTTCAGCGTTACAAACTGAATTCAAAAGAGCTGAAGAAGTATTAGACCATTCAGAGCTTACAAAATATTTGTCTAAAATAGATTTCAATCCGATGGGTTATGACATGCATAGCGTATTAGATCACGAGTCAGCCACAATTGAAGAAAGAAAATCTTGGCAGTTTGTATTTGATTGTACATTTGAAGAACAGTGCTTTTCTGCTAATTACCAATCAATTCACAAGAGTTTTGATGCAAAAGAATTAATCTTATCGCCTCAAAGAATTGTACTGTTAAACCAACACTTAAAAGTACTGGCTCATGAGCATAATACTAATACGACGAGATATTTTGAAATAGGCAAATTGCATGATTTAACTGCGTCAAAAGAGCAGTTTATTGAAGTCAAAAAAACAGAATATGAAACAAGAGAAAAGATCTCAGCTATTTGCCATACATGGGTTAAAAGTAATTTTGAAGCCACCTCTATAGCTGATAAAGCGACTTTTACTAAATTAAAGACTGATGACTGTTGGCTAATTGAAATGGAGTTAAGTTTTCCAATTCACTTCAATAGAAAAGAGCCAGATCCTTTCTTTATTGCAAATTATTTAAGTGGATTTTCAGATTCCATCGTTGTTTTGGAGCCTGAATTCTTGCGACGAGAAATGCTGCGAAGAGCCGCTAGCTTAGTGCAAGCCTACACTGTCCAAACCAACTCTGAATTAATAGTATCTGCTAGCCCGAAAGCCATGACTAGAAATTAGTCTTAACTTGAATTTTTTGAACAATTATTACTTGATTCGAATCTACACTTTCGTGAATTTAAGAACTATCAACTTTTAATTGCGAAGGTACATCTGTCAGCCAGAAATAACTAGCCTAAAGATTTACTGACTTAAGGATTCAAACCGTCGAGAAAACATAAGCCCACTCCCCTTATAATTAGCTGAGTTTTGTTATTAAGAATAATGATAACAGTTATTACACTTATGTATTAACTAACTGCTTCTTATGCGTTATATTCCTAGTCAAACTCAATAAATGTGACGATTTCAGCAATGCGACGTTGAATTGTTATTCAAACATTATTAGATAAATAATATATTAAGTGTAGCCTATGTGTATCCATTTTAAATCAAAATCAAAAACCGAAAAAGAAATACCCCTTAAATATCAAAAGATTAAACTAATGGTGACACTATGTTATCAAAACGCATAATCCCTTGTTTAGATGTTAAAGACGGCCAAGTCGTTA
>JBMYWR010000016.1:0-33477 GCA_049607625.1 Colwellia sp.
GCGGTACTGTTGGTAAGCCACCCACCAATAAATTCGATGATCGTGAATGTAACATTCAGAAAAAACGCCCAACCAATCCTGTCGTCTTTACCATGTTGATGACTGTGACTATGGTTGTGCATTTTGTACCTCCAGTGCTTTTGTATTTCTAATTTTTGATACATTCATATTAATCAAATGACGGATCACATGTTGATATAACCATCGTTTTATTCCAGATAAATTTGTGCCTTTTTCTCTATAGAATTCATCAGGGGAATCATAAAGCCCAAAGTCATCATGAATTCCTTCTTTTTGAATATAGGTATCTGTTCCTCTCCAATCCGTATCAGGAGAAGAGAAGCACTTTGTTGCGACTCCATAGCCACAAAAATCATCTTTTACTTGGTTAAACTTCTGCTGTAGTGAGGTTAAGTATTGGCTATCTAATATAAAGCCCTCTAAGTTAATCCAACGCCCATCAAAATAAACTTCAACCCAACTATGGATAATATATTTAGGTGCTAGCCAAAATACATAGCTGGGTATGGCACCTTTTTGCAATTGCTGATCGATGGTGAAACCGTGAAATCGACATTGAATGCCTAACCCTCTCAACAAGGCCATCAGCAAGTTGCCTTTGGTATTACATTGGCCGTAACCATCAGCTAAAACACTACTTGCTGAAATATCATCGCTTTCATTGTAGCCAAATATCATTTCATCTTTAACGAATTGGTAGGCTGCACCAATTTTGTTGAAGTCATCAAGTTCTTGCCATTTACGCTCAGTAATTAATGATTGAATTGCAGAGTGTTCAAAATTAACTATCTTAGTATTTTCTATATATTTCTTATTCATAGCATTTCCCTTACTTGGAGCAACAAGAGGTCGATTGTTTATCTTCACTTGGTGTATCGCATGGTTTTTCAGCAGCGGCTAACTCTTGTTTAGCATCACTTAATATTCGGTAAGCACCTCGAAGAATCAAAATCGAAATGATGCTACCAATAACGATGTCAGGCCAACGTTGTTCAAGCATCATCACTAGTACTCCAGCGGTAACGACACCAAGATTTGCAATCACATCATTAGCTGAAAATATCCAACTGGCCCTCATATGCACCTCACCATTGCTGTGCTTACGAATAAGGATAAGACAAATCACATTTGCGACTAACGCAACCATGCCTACGCCAATCATAAACCAAGATTGAGGCTCACTTTCACCATATAGCCTTCTAGTAATATCCAACAGGATTAACATACCTAATCCCAGTTGGAAATACCCACTCACTAAGGCAGCATTAGCCTTATGTTGGATTGACTTTCCCACCGCGTATAGCGCAATTGCATAGACTATTGCATCCGCTAGCATATCTAACGAATCTGCAATTAATGCCGTTGATTCTGACAACCAACCAAAACCTATTTCAAAAACAAACATCGTGGCATTGATAGCTAAAAGCCAATAAAGCACCGTTTTTTGCTGGTTATCTTTTAGTTCAACTTCACATCCACAACCGCTCATTTTTTATCTCCGATTAACTTGTATGCTTTAACTATAAAACCTATAGTAACTATAGAGTCAAGTTTATTGGGAAATATTATGAAAATAGGTGAGTTATCGAAATCCTCTGGCTGTTCGGTACAGACCATTCGATATTATGAGAGGGAAGGATTGCTTTCAGATCCTGAGCGCTCTGAAGGTAATTTCAGATTGTATTCTGATAAGGCACTTAAAGAGCTGGAATTCGTCAAGCATTGCCGCAGTTTAGATATTCCACTTAATGATATTAAGCGACTCATTGAATTAAAAAATAAGCCAGAAGAGAGTTGCTCTAGTGTAAATGCGTTGATTGATCAACAACTAGAATTAGTTAATCAACGAATGAAAGAGTTAAAGGCACTCAAAAAAGAGTTGCAGCAAATGGCAAGCACTTGCGGTTCAGAGAGCACAATTGAAGCTTGCGGGATTATTAAGTCATTAGATAGTTAAACTAAATTGTTTTGGTTTAGCACGAGGGTAATATCTTTTGTGAAAGAATGTTAATGACCGCTTTAGGATCTGAAACGCCTTTAGGAACTGAAAAGCTAATGTCGGCTAATGGCTAGCTGTTGTCGTAACACACCAAAATATCTAATGTCCGCAATGTCGGATCTACTGACATTAGTTACGTAATTGCTAACGAATACTTAATACAACGTTAACTCAATTTCTTAGCGTAAGCGTAAGGTTAAAGGCGTCTAGCTTTGCTTAATGTTACTCAAGGTCGGTAGGATTTTTAGCAAGTTCATCTAAACAAGTGTGTAAGTAACTGTCTACCATCAGGCCATTCGCTTTGGCTGTTTCCACAAAGCTATACACTATGGCGCTTGCTGTAGCCCCGCGTGATGTATTAGAGAACAGCCAATTCTTTCGGCCAATAACAAATGGCTTCACGGCACGCTCAGCACGATTATTGTCGATGTTAATTCGACCATATTCTAAATACGTTGCTAATTTATGTGCTTGATTTTAAATTTTTATGATACATTTAATATTGTTTTAAAATTTTCTTTGGGATAGCTAGATGAATATTTCTCAATATTTACAACTCATGGTAGACAAACAAGCTTCAGATTTGTTCTTTAGTCCAGATTCTCCTGTGTTAATTAAAATAGAAGGGAAGTTTTCTCCTATAAATGAAGAGAGTAAATTATCGCCTTCGACTGTTAAACAGCTAGCGTACTCTGTAATGAAAGAAGTTCATTTAAAAGCTTTTGAAGAAAACTGGGAAGTTAATTTAGGTGTATCAATAGCTGACATTGGTCGATTTAGGATCAATGTGATGCGACAAAAAAACGAAATAGCCATGGTTGTTCGTTTTATAAAAAGCCAGCCACCAAGCATAGATGAATTACACTTACCTAAAACACTAAAATCGATTGTATTAGAAAAAAGAGGTCTTATTTTAGTTTCTGGCGCTACTGGATCGGGTAAATCAACAACATTGGCATCAATGATTGATTATAGGAATGAATCATTGGCAGGTCATATCCTCACCATTGAAGATCCTATTGAGTTTGTCCATGGATACAAAAAATCAATTGTAAATCAAAGAGAAGTTGGTACAGATACTAAAAGTTATGGAGATGCTTTAAAAAATGCAATGCGAGAGGCCCCTGATGTGATCTTGATTGGTGAAATAAGAGATGAAAACACTATGAGAAACGCGATCAATTATGCTGAGACTGGTCATCTTTGTTTAGCAACAATTCACGCTAGCAATACAATAGAAACACTTGATAGAGTTATAAATTTCTTTCCAGAAAGGGCACATAAACAGCTATTTATGGATCTTGGTCGCAATATTCGAGCAATTATTTGTCAACGATTGATTTCAGGGGTTGACGGTAAACGATTGCCAGCTATAGAGTTATTAAAGGACACGCCTTTTGTTAAGGAGCTAATTCAAACAGGAAGGATAGAAGAAATAAGAGAAACTCTAGAGCGAAATTTGGAAAAAGACATCATTACTTTTGATCAAGCTATTTTTGAACTTTTCAAGCAAGGTAAAATAACAAAAAGTGAAGCGATCGCTAATGCAGATTCAAAACACAATATAGAAGTACAAATGCGCTTAATGCAAGATGGCACACTAAATAAACAAAGCTTTACAAGTGGAAAAATAACGATAACGTAATGTATTGATAAAGATTAGAATATTTCCTTGAAGTGGAACAATGTTTACCTCAACTGACTATCCTTTTCGTCATTTGCCCTTTTATTTCCTGCTTCCATAGCACAAAGACCTCCTCCAGTAATAATGGTAAAACTTTCTTTCGAAAGTTTATTTGCTATTTTAAGCACCATCATAAGCTTATGGCTAGATGTTGTCGTAACACCCCAAAATATCTAATATCCGCAATGTCGGAGCAACGTACATGAATAACCAAGAATTCAATAACTACCTTATTAACTTTAGTGATTATCGTGATTAATAAAGCCTATTAACCATAAGCATCCATGTAAGTTTGAGCTACCTCTTCAATCAGCTCATCACAACGCGCATCGCTAATAGGATTAAAAAGATACCCGTTACAATATCAACTTTAACCGAGTTTCTTTTAAGTTTTTCTATAAAGCCCCCTCTTGAGATACCAAAAGTAATAAGGACATACCAAAGTAAATCAATAGTTCCTACCGTTGAAGCCATAATCGCATTTTGAGTCCAGTGGGCACCTTCATCGACAAATTGGCTAAATAGGGCTAGGAAAAAAATCGCCAACTTAGGGTTTAAAAAGGCTATAAGAAAACCATCTCGCCAACCATTCACTTTCTCGGTTACAGGTCTTATTTCTGGATCAGACTCTTGAACTGATTCATCACCTGCATCAAGATTGGCTTTTTTAGTCATTAATTCGATTTTGGCCGCCCATAAAGACTTGGCACCCAAATAAAATAAAAAAGCAGCGCCAGCATATTGAATTACTGAGTAAAGTGTTGGTGACTGAACAATGATAATACCGATACCGGTTGCCGTTATAGCAGCATATAAGCCAACAGCTAAACCATGGCTAATTGCAGTTGCATAACCTTGTGATGTGCCTCCTTTAATCGTGTTTTTAATAACGAGGGCTAGGCTAGGGCCCGGTGACATTGCTCCTAATAAACAAATTAAAACAAGCGAAAACCATAAGTGTAATTCCATCGAAATACTTTCCTTTATAATTATTATGTATTTTTATCTAATGTTTTATTGTGACAACTAACTGTGATTATTTAACTTTAAACGCAATAGTAATGCCACAGTAAAATAAAGCCACTACGCTGTAAAGTAAGCGACTTCCTCTTGTGAAAGATAACGCCATTCACCTTCTGCTAAATCACCTAGCGCAAGTTTTCCGATTTGCTCTCGATGTAAATCGACAACCTTATTACCAACGGCTGCAAACATTCTCTTAACTTGATGATACTTGCCTTCTGTTATCGTTAGTACAACTTCGTCAGGCCCAACAATAACCAGTTTTGCAGGCTTTGTAAGCGCAGCTTCTCCCTGAAGCTGTATCCCTTCTTTAAAATGCTGTATTAAAGTGCCCTCTTGCTCATCACTTATGGGCTTCTTCAACCAAACTCGATACGTTTTCGGGCAATCTTTCTTGGGTGAAATAATATTATGCGACCATCTGCCGTCGTCAGTTATCAGTACCAAACCTGTGGTATCTGCATCTAACCTGCCGGCAATATGTAAATCAAAGGCTTTATCAACATCAATAAAGTTAAGTACCGACGGGTAAACTTCGTTTACATTAGAGCAAATGGTATCAGGTACTTTGTGCAGCATGATATACCGAGACGTTCTAGAGGTAAGTATTTGGCCATCTATATCGATAGTATTGTTCTCGTGCACTTGCATTGCAGGGTTAACTGCAACCTCACCATTTACACGAACTTCACCGCTTTTTAAAAGCTTTTTAGCTTCTGTTCGCGTTAGTTCAGTACTTTTACAAATGAATTTATCTAAACGCATAGCTTACCTTTTAGGCCTCAACCCAAAACCAGAACCCCTGATTCAACATATCTATCATCAATGCAATAAAAGCATCGTTATTTGTAAATGCACTTAATGCTTCAGGCATAATAACAACTTGATTACAAAGTAATTTAACAGCTTCAATAATACTTACATCAACCTTGTACTCTTCTCCATTGATGTAGAAAATACCATTTGATATCGTATCTTCAAAGTAAAAAGCGCGTAACCCGCCAAGACGTTTAACACCATGTATACCTAATAGCTCACATACTTCATCAGCAGAAAAAGGCTCTTCTGATGCCATTAAATCGAGCTCGTGTTTAGGCGCAGTTAAAAACTTTCCAGTGAAAGCTTTAAACGTTTCTTCATCATCAAGTAGGTTTTGTATTTGCTGTTTTATGGTTGCATAATCTTCATTAGAAACTTCGCCACTTGCTTGTGTTGATAAACGCTCTGGATCTTCTAATAAAGCCCCACCTAACTCGTTATCAATAAGATGGTCTGCAAAGCCGCTAAGTAAGTTAATTGCTGAGTTTGCTCTAAAGCCTACTGAAAAACTCATTGATACATCTAAGCTTACACCTTCATGTGGAAAGCCTGGTGGAATATACAAAATATCGCCTGTTTTAAGCTCTACATCAATAATGGCTTCGAAGGCTTCTACATGTAATAACGCTTCATGAGCAATAACTTCTTCATGATGACCTTTATCTCCAACACGCCAATGTCTAGAGCCAGAGCCTTGGCAAATAAACGTATCGTAATTATCGATATGCGGTCCAACACTTCCACCAGGCATCGCAAAACTTGTCATTAAATCATCTAAACGCCAATGGGGTAAAAAGCGAAAAGCTTCAATAATTTCTGCTGCTTCTTCAGAGAAGTTATCAAGGGCTTGAATCACCAGTGACCAATCTTTATCGCCAAGATGTTCGTAGCTTTCAAAAGGACCAAACTCGGCATGCCACTGGTCATCTTTTTTATGAATTAAGCGTGACTGAACCGCTTCTTCCATTGCAATACCAGCAAGCTCATCAGGAGCAATAGGGTCTTGAAAGTCTTTAAAGCCTTGGCGTATAACAACAGGTTGTTTTTGCCAATATTTTGCTAAAAACTCATCTTTTGTCATGCCTTCTAATGCTAAGGTAAACATAATTGTTCTCTTTAAATAAGTAAGACTAAGCTTTTTCTAAAAAGTAGCCTTAATTCGTATAAGTGTAGGTATAAATATAGAATGGATTATAACAATTAATCTTAACCCTAGCGACAAAGGGTTGGAAATTAACGGTGCAATGGCACAACTAAAATTAGCAGTGCATGTCATTGTATAAAAATATAAGTTAAATTACTCCCCAAACCAATAACTAAGCTTGGCATGAGGAGAAAATACGCATAAATAATTAAAAACCTTTCCTTTTAAGCATGGCATCAATGGTAGGCTCTTGACCTCTAAATTCAGTGTAATGAAGCATTAAGTCTCTACTACTACCTTGAGAAAGTACTTCTTTTCTAAATTTATCGCCATTTTCTCGGGTTAAACCGCCGTTATCTAGCATGTAGTAAAATGCATCTGCACCGAAAACTTCAGACCAAAGGTAAGCGTAATAACCCGCTGAATAACCTCCTCCGAAGATATGGCTATAATAAGCTGATTTATAACGTGGCGGGATAAGCTTATTGTCGACACCTGCAGCAATTAATGATTTTTTCTCAAACGCTTCAACATCTTCAACAACGGCTTCTGGCGTTATATCATGCCACTTTAAATCAAGTAACACAGCAGCAAGATATTCTGTGGTATCGAAGCCCTGGTTAAACTTTTTCGATGCTAACATTTTATCTAACAATGCATTTGGAATCACTTCACCCGTTTTATAATGCTTCGCATAATGTTTTAAAACAGAAGGTTCAAAAGCCCAGTCTTCATGAACCTGTGAAGGGAATTCAACAAAATCACTTGCGGTATTAGAGCCTGCTAAACTCGGGTATTTAACTTGTGAAAACAAGCCATGCAATGCATGTCCAAACTCATGAAATAAAGTCCCTACTTCATCATTTGTAAGTAAAGTAGCTTGCCCTGGTGCCGGTTTAGGAATATTTAAAACATTGTAAACAACCGGTTTATTAGCCTTTAAAAAACTTTGCGTTACATACTCTCCCATCCAAGCGCCACCGGCTTTACTTGGGCGTGCATAAGGATCAAAATAAAATAAACCAATTGAGCTGGTATCTTCATCAAAAACTTCATAAACCGTTACATCTTCATGATAAACCGGTAAGTCTTTGCGCTGGCTAAAGCTAATACCATAAAGCTTTGTCATTACATAAAACAACCCATTGTTAACGACATTATCCAATTCGAAAAAAGGTTTCACTTCGTTAACATCAAAGTTGTATTTATCTTGTCTAACTTTCTCTGTGTAATATTCCCAATCCCACGGCTGCACATCACCTTTAACACCTTCTTTTTGCATTTCTAGGCGAATAGCTTGTGCCTCTTCGTCTCCTTTTGCTAAAGACTTAGGTGTTAAATTATCAAGCATTTTATAAACTGCTTGTGGGGTTTTCGCCATTTGGTCGGCAATTTTATACTCAGCCCAAGTAGCATAGCCAAGTATTTTAGCTTTTTTAGCGCGTAGTTTAACAATCTCTTTAATAAGAGGATCGTTCTCTTTATGTGCTCTTGAGGTTGAAGTTTTCCATATTTTTTCTCGTAACTTTCTATTTTCTAGTTGCGATAAAAGTGGCTGACGCGTTGTGTTTACAATTGTAATTAAATAGCCTTCTTTACCCGCATTTTTTGCATCAACAGCTAGGCTTTCAATTTCTGATTCATTTAAACCAGCCAGTTGTTTTTTATCATTTACCAAGACCACATCATATTTAGCAACACTTAATAAGTTTTGATTAAACTTAAAAGTTAATGATGCTAACTCAGTGTTTATTTCACGAATATCTGCTTTTTGTGTTTCGTTAAGGTTAGCGCCTGCGCTAATAAATAAGTCGTTGTAGTAATCAACTAAGCGTTGATCTTCTGCAGAATACTTAATAGGCGCATCAACAACGGTTTGTACACGCTTAAATAACGCTGGGTTTAAATAAATATCGTCTGAGTGAGCCGTTACTAAAGGCGTAACTTCTGCTTCTACTTGTTGAAAGTCTTCATCAGAAATCAAACTAGTTAAACTGTAGAAAACACGTGATGTTCTATCTAAAAGCTCACCAGAGTGCTCTAATGCAATTAAGGTGTTCTCTAATGTTGCCGGCTCTTGGTTATTAACGATGGTTTGAATTTCTTTTTTATGCGCTGTAATACCTGCTTTAAATGCAGGAAAGTAATCTTGCGTTTGAATTTTATCAAACATTGGAGTTTGATATTGCAGTGGGCTTGGCTCAAAAAGTGGGTTCTGAATTGACTCTTGCACACCTTCGTTCAAGGTGTTTGTCGTATCTTTTTGAGGTTTTTCACTTGAACCACACGATGTTACACCTGCACTTAATGCGATAGCCACCGCTATTATTGTTAACTTACTTCTCATTATTACCCTTCATTTCTTATTATATATCTATTAATTTTAATTTCTTCTTCATTTTATTTATCAGTGCCTGCTACCTTTTGCCATAAGGGAGGTAAAGATAATTTACTGATGCCCATTATGCTTAATATAAAAAGGAAGACAATATAAATAAAATCTCGAGTAGAAATTACTCCAGGGATATTTGCAAGTAAGAGGGAAAGCATGACGAAAGCTATCAGAAAAAGCATACAAAAAAGGAGTCAACACATTTGAATGTGAGGACTCCCTTAATTACTAATAACTTTAATTTAAAGGCAAAGTTAAAGCTTAACTCAGCGAAGCAGCATAAAGGCGTGCTTTTTCTAAATCTTCTGGTGTATCAACCCCTTCAACTGGTACATTTGAAGTGGCAACCGCTACATGGATTTTTTCACCTTGGTATAAAACTCTTAACTGCTCTAGTGCTTCAATTTGCTCTAATTGGCTTGTTGGCCAATTAACATAATCATTGATAAAGCCTGCGCGATAAGCGTAAATACCAACATGACGAAGATAGAAGTCTCCAATATTTGAGACTTCATTGGTATTTAAAAATCTTTCTCTATCGTAGGGAATAGTTGCCCTAGAGAAATAAAGTGCATAGCCATCTTTATCAGTTAACACTTTAACGGCATTAGGATTAAATGCTTCTTCAGCACTGTCTATGGTAATGGCGAGTGTTGACATGCGGGCCTGCTGAGGCCCTGCCTTTTGTGAAGCTAAGTTATTCGCTACCTGAGCAATGTTTTCAGGCGGAATAAAAGGTTCATCGCCTTGTACATTTACAATAATTTCGTCTTCATGAAAAGCATAGGTTTGCATAACTTCAGCTAATCGCTCGGTACCCGATTGATGATCTGCTCGTGTTTTACAAACTTCTCCACCAAATGCTTCAACAACACGAGCAACGTCATCATTATCTGTAGCTACAATAACCTTACTAGCGCCGCTTTGCTGGGCTTTTTCTACAACCCATTGAATCATAGGCTTACCAGCAATATCTGCAAGTACTTTACCTGGCAATCGAGTTGATTCGAAACGTGCTGGTATCACAACAATAAAAGGGACTTGTGTCATCATAAACGCTTAAACACCTTGCTGAGTTGTTTCTTGGTTTTCGCTATCCTCTAACGGAATCCGTCTTGCTTCACTTTCTAGCAATACAGGGATATCTTTGTCGATAGCATAAGCTAAACGATCAAATTTACAAATTAATTCATTATTAGACTTATCATATACAAGCTTTCCTTTACATACAGGACAAGCTAATATTTCCATAAGTTTGGTGTCAAAGGCCATTTTACTCTCTCTTTTTTATTACTATAAAAGGTTACTATTTTTACTCGTAAAGTATGACTGTAGAGCCTATTACTAAACTAATACCAATTCAATTAAGTTTATGCTTTTCTACATTTCAAGTTTGATAACATAGAAATAAGCTGTGTTTCTTCTTTAGAACTAAAACTAGCTTCTACAGGTAAATACCACCAGTGTTCCTGCGCAAATGCTGTACATTTTACAGCATCTTTTTCCGTCATAAGTAAGGGCAACTCGCTAGAGAATTGTTCAAAATCTTTTTCGACAAAATCTTGATGGTCAACGAACCCTTTTTGTAAATTTATCCCAAAGCCAAGTTGTTTAAGCGTATCAAAAAAACGCTGTGGAGCGCCAATTCCAGCAATAGCATTAACGGCTTTTACATTAACCGTGTCATTACTTATTTGCTTAAACAAGCTTTCATTTGCTAAAAACTCTGCAACCGAAATTAGTTTTCCTGATTTTACGTGACAAATTTCAGTCGCTAAAAGCTTCATCATCAAAAGCTTTTCAAAAGAGCCTAATTTAGCATTAACGACTTGGGACTCTCCGCCATTAATAATTAATAAGTCAACATCGGATAAACGCCAAGTTCCTTCTCTTAAAGGGCCCGCTGGTAATAATAATCCATTACCAAAAAAGCGTTTTCCATCAATAACAATAATCTCAAGATCTCTTTGCAGTCTATAATGTTGTAAACCATCATCGCTGATAATCAGGTCGCAGCCTTGCTCAATAAGTAAATTTGCATTGTCTATTCGATTACTTCCGACTGCAACTGGTACCTTACACCTATTATAAATGAGTACGGGTTCATCTCCAGCTTGAATAGAAGTGCTACTTGCACTTAATAAATAAGGTTGCTCTGGCGGGGTTCCACCATAACCTCTAGATATTACTCCTGGTTTAAAACCTATTTTTTTGGCTTGTTCGACTAAACAAACGACAACAGGCGTTTTGCCATTCCCCCCAATACCGATGTTTCCAACAACAATAACGGGTTTATTGACTTTATAAGATTTAAAAAACTTCAGCTTATAGCAAAGTCTTCTTAAGCCACTTAGTAGCCAAAACAGGCATGTTAAAGGCAACAATATAGGAACTAAAAGCCACTTTGCACTGTGTTTTTGAAACCATACTTTTTCGATTAAACGCATATTGCCCTAGTGAAAATTGTTATAAATTTTATTTGTATAATAACTCAATGATAAACGACTAACTGTCAAATTGAGCATTATGTAATTGAGCATAAGGTCCGTTTTGAGTTAACAAACTTTGGTGAGTACCTATTTCAATGATTTCACCTTTATCCATCACCACTATTTTATCTGCATTCTCTATCGTCGATAAACGATGTGCAATAACAAATGATGTTCTATTTTGCTGTAACCTTAATAAAGCATCTTGAATATGACGTTCAGACTCGGTATCGAGTGCACTCGTGGCCTCATCCAATATTAAAAATGGTGCATCACATAATAACGCTCTTGCAATGGCCACACGTTGCCTTTGACCACCAGAGAGTAAAGCGCCGTTATCACCAATATTTGTATTTAAACCTTCAGGCATATCGTCAGCAAATTCAATAACATGTGCATTCTTTGCCGCTTCAATGATCTCTTCCTCTGTCGCGTCAGGATTACCATAGGCTATATTATTTGCTAATGTATCATTAAAAAGTACGACTTGTTGAGATACATAAGAGAATTGGTGACGTAAATCCTTTAATTGATATTCTTTAACATCTACACCATCAATAAGTACTTGCCCTTGAGTTGCATCGTAAAACCTTAAAAGTAATGCACTTAATGTAGACTTGCCGCTCCCTGAACGTCCAACTAAAGCAATAGTTTCACCAGATTTGACGTCAAAATTTATGTTTTTCAATGCTAGAGCATCAGTTTCAATCACTTCATTTTTATTAATGTTTTTATCATAAGCAAAATTTACCGCTTTGAAGCTTACCTGACCTGTCGATCTTTCGAGCTTTACTTCACCACCATCTTTTTCTAATGGTTGATCAAGCACCCAGAAAATACTTTGACACGCAGCCATACCCTTTTGAAATTCGCTATTAACGCTAGTAAGTAACTTTAATGGCCTCAATAACATGGTCATGTAAGTAATTACGCCAATAAAAGTACCAGCAGAGATACTCGTTTTGAGTTCTTCGGTCGTTGCCGCAAAAAGCACGAACGCAAGCGCAAAAGAAGCAATAATCTGAATAATTGGAACACTTGCTGCTTTCGTTGCTACCATCTTCATCCGTTGATTACGGTTATACTGGTTGATTTTAGCAAAGCGTTTTGATTCTCTTTTTTGACCACCAAAGGTTAAAATAACTTTGTGTGCATTAAAGGTTTGTTCTGTTGCACTGGTCACTTCTCCCATAGCCCCTTGAATATTCTTACTTACCTTTCTAAAGCGTTTCGATACCACCGTTACAATCACAGCAACCGCTGGCATAACAATGAAAAAGATTGCCGATAATTGCCAACTTTCAATAAACATTATAACGAGTAAACCGATTACGAATGCTCCTTGCTGCACCATGGTAACAATCGCTTTACTCACCGAGCCTAAGACTTGTTCTGTATCAAAGGTTATTTTAGAGATCAGTGTTCCTGTACTTTCTTTATCATGAAATGAGACTGGCATTGCCATAATATGTTCGAAAAGCTTTTGCCTTAAATCAGAAACTACATGGTTGCCCACCCAAGCTAAACAAAAGTTACCGACAAAGTGAAACAGGCCTCTAAAGATAAAGGCAACGACCACAAAAACGGGTGCCCATTTCATAAAGTCTGGGTTTTTACCTGAAAGGCCTTCATCAATAAGCGGCGGTAATTTAGAAAGGAAATAAACATCTACAGCGGCATAACCAAGCATACCTAAAATGGCAAGAACGAAACCTAATTTATAAGGCTTTGCAAAGCGCAGTAAGCGAGAAAAATTACCTCTCTTTTTTGTTGGAGAGTCAGGCATTTCACTTGCTGAGGTATTATTTTTACTCATTTAAAATTAGCTCACTGAATTAGGCTAAATAAGCGTGATAAAATAATTACTGAATTCCAAATGACGATTAAACAGCTTTTGCTCTGCTTGTATCGTATGTAAACCAATAATTAAATAATCTCACGTAAACTTATTATTATAATAGCATAATGCTTTATATTTCCTGTATTTTAGCCTGATTACCTCGCTACAACCAACTTTTATCTGGCTTTTATTTTGCAAACCAAAAGGGCCAAAGTTCTTCTCGATACGTTCTCACTTCAATTTTTTTTGGGTTTTGTGGGTTTCGTTCTTCATTTTTCCCTGCATGATTTGGCATTGTTAACATTATTTGCCCTGTTTCAGCCGTGTTTAGTATGTCTATATCCATTTTTTTATAACGCTTTACGACTTCGCCTGCTGGCAGTTTCCAGCGATTATAAAACCCTGTGCTCATAATCGCTAAACCTGGATTAATTTGTTTAATGAATTCAATACTTGATGACGTTTTTGAGCCATGGTGTGGAGTAATCAATACATCAGATCGAAGATTTGGATATTGAGTTATAAGTTTCTTCTCTACAGATTTTGAGATATCACCCGTAAGTAAGACACTGTGCGCATTATCAGAGATTAGAACAACGCAAGAGTCATCATTTCGACGGCCTTTAAGCTTATCAGGCCAAAGCATATTGAAAGAAAGCCCCTGCCAACTGAATTGTTTACCTTGTTCACAAAAACTAGGCATCTCTGCCAACTTAAATAGAGGTTTGTGACTTTGTTTGATAGACATTACCTGCTGCTGATAATTTTTTATGTCATTCATAATGACCTGACCAACCTCTATATTATTTAAAAGTACAGCCAATCCACCAGCATGGTCATTATCACTATGACTAATAATAACTTTATCGAGTTTAACTATGTTTTGGTGCTTAAGAAAAGGTAGGATGACAGCATCAACCATATTAAACCCGCTAGAATACGCACCTCCGGTATCATAAAGGATGGCACGATTATCTTTTACAATGAGAATAGACAACCCTTGACCAACATCTAAAACATAAAGCTGCCAAGAGAGATCAACATCACCTTTTGTTAAATCAATAATATAATCGTTAGACATAAAGTGGTTATGCCCAGAAGGTATATCATTAACAATTTTACGTTGAAACATACTAAAAGTAATTAGTGTGATAATTGTCACCATAACAACAGTAATGACGACAAAAACAAACCTTTGTTTTCTCAGCAACTGTTGCCATGTACTTTTATTAAAACCAGCCAACATGAGAATAAAACCAATACATCCAACTGCTATTAACAACACCCTTTGATCTTGACTTAAAAAAACATTAGCAAAAGAATTTCCACTTAAATAACTTAACCACTGCCATATAAAAGTTATCGACTTAAGTGTTATTTGCAGCGAAAACTCTGTGACAGAACTACTGAAAAATGAAGCAAAGATAGATATTAGACTTAACGGGATCGTAACAAAACTCATCCATGGAACGGCAACGATGTTAGCTAACAAAGAAACACCTGAGAATTGCCCAAAGAAAAGTCCTGTTATAGGCAGTAACATAAAGGTTAAAGTAAGCTGTATTATTAATAATCCCTTCACAAAACGATAAAAAGTACCACCAGAACTTAACGCGAACTTGAATCGCCAAAGGCTTATGAAAATCATAAAAACAGCATAAAAGGAAAGCCAAAAACTCGCGGTAAAGAGGCTAAAAGGAGATGTCATTGTGATAATGAATAAGGTCAATAATAGCCATCTTATCAAAGAGGTTTTTATCCCTATGAAGCGAGAAAGCCAATAAAGACTGATCATCACTAATGCCCTTATGGTAGGCAAAGAATAGCCCGCTAAATAGCCATAGAAAAATGCTACAGCTAAACTTACTATAACAATAATGAATTTAATATTAATACGTTGGAAGGAGATTTTTTGACTGATTACCTTAATTATTGAACATTGAACAATACTTTTTTTGGATACAGAAAACTTAGAAGTAGAGATCTTAGCGTTATATTTATTAGAGTTAATATACTTTGATAGAACAAGCCTAGGCGCAAATAATGATAATTTTCGTACAGAAATATCATGAGCTAACAGCATAAATTTTCTAATAAGGTTACTTGGAAAGTATCTAAACAACAGGGTCATAAACAAAAATACCGCACTAGCAACTAAGCCAATATGTAAGCCCGAAATAGCAATTAAATGACCAGTACCTGTTGCTTGGAGGATTTGCCAAAGCTCTGGAGAAAACTGACTTCTGTCACCAAAGGTAAGTGCTAAAATTAAGGGGGATAACTCATGTTTTGGCAAACTTCCTTTTATTGTTAAATATAACTGCTGCCTATAAGTTAATTGATTTAATACTATTTTGTTTAAGGAGCTCTTAACGACATAACCCGTTGCCCAAATATGTTTACTCTTGAGCCATGTTTGATAACTAAAACCGCCTATATTGGCGAGTCCATGTGCGGGCTTCATTGCAACTTTTAAATTAACAACTTGCCCTTGCAGTAAATTAAATGAGGGGTTATTCCAACTTAGTTTAAGTAAATAGGGCTTATTTACTCTTTTTCCATTGAAGCGGCGCACTTCTAGGACAAATTTGACTTTCTCTCTTTGTTTACGTTGCTTAGTCTGTTTTTCAACAGAAACTTTACCAGGCTCTTCGTTTATCAGTGAGGTTTGCAAACTTATAACACGCCCTTCAACGATACCTACTGAGGCGAATGCTTCTATTTTTAGCTTATTATCAATTATCCATGGAGGGTTAGCGTGGTTAGCATATAAAAACATCCACAAGCAGCCAAAAACAACTCCCGAGTTTAACCGAAATAGTCTATAATGGCATAAGCCAAGACAAACAAGTAAAGTAATGAAAAGTGGAACGAATTCTGGGACTACCGGTGAAAATAAAGACAATACCGCACCGATAAAAAATGTAAGTAGCCACCAATCCATGTGAAAACCCTTTATAAATTGTAATTAACAACATCCTTGTGTAAGTATTCAGTATATGTCAAAAAAACTAATAAAGCGCTTTACGCCTGATCATCAAAGCATAAAAGAGAATAAATATTTAAAGATTTTCGGCAGCCTTTTACACAATCCTCACTTGTGGCATCTTAACCGTCACTCAGTAGCGAAAGCTTTTGCAATAGGATTGTTCTTCGCGTTTATGCCTGTACCATTTCAAATGGTCTTAGCGGCAGGTACGGCTATACTTGTGCATGGAAACCTGCCTATTTCTATCGCACTCGTTTGGCTTACTAACCCTTTAACGATGCCCGTTATCTTTTACTGTTGTTATGTTGTAGGTACATGGGTTACTGCAGCTCCAAAGCAAGAGTTTGCTTTTGAAGCTAGCTGGCAATGGGTTGTTGATAGCTTATCGACTATAGGACCTGCTTTTTTATTGGGCTGCCTGATTTTAGGGGTTGTATTTGCAATATTGGGATATTTTGGTATGCAAGCTTTGTGGCGCTATAACACGATTAAAGCATGGAATAGCCGCCCTGCAAAAAAGAAATAAAATCTAGAAATAAATTTAATAGTTAAATCAAAGCAGTAGAAAACCAATAAGAAGAAAGTAAAATAAAGTACAAAAAACACACAATTTATTTGAACTTTTTAAAAAATGAAGAGTCTTATTCTATGAAAGCATCTTTCCCTGGATCGCTTTCGGTTGTTAACTTTATATAAAGTATGTTATAGCTTTATAGATGGCGCTTTCCCCAAAAGCGCCTTTTTTTTTGCCCTAAATTCTATCCGTTGTTAAAATAGAGAAAAATATCAACATTAAGCAGAGCGCATAAATATCTACAGAAACGTAAACAAAGTGGCTTTGTAGAAACAGTCTCCTGCCATCACTTATCAAGCATGTAAATTAATGATTAAAGTAGTCTGATAAGAAGTCATCGAAGCTTAGCTTGTCGCTCTCCTCAATTTTTTTCTGCTCTAAGTGAGACTTTTCTGTATTCTTCTTGAATTCATCTTCACTGTAATACTGATAAGGTCTATCTAAAGCTTTATCTCTATATAGAGCTGCTTGATGTAAAGCGTATTTTGATATATTAGTATTTTCGTCGAGCGTTATCTCTAAAAGTTTAGCCGAAGGCGTTAATGCAGGGTTATTAATTTTAGCTTGTTCACATTCAATAGCTTCTGAATAAGATGTAGTCTCGTAAGCTTTATCAAGTAACTCGGCAACCAAAGCCATTTGCTTAAACAACTCATTGCCCCACTCTTTAACACTTCTATGTTTAAGCCCTTCTGCATCGGTAGGGCTTGAGCTTACAACATCTTTAAGTAAAAGTTCAGGATCTCTGCCTCTAAGGACAACCTCATCCATATTTTGTTCGTGTATTTTTTGCGCGTCAAAATCTAACTCATCACTTGGCGTTAATGCACAAAACATAAGAAAAACATCTAAAAAATGAACCTGCTCAAGACTGATACCTGTTTCAACGAATGGGTTTACATCTAAAGCGCGCACTTCAATGTATTCGATCCCTCGCTCTCTCAATGCATGAGAAGGCTTTTCGCCTGACTTTGCCACTCTCTTAGGCCTAATTGGCGCATAAAGCTCATTTTCAATTTGTAAAACATTATCGTTTAATTGTTGATATTCGCCATTAACTTTTATACCAATAGCGCTAAAATCTTTCGACTTTAATGCGATTGCATTTTGCACACCATCGACATATTCATTAAGGTTGTTATAACAAATCTCTAAAGAAGATTGCTCGCTGGCTGTATAGCCAAGATCACTCATTCTTAATGAAGTTGCGTAATCTAAATATAGTTCACCTGTTTTTGATTTTTTAAAAGGCAGACTATGTTCTTTACCACCTAAAAAAGAGGGACAAAGCGAAGGCGAACTACCGTACAAATAAGGGATTAACCAACAGAATCGTTTATAGTTTCTAATCGTGGCAAGGTACTTATCTGAAATATAATCTGTTTTATTATCAGCATTATTTTCTAGTGTTTGAAACGCCTCCCAAAAGGTCTCTGGAAATGAGAAGTTAAAATGAATGCCCGCAATAATTTGCATCATACTACCGTATCTATTTTTTAGGCCTTGACGATAGACGGTTTTCATTTTACCTATGTTTGACTGACCATAATTCGCTAAGGGAATACTATTAGCATCGCTAACAAAGCAAGGCATACTCATTGGCCAAAGTAATTCTTCACCTATCACACTAAATGTGTATTTTTGAATATCCTGAAGCTGTGCTATTGCTTGCTCTGGGGATTTACTTACTGGCGTAATAAATTCTAATAACGTTTCTGAGTAGTCTGTCGTTATTTGCCCATGCGTTAAAGCTGCGCCTAATTGGTATGCATGTGGCGCTTGAGATAATTTACCTTCAGGAAGTATACGCAATGTCTCTCTTTCGATACCTCGACCGATACCTTTAAGACTCGCTAAGTGCTCAGTACTGTTAAAATAGTTAATGTTATTTTGTAAAGATGAGCTCACAATAACCCCTTCATTATAGGTAAACACGATTAATTCATTAAGTTAATAAGCGTAGTGTAAAGGTTTTAAATTAAAAAGGTAGAAATAACCGCTAGCTGGTGCAATAAAAGGTTGGTTTGCTCTATTTTTACACAATACTATATTTAAAAAGACAAAGTATAATAGCCTCACTTCGTTATCGCCTATAAGATATCACTTAGTGGTATAATATTTCATTAAAACTTATCGATATACACATCATGTTTCAAATTATTTACCAAAACAATGACTTTGTTGTTATTTCTAAAAATGAAAACATTAACTTTCATGACGAAGGGCTTATAGGTCAAGGCTTATTTTCACAACTAAAAAGTCATTTAAATAACTTAAAAAATACTGAAATATCTTCCTCTAACAGCCTAGAGAATGAATTATACCCTGTACACCGTCTTGACAAAATGACATCAGGCTTAGTTATTTTTGCCAAAAACAAAGCTGCAGCTCAAATTTTTGGAAGGCTGTTTAGCCAACATAGTATTGAGAAATATTACCTAGCGATAAGTGATAAAAAACCATCTAAGAAACAAGGCCTCATCAGTGGCGATATGGCAAAGAGTCGCAGGGGGGCGTGGAAGTTACTAAGAAGTACAGAAAACCCTGCCATAACGCAATTTTTTTCCTACTCAATTGGTAACTCAAAGCGACTTTACTTACTAAAACCACATTCAGGCAAAACCCACCAATTAAGAGTAGCCTTAAGTAGTATAGGCTCCCCTATCCTAGGTGACGAGCTTTATCACGGTAAATCATCAGAGCCGATAGATCGTGGCTACCTTCATGCATACGCATTAAAATTTACTTATCTAGATAAACAATATGAATTTATTGCACCACCTACAAGTGGTATTGAATATTTGCAAGATACAACACAAAAAATGATTAAAAGTATAGAGCAACCATGGCTGCTTTCATGGCCGAAGGTTAAAGGGAAAAGCTAGAAAGCTAAAACAAGCGGGAATGCTTGAAGGCTGAAAACTAAAGCTTTATCACTTTTGTAGGAACGTGCTTTAACCGTGAATTTTTGGTGACGAGTAAGCTTAAGGCAAAAGAGATCGTGGCTAAAGCCGACTCCTACAGGTTTAAAAAACACCGTTGTTAATCACTTTTGTAGGAACGTGCTTTAGCTGTGAATTTTTGGTGACGAGTAAGCTTATAGCAAAAGAGATCGTGGCTAAAGCCGACTCTTACAGGTTTAAAACCACCCTCATCTTACTCTCAAGAGCAAAAACACTTCCCCTGCTCACCTCTCGATTCTTATTTCTCGTTTCCCGCTTATCACACTTACAAAGAATGCCAAAAAACAATCGCTATCGCACTTGGGCATACAAACTTAGTATACCAAGGCCATATTTTCCAAAAAATGCTATGTTCAGCACCTTTATTACCTTCTTTAATTTCAGCTAAAACACCATTTCGTTGCCAAATCCACGTGGCAAAAACACAACATAGCATGGCAATGATTGGCTGACCATATTGCGTTGATAACGTCGCAATAAAATCTAACATCCAAGATAAATTAATCACTATCACAATACTAAATACTAAAATGAGTAAACCAATAATGCTGGTGGCTTTCTCACGAGGCAGATCATGGCGCTCTACAGCAAAAGAAACCGGACCTTCAAGCATTGAAATACTTGATGTTAACGCAGCAACAGACATCAATACAAAAAATCCAAACGCAACAAATAATCCAACAGCTCCCATACCATTAAATAGTGTCGGTAAGACATCAAAAACTAAATTCGGTCCCGAAACTAAACTACCATCTTCAGCGAAAATAGTGACACCTTGCGCCTGTGCTACATACATTGCTGGAATAATAAGTAAACCAGCTAGAAAGGCTATGGATACATCAATTAACGTAACTTGTGCTCCTAGGGTGACTAAGTTCTCTTTTTTAGCGATATATGAGCCGTAGATTATCATCACACTCGTCCCTAGAGATAACGAGAAGAACGCTTGACCTAAGGCACTGATCAATAAGTCAGGTTCAAGTACTCTTGAGATATCAGGATTCAAATAAGCTTTAAAGCCGGCTTTAGAGCCATCTAGGGTAAATACATAAATAATCAATAATATCAGTAAGCCAATTAGCATTGGCATTAAACGTTTCGACCACTTTTCAATACCTTCTTCTACCCCACGGCGAATGATAAAAATAGTTAAAGACATAAATAGCGCAGTAAATAGAATATTACGGGTAAGTGAGTGGTTTATCAGCCAGTCTGCTACACTAGTTAAACCGCCAAGGCGAGCTAAAGGCTCTATAGCATAAGACATCATCCAACCCGCAATAATGCCATAAAAACTTAAAATTAACGCGGCACAAATAATGCCACCAAAACCAATAATAAAGCCAAAGCGCTTTTGCCAGGTGTTTCGGGCAATTTTTTCCATACTGGTTACAGCGTTAGCTTGTCCATAACGCCCTATTAAAAGCTCTGCCATAAAGGCAGGATAAGCTAAACAAAAAGCAAGCACCAAGTAAACTAAAACAAAAGCAGCACCACCATTACTGGCAGTTTGGGTAGGAAAACCCCAAATATTACCTAAGCCGACTGCAGATCCTGCCGCCGCCATAATAAAACCTATACGCGAACTAAAGCCGCCTCTTGATGAACTCATTGATTATTCTCATTGATTGAAATTGCAGTTATTACCCGAACTCGGGGGATAAGTCTTTTGCAAAATATTATTATAATTATTATTGCTCGTATTTTTATAGGGTTTATAAAAATGATAAAGCCTGAAGGGTTAATTTACTTAAAAGTAAGGCAAATTAATAGCTTTTGTTGTAAAAAAAATACCGCACCATGAATCAACAAAGTACGGTATTTCTTTTTTAAATGATCTTAACTAAATAACTACATTTTAAAGAGGTTATCAGCACTATCTCGGTCAATCAATTTAACAAACGGATCAACCCCTACAAACTTAGGATCACCTTTAACTCGAACCGTTATTTCATTCGTACCACTTTTAATTTCATGCTTTTGCAAATAAAGTACAAAATCTTCTGCCGAAAGGTTTTCTGGATCCTCGCTAAAAACACCTATATCAATGTTATCAACAAAATCGAGTGTCGTTTCTTTACCTTGTCCATCAGCACGAATTAAGCTTGCTTCAATGGTTAAAGTTACATCAAACTCATCAACACTGCCTTCAACGGCATTCATTACCGCATTCGTTGTTTTCAAATCGTAGAGTGAAATATACTCAAATACATTACTGATAAAGCTTTTTTCGTTTTCATTCGTATCTGCATTCAAATAGCTCATCAAATCAAGGGTGGTTGGATAAGGTGTACTTTGGTATTTATACGCTTGTAAAAAGCTTTTTAGTGCACTATTCATGCGTTGCTCACCAAGCTTATCTTTTAATGACATCATCACAACAGAGCCTTTACGGTAATGAATATAAGACTGATTTTCACTACGCAATAGAGGCATCTCTTCTATCGCCTCAACACTTCTGCCACGTAAATAACTGTCTAATTCATACTTCAAAAACTTACGGATTTTATCTTTGCCGTATTTTTTCTCCATCACCATTAGCGCGCTGTATTGTGAAAGAGACTCAGAAATAATCGCACTACCCTGTACATTAGCTGCGCCCACTTGATGTCCCCACCACTGATGAGCAACTTCATGCGCCGTAACATAATAAGCAGGGTCTATATCTTCACCATCTCTTAAATCACTGATAAAACCGATTTTTTCAGAATAAGGTACCGTATTCGCAAAACTTTGCGCAAACGAACGATAACCTGGAAATTCAATAATTCTAAGTTGCTTATGCTGATACGGTCCAAAATTTTCACTGAAATAATCTATTGAATCTCTTACTGATTCAATCATTCTATCTACGTTCATATCATGCTTTTCATCATAATACACTTCAATACTAATGCCTTTGTAAACTTCTTTTTTAGACATTAATTCTGCAGACATAATCGAATAAAAATTAACCATAGGCGAATCCATTTTATAATGGAATATACGTCTGTCACCTTCAACAGTTTCACTTTGGATGTAACCGGGTGCAATCGCAAATTGGTCTTTATCGGTTGAGATAACTGCTTCAAAATCAATAAAACCAATGCCTTTACCAAAAAAGCTTTCGTTATAAAAGGCTTTATCTTCAAGCTTATTAGCGCGTTTTAAAGGTTCAAGATCATGTTGACGGCGTTTATGACGGTCTGATAATTGCCAACTTTGGTTATAACCAAAGTTAGGAAACAAGGTAAAGTTGTCTATAAACGTCCCATTGTGAAGCAAACTAAAGTCATTGCCTCCATCGGTGAAGCCTTTATGCTCACGCGTAACTGTCAATTGGCCTTCTCTACTTTCACCTGGTTGCAAAGGCTTATCAAAATTAAACCATGCTGTGTCAAATTCTTCATCAATATCACCGATTTTTCCGCCAGCAATATCAACAGACCATTTAGCCGTAAAGCGTGGTTTAGACACTAAAAAGCGTGTTATTTCCTGTTCACTGTTATTTACAACAGTTATATCTGATACTGCTTCAATGCGGCGATCTTTTGGATAAATATCTATCGTTGAAAAGACTTGGGTAATAGTTGGTAACTCATCATTAAGATGTTGAACGTACTTATGCTCATAAGCCGCCATCGAGTCTTCTCTGTCGTCTGCAATAATGTATTCATTTACAACACGCGTGTTGTAATGGATAACACTACCCGCACCAATAAATATCAACAACCCCGTGACTACCGCTAATTTCCCTGGTTTCGCTAAATAATAACCAAGTAAACTAAGGCGTGATTTTAAGGATTGAATCGGCCCTCTATGCCATAAAGCATAAGTTAACGCCGACAGCACAATCGCTAGGCCTGACCAATACAACATATACCAGTGTTGTGTGCCTAAGAAAGTACCGTAACCATTGATATCAGAGTACAAAACACTTGGTGCACTCGAGAATTGATACATGTTATGGCTAAAGCCAAAATTACTCAGCGTAATAGTACTGATAATATAAAGGACAAATAACATCATACCGACGTATTTATTTGGACTAATAATCTGTAGGAAAAAGGCTAGAATTGCCGTTAATACCAGAGGAAATAAATTTACGTAACCTAATCGTATAATGTATTGCGAAAGCTCTAAGTGAGGATAGCCCTGCAATACTTGATTAATAACAGTCACTGCAACACCAAAAATATATAACAGTGATAACACTAAACTAATGGCAATGAGCTTAGATAACCAAAAAGTCATATTATTAACAGGCATAGAATCGACGATATCGCCCATACCTGAATTTCTTTCTCGCCATACAATTTCAGCACTGTAATAAGCTAAAATGATCATCATCAACAAACCAGTAGAGCCAGCAATAAGTGATACCATATTCTGGGTTAAAGGCCAGTTAGGCGTACCATACATACCCGTTGGATCAATAAGTGGTGCTACAAGCATGAAAATAGTGAGCACTGATAACACTAAGAAAGGTGCACTGAAAACCACTTGTTTAATTTCAAAGCCAACACGTAACCTCATATGAGCCAGCGTTTCAATGCCATTACTTTTTGTTTTAACATTATTATTCAATAACGCTGGTATTTGATCTTTAAATAACAGCGCTTCTTGTTTAGCAATCTTTTCTGCTTTTTTACTTATTTTTTTCGCTTTATTAGCTATAAGCCGTACATTAGATCTAAAACCGCCAAAGATCACCATAATAACAACGCCAACAGCCAACCATAAAATTCTGTTTTCGAGTAACATTCCCGTGAATTCAATGGGACTATTATTCTTATCAAACATGGTCCAATAACGCGTTATTTCGCCAAATGTATTCACTCCAAAAGGATCAAGTAAAGCGGCCATTGTTCTATATTCAGGTTCATTTAAAAACTGCCCAGAAATAGAATAAAGGATGAAAAGACCCACTGCTGAAAGGTAAACAGCCATCATCGATCTAAATTTAATCGCAACCGCATAGAAAAAACATGAAAGCACAAAAAGTGTTGGCAACGATAAATAAAAATAAGCGGTAAAATAATAGCTTAAATTAGTATCTCCCAAACGCTCAGCATCTACCCACCCCACTGCACCACCAAGTGCACAGCCAAGAAAAATAGCTAGAGGCACAAAAGCAAAAACAGTGGCAACAACAGCAAAAGATCCTAAAAAGCGTCCCAACTGATAACTTAGCGGGTTAATAGGTTTAGAATAAAGCAGCTCTGACATCTTGCTGCTGTCATTACGCGTTGCAGTGCTTGCAACAAAGTTAACCACTAAAAACATGGCAAACAGGCCTAAAATAAGTAGCGTTTGCGCTATAGCAAATGGGCCATTGTATAAAACGTTACCGCCGCCACCTATTTGGATATTTTCACTTACCGTCGCAAAAAAGGCCAAGAGGAAAAAAATGCCACTAGTGACATAAAACGAGGGTTGTCTGGTTAAGTATCGCCATTCAAAGGCAAACATTTTCATTAACATGGGATATATTCCTTGAAGTGTTAGTCCTTTGATTATTAGGCTGAAGTAGATTCAGTTGAGGTAGCAACATGGCGATGCTGATTTAATGTCGAGAAATATACGTCTTCTAAATTAGCGGGTGCTTTATCAAAACCTTCAGGGGCGTTATCATCAATAACATGCACAATCGTTTTACCTGCAAAAAGTCGTTTTGATATCACATTAAATTCCTGTTCAATATCAGCTACTTCAGCTTGAGTAATAGATTTCTTCCACACTTGCCCATTTAATTGTTCTGTTAATTCAATAGGATTGCCTTGTAAAATAATTTGTCCCGATGCTAACACGGCCATTTGCGGGCAAAGCTCACTCACATCTTCAACAATATGCGTAGATAAAATAATCACTTTCTCTTCACCTAAAGCGACAAGTAAATTATGAAAACGATTTCGCTCTTCCGGATCTAACCCCGCTGTTGGTTCATCAACAATCAGTAGATCGGGATCCCCTAATAAGGCTTGAGCAATACCAAAACGCTGTCTCATCCCGCCAGAAAAACCACTTACCGCATTTTTACGGTGCTGAAATAAATTAGTTTGTGCAAGTAAGCCTTCAACCGTTTCTTTCCGCTCTCCCTTATTTGTAATACCTTTTAAAATAGCCAGATGGTCTAGTAAGTTATAAGCACTTATACGCGGATATACGCCAAAGTCTTGTGGTAAATAACCTAACCGAGTTCTTAGTGCTTGAGGGTTGGCTAACACATCGATATCATCGAATGTTATGCTGCCAGAGTCTGCTTCTTGTAAGGTGGCAATAGTGCGCATTAAAGAAGATTTACCTGCCCCATTTGGACCTAATAAGCCAAACATCCCTTTAGGGATAGTGAGTGATACATTGTCTAATGCTTTAACGCCATTAGCGTAAGTTTTCGATAAATTTTCAATAGTTAACATCTGTGCTTCCTTACTTATTATTTTATTGTTTATTGCTTTATTCGATGAGTTAAGTTTCAACACCAAAGGTTAAAACTAAGTGCCACAATACTAGCGGAATGTTAATTATATGTAAATTTTATCCGTAAAAGAGTTGATTATAGATTTTCTCTTTAAGTAACGTCACTTAAAGTATTCATTCGAATGATAACAGTGAAGTAATACCAACCTCATTTAATATGTGATCATTTCTACTTGTTAAAATCACCAACTACTTCGCTATTTCTTTAATAATTAACGGTGCATGGATGCACCTTATTAGACAATGCAGACGGTACAGGAAGTACCTTATTAGATAATGCAGGAGCATATTATCCTGAGCTTATTGTCCTGAACAACTAGTTACTTAAAAAAATGCCTTGTATTTAGAAATTTTCTCTACGTATAAAGTAGATCACATATTTAATTCAATTGGTATAATGATGGCAGATCTTCATTACTGAACTTTCGTGCATTCAAGCTTTTACAACCTTTTCCTGCAGTGTTCTTCAAGAAAGTTCTCGTACCTAAAACTAAAAAATCCAATCAATTTTCATCGATTGGATTTTTTTACCACTAACGTTTAAACCGTTACAGTATAAGTGCTAATTACTCAGCTTCTGGACGCATATGTGGGAATAAGATAACGTCTTTAATTGTAGGCGAGTCAGTAAACAGCATCACTAAACGGTCGATACCAATACCTTCACCTGCTGTTGGAGGTAAACCATATTCTAGTGCATTAATGTAGTCAGCATCATAATGCATCGCTTCATCATCACCAGCATCTTTTTCTGTTACTTGCTTTTGGAAACGCTCCGCTTGATCTTCAGCATCGTTAAGCTCAGAGAAACCGTTCGCTAATTCACGACCGCCGACAAAGAATTCAAATCTGTCGGTAATGAATGGGTTTTCATCGTTACGACGTGCAAGTGGTGATACTTCCCATGGGTATTCAGTAATGAATGTAGGTTGATCAAGTAAATGCTCAGCAACTTCTTCAAATATTTCACAAATGTACTTACCTGGACCCCAAACTTTAGACGCTTCAGTTTCTTTAACGCCAACCGCTTTAGCCATCGCTTTAATTGCTTCAAAGTTGTTCTCTGGGTCACGTAAGGTTGCTTCATCAAGTTGGTCGGCACCATGATGATCTTTACCATATTGTAAAATAGCATCAACCATTGAAAGACGTGCAAACGGCTTACCAAAGTCATAAAATTTCTCTTCGACTACTTCGCCATCATTATTTGTAACCGTATTACGAATAACAGTAGTACCCATAACATCTTGTGAAATAGTACGTAACATTTCTTCAGTAGTGTTCATTAGGTCATGGTAGTCAGCATACGCTTGGTAGAATTCAATCATGGTGAATTCTGGGTTATGTCTTGTTGAAATACCTTCGTTACGGAAACTACGGTTAATTTCGAAAACGCGATCAAAACCACCCACCACTAAACGCTTCAGGTTAAGTTCTGGTGCTATACGTAAGTACATGTCTAAATCAAACGTATTATGATGCGTCATAAATGGTTTCGCTGTTGCGCCGCCAGGTATGATTTGAAGCATTGGCGTTTCAACTTCCATAAAGTCGCGTTGGGTTAAAAAGTTACGAATACCTGCAACAATTTTTGAGCGAATTTTAAAGGTATTACGTGTATCTTCATTGATAATTAAATCAACATAACGCTGACGATATTTAGTTTCTTGATCCGACAAACCGTGGAATTTTTCAGGTAAAGGACGAAGTGATTTCGTTAATAACGAATACTCTTCCATATTCACGTAAAGATCGCCCTTGCCTGACTTGTGTAAAACACCTTTAATACCAACGATATCGCCAATATCTAATGAGCCCCATTTAGCACGAATCTCTTTTTGCACTGTTTTTTCAGCGTATCCCTGAATACGACCACTTGAATCTTGTATTACTAAAAATGGTCCTCGCTTAGCCATTACACGACCTGCTATAGCATAAGTAACTTGTAACGCTTCAAGCTCTTCTTTGGTTTTTTCACCATGCTCAGCTTGAATATCTGCGGCCAAATGCTCACGATTAAAGTCGTTAGGGAAACCATTCGCTGAACAATTAGAACGAATCTTTTCAAGCTTTACACGGCGCTCGGCAATTAGCTTATTTTCATCTTGTGCGGTTTGGTTGTCTTGAACCTTGTTAGTCATGTTAATTTCTCGTGGTTATCTTGAATTTTTCAAAAGTATGTAAATTGGTTTTCAGTTTAGCGTCGTTTTATAAACCTGATTTCAGGCTGGCTTCGATAAACTTATCTAAATCGCCGTCTAACACGGCCTGAGTATTTCTATTTTCAACACCCGTTCTTAAATCTTTAATGCGACTATCATCTAAAACATATGAGCGAATTTGACTGCCCCACCCAATATCTGATTTACCGTCCTCTAATTCTTGTTTACCTTCGTTTTGCTTTTGCATTTCCATTTCATAAAGCTTGGCTTTTAAAAGCTTCATCGCGGTAGCACGGTTTTTATGCTGCGATCTGTCTGCCTGGCAAGCAACTACAGCGCCACTCGGCACATGCGTTATACGAATTGCTGAGTCAGTTTTGTTAACATGCTGACCACCTGCGCCAGATGCACGGAAAGTATCTACACGAAGGTCTGCTGGGTTGATATCAATTTCAATATTGTCATCAATTTCAGGATAAATAAACGCTGAAGCAAACGATGTATGACGACGCCCTGATGAGTCAAAAGGCGATTTCCGTACTAATCTGTGTACACCTGTTTCTGTTCTTAACCAACCAAAAGCATATTCGCCAGTATATTTAATGGTACAACCTTTAATACCAGCAACATCGCCATCGGTCACTTCAATGGCTTCTGTTTTATAGCCATGCGCTTCGCCCCAACGTAAATACATACGCATTAGCATTTCAGCCCAATCTTGTGCTTCTGTACCGCCAGAGCCTGATTGAATATCTAAATAACAATTATTTGCGTCTTGCTCACCTGAAAACATACGACGAAACTCTAGCTTTTCAAGCACTGCATCGAGTGCATCAGCATCTTTAACGGCTTCATCAAATGTTTCTTCGTCTTCTTCTTCAACGGCCATTTCAATAAGGTCGTCGATGTCATTACACCCTGTTTCTAATTCAACAATAGTGTTAACAACTTCCTCTAAGCTACTACGTTCTTTTCCAAGTGCTTGCGCTCTTTCAGGCTCATTCCAAACATCTGGTAACTCTAATTCACGATTAACTTCAACTAAGCGCTCTGATTTAACGTCATAGTCAAAGGTACCCCCGAAGTAGCAAGCTACGTTCGCGAATTTCTTTTAATTTATTTTTTACTGGATTAATTTCAAACATAAAACGTGAATTAGAACCTTTAAAAACGAGTTTAAAGAGCAGAGAAACATAAAATTCCCTTTAAAATCATCGCACTTTAAAGTGATGTAACGATGTTCAACTCTTTGTGAAAAACAAACGCGTATAATAACTTACTTAATAGCTTAAAGAAACTACTTGGACACAGTTTAGGGCATTCAAAAGCTTTTTTAAAATACTTCAAAGCTTATTTGAATATTTTTCAAGCAAACTTTACATTATTACAGGTTCCCTTGCTTTTGATTAACGCTCGGGCTTGCCTTTCGTCACTGGCAAAGGTATAACATGGCATCGATTGCATTTTTAAAAATATAGTTAACTAATTAATACACATTTTTTAGTAGACTAAAAAGGCACTTGGTTATAATAACGACAAATATAAAATACAATTCTAACTTCACTCATTGAATGTAAAAGTTTTTCATCAGAAAAACGAACAAATATAAAGCTTCAAGCTTAAATACAGTTAATAAGTGAACTTAGAAAAATACTCTAATAATGAACATTCAGGATACATTTTATGAACAAACCTAACGTTGGTGAGTTTTTTGGCCACCCAAGTGGTCTAAAAACACTCTTTTTTACAGAAATGTGGGAACGCATGAGCTATTACGGAATGCGTATGCTACTCGTTTTGTTTATGACTGCAACACTACAAGAACAAGGTTTAGGCTTAACTGTTGCTTCAGCAGCCGCTATTTATGGTCTTTACACTGGCTGTGTTTACTTCATGGGTCTTCCAGGTGGTTGGATAGCTGATAGATTAATCGGTGGTCAAAAAGCGGTATGGTATGGTGGCGTAATCATCATGATTGGTCATATCATTCTAGCGATTCCAAGTGAATACTCTTTCTTTCCAGGCTTAATTTTTGTTGTACTAGGCACAGGTTTATTAAAGCCTAATATCAGCGCATTAGTTGGACAGTTATACTCTGACGAAGATGTTCGTCGCGATAGTGGTTATGCCATTTATTATATGGGTATTAATATCGGTTCTGTTATTGGCTATGCTGTTTGTGGTTACTTAATGGAAAACCAAGGCTGGCACTGGGCATTTGGTGCAGCAGCTATTGGTATGGCAATCGGCTTAATTCAATATAAAATTACTACCCCTAACCTTGATGGTATTGGCGCTAACCCAATACATCCTTTATCTGCTAAAGGTCAAAAAATCTCTTGGGGTGTTATAGGCTTATTCTTAGCAACCGTAGCGATAGTTACTGTACTGGTATTCCAAGGCGCTATCACCATAGTGCCTGTAACGATTGCTCAATATGTTGCCGTTGCTTTCTCATTAATATTTATTGTTTATTACGCTGTTATATACTTCATGGGTTCTTTATCAACAGTAGAGAAAAAGAAGCTAATTGCGTTATTAATTATTTGTGTTGCGTCTGCATGTTTCTGGTCTGGTTTTGAACAAGCAGGTTCTTCAATGAACTTATTTGCTCGTGACTATACAGATAGAATTGTTGGTTCATTTACTATCCCTACAGGATGGTTCCAGTCATTAAACGCAATATTTATTGTTCTACTTTCGCCTTTTTTCGCTGCCTTATGGATTAACTTTGGTAAGCGTTTTGTAAGCCCTTCATACGGCATTAAATGTGCTGCTGGCTTAATCATCATGGGTAGTGGCTTCATTGTTATGTTTTTCGCTGCACAATATGCGGCTTCTGGTTTAAAAGTAGCGCCATACTGGTTAGTTGCAACTTACTTCCTACACACTGTGGGTGAGCTTTGTTTAAGCCCTGTAGCATTAAGTGCTGTAAGTAAGTTATCCCCGAAACGTTTTGCTGGTCAAATGATGGGTGTATTTGTTTTAACTTACTCTATCGGTAATATTATTTCTGGTTTACTTGCTGGTAATTACGATCCGAACAACGTATCGCAAATCCCTTCTTTATATATTCAAATTAGCTTATTTAGCATCGGTATTGGTCTAATTGTTTTATTACTAGGCTTTAAATCAAGATTCTGGGAAAGTTTATCAGAAGAAGAAAAGCAGCAAAGTGAACAAAAAGCGGTTTAAATAACTGCAGATAAACCTTAACAAACCGAGTAATTTAAAAAATTAGTTGAACTTCGATAAGGTTTATATTCGTTAGAAAGAAAAGGCTACTGATTAAGCAAGCCGTTTACTTAAAGTGGATCTGCGGTTTGATGCCTGTTTTTAAAGCAACTACTGAGACTTATATGCTAAGTTTTATGTAGTTGCTTTATTACAAATGAAAGTCAAAATCTAAGTTTTAGCGTTACAAGTAAAATTCGTTATGTCAAAAATATGAGTTTTACCATTTTCGCTTTTATCTGTAACTACTAAATTATTTTCTTGCACTTCAAAGCCAAATTCATACATCCAGCTTGTCTTTTTAATTAACTTAAGCTCATAGCGATTAAAAGGTAGTTGGCATTTTAAGTAAAAATAATGATAAGCCTTTCCCATTGCTCCCGGATCTGCCGTATATACATAGATTGATCGATCATTAAAAGTTTTATCTTTGTGTAAATAATCAAGATTTGATGATGAAATCCCTTCAAACATTACACCTAGAAGAAGCAAAGGTACTTGAACTGTTAAAAGAAAATAGCTGGAATAGATAAAAAAGTTCCTTGCGAATACATTTACTATTTTTTCTCTAATTTCCCCTATTTTTCTATAAAGAACTAATCCACCTAGAAGTACGAGTATGAGTTTAATAACTCTCAAGTAATTACTTAACTGATCCATAAACATTGGAGATTGCCAATGCAATCCCCAAAGCGTCCCGCCAAACCAGCTTTCAATAAATGGTAGATATAAGCACACTGCAACAATAAATATGATTGATGAGGCTTTTTTAATTTTTTGATTCAATGAGATACTTCCTTTTAATCGTACTTTCCAAAATAAATAATTTTCTCAGGGGCAACAGGTCCTTTAGCCAAACCAAGCCGCATAGCAGGTGTTTCCCCTTTATTATTTTTTTCTGTGTAGTTATAACATACACGGTAAATATCAGCCATTTTTGTAAGCATGGCAGGGTTATACGCTGAGTAACCATTCCATGTTCTTGCTTTATTCGTTGCAGAAGTAAACGGGCGTTCCAGTAGGTTAACCCCTCTTCGACTACTCATAAAGAACCTGTCTATAGCGTGTAAACTAGCCTTTCTGTATAAGTTGGCTTGATGCTTATCTTCGTACCTAGAAATGTCTGTAACGGCTGCTACAAGCTTTTCAGGTTCAGGCATGGTAGCAATAGGATAAGTTAGCCATCGTTCAGTAGAGTTCTTTATAACCTCAAGCTTATTTATCTTTGGGATTATTAGTTTATTCACCAAGTCTCTAAATTCTTTACCCGTTAAGCTTTGTCGTGGTCTACCTGTCAATTCGAGTATCATTTTGTTTGTGTCAGCAAGGGCATTTCGCTTTTCGTCAACGCTAAGATTTTTAACCGCTCTAACAAGGAACCCGTCACTTTTACCTGCTTTGATTTCATCTTTAAAAATACTCAAGTATGCGGTTTTCATCCCTGTATCTTGATCAAGATAAAAACGTGTTTTTTCTATTCTTTGCGTTAATTTTTTTAGCAACAGAAAGTGGCCCATCATTGTGTATTCGTTATGAACTAAAACTCCTTTAGCTGGAAGTTTTGTTGTTTTATCAAAGTCTTCAGAGCTTGTGATGTCTATCGCTGAAAGCTCTTCTTCAATTTTCTGGGCAACTTCTTCTTGTAAAGTGTATGGAGGCTTATCAGGTAACTTCTTTTTATGTGC
>JBMYWR010000017.1:0-32668 GCA_049607625.1 Colwellia sp.
TGCCCTTATTGTCGGAACGTTGGCCGAGTATAAACCAAACCATCAACAGAAGTGCTGCACATTGTTTAGAAGGGCAAGCTTTACTCAATGAAATGGCAGAGCAAGATTTACAAAAAGGCCTAGTATTACTTAAAAATCAAGAAGAAAAAGAGAAAGAAAACGGGCATGGTCTGTTCTTTCTTGAGAAAGCCTTTTTCGCACAGTTACCTGTTGAACCATTACTTGAGTATTCAGTTGCAAGGTTCAATAACTTATTCCGTTATTTTTTATCTTTAAACGGTTGTTTAATGCCTAGCAGCGAGCAACTCATGCAGGTTCATAAGCAACTAAGTGCCCCTCAAGATAAAAACCCAAGTATTAAAATTGGTGACTATGTTATTAGGCGATATAAGCAGTTGCTTTACCTAACAAAGGATTATCATGATATTAGTAACTGGAAAACAGTTGTTGAAGGGTTAAATAAAGAGCAGAAGGTTAGTTTGCCTGAAAGCATTGGCAGCTTACTTATCTCTATAAATACAAATGGTTCAGGCAAAGAAGAGTTAAGTTATCGAGGTGAAGCTGAAGGTGAAACTTTTAGCTTTGAGCATTTATTAGCACCTGAAAAGGGGCAGGTGGTTTCAATTCGCTTTGCCCATAACAACCCAAGCTGTTTACCTGATTACAGGCAAAAATCACGTTCATTAAAAAAAATATTACAAGAACTCAATATTCCACCTTGGCAAAGAAATAGAATTCCATATCTATATTATGACGATGTTTTGGTTGCCGCTATTGGTTTATTTGTATGTAAACCTTATCTTATAAGGTAGCCTGCTTTACTCCCTCAATTGATGCATAATACACGTTTCATTTAAAATGTGTTAGGTCGTAGAATCTCGCCCCATAAATAGTGTAAAATCTATCTATAGACTCCTTTAAGTTCATAAAAATAGTTTAAAGGAAATAGTTAACTTGAACTCGGCTTTAGTCATTCAAAACACATTTGCCATTGGGGAGGTTTTTCCCCTAGTTAGCGATAGCTTTTGAGCAAGCAAGGATAAATTTTCATGGCCAATTTTTTCAAGGCTAATACGAAGAAACAACCAGTAAAGAAAACACTCGCGAAGCCTATAAGCATTAAAATAGACAAGCTCGATAGTCACGGTTGTGGCGTTGGAAAATATCGTAATAAACCCATTTTTGTTGAGGGCGCTTTACCTACAGAACAGGTCGAAGTAAAGATATTTGAAGAAAAAAACAAATTCTCACGTGCTAAGTTATTAAAGGTTACAGAACAAAGCGCTTCTCGGGTAAAAGCTCAGTGTCAGCATTTTCTCAAATGTGGCGGCTGTGACCTACAACACTTAGAGGTATCAGAGCAAATTAACTTTAAACAGCAAAAAACATCCTCTTTGATGTCTAGAGCTGGAATGTCTTTATCTATGGTGGAGTCATTGCCTTGGCAAAATGCCTTGCAGGACAGTGCATGGCATTATCGTAGAAAAGCCAGAATAGGTGTTCAGTACAATAAAAAAGGCGAAGCGACGATAGGTTTTAGAGAAAAAAACTCTAATCAACTTGTAGCCATCAAGTCTTGCCCAGTTTTAGTTAAGCCTTTAAATAGTATTTTCCCCCTACTTAACGAATTAGTTAATAAACTATCAGAGAAAAATGCGATTGGTCACATTGAGGTTATTAATGCTTATACAAGCCAAGACGATATAAAAGCAACGATAGTTATTAGGCAATTAAGACGCTTTAAAAAAAGTGATTTACAACTTATTAAAGCTTATCAAGAGCAGCATGCTTGGCAGGTGCTTTTTGACCTAGGCAAAACCGAGCAAGAAACAGCAGACTTAGAAAAAGAAGCACAAGGTAAAGATAGTCAATCTATTAAGCAAATAGAAGAATGTAACAAACAACAAACAGAACTACTTTCATATACTTTAGATGATAACTTAAAGATTCAATTTTCTTATAGCGACTTCATTCAAGTCAATGAAGCGATTAATGCTAAGATGGTCTCACAAGCTCTAAGCTGGCTTGAAGTTAGTTCAAGTAATGAAAAAACCAAGCACTATAATGTATTGGATTTGTTTTGTGGGTTAGGAAACTTTAGCTTAGCTATAGCTAACTATGTAAATACGGTTGTTGGGGTAGAGGGTGTTCAAGCGATGGTAAATAAAGCCAAGCAGAATGCAGAGCTTAATAAACTTACGAATACTGAATTTTATCAAGCAGATCTTAATGATCCCAATTTAGTCGAGTCTGCTAAAACACAAAGCAACCATTGGATTAATCAAGTATATCATTGTGTATTACTCGACCCAGCTAGAGCCGGGGCTGAAAAAGCAATCGAGTTTGTTGCGACTATGGACTCACCTCTTATACTTTATATAAGTTGTGATCCTCAGACATTAGCAAGAGATAGCCAAGTATTGCTAAACAATGGGTATGTTATTGATAAAATTTCTACGTTAGATATGTTTGTGCATACGAAACATGTAGAAACGATGGTGCTGTTTAAATTGGCCTAAACATTCATTAAAAAAGCAATATACAAAAACAATATACAAAAAACGATATTCAAAATTGATATCCGAAAAGCAGGTTTAAAATGGTTGCGGTAAGAAAATCACATAAAGTTGTCAGCATTAATTTCCAGCACTGGTTGGCAGAGCAAAGCCTGCCAGAAGACAAAAATGAGCAACTTACTAATTTATGGCAACAAGTCAGTAGTTTTTTTGATAAACAGAGTCTTTGCTTAGTTAAGGCAATGGAAATGGTTGAAATCCTTGCAGCCTTAAACCTTGATATAGACTCTCTCGTTGCAGCATTTCTAATGCCACTTATTGATGAAGAGATTATTGATGTTGAGTATGTAGAAACACATTTTAGTAAGAATGTTGTTCAGCTTTGCCAAGGCGTTATACAAATGGCTGCGATAAAAGAGCTTCGTCAAAAACAGCATCATAAAAGTCATAATGAGTCGAAAGAGAACGACAGCGTTAATATTGATAACGTTCGAAAAATGTTATTAACCATGGTTGATGATGTTCGAGCTGTAGTGATTAAACTTGCAGAGCGTTTATGTGATTTGCGTAGTCAAAAAAACAATGATGAAGAGAGCAGAGTCCTAGCCGCTAAAGAAAGCGCACAAATATACGCACCTCTTGCCAATCGTCTGGGGATAGGTCAATTGAAGTGGGAATTGGAAGATATTTCTTTTCGCTACTTACATCCAGAAGTTTACAAAAAAATAGCCAAATTACTTGATGAAACGCGTTTAGAGCGTGAAAGCTATATGGTTGATTTTGTTGCTACCTTAGAACAAAAATTAAAAGATTTATCTATTGAAGGTAAGGTTTTTGGGCGGCCTAAGCATATTTATAGTATTTGGAAAAAAATGCAGCAGAAGTCTTTAGATTTCGAGGAACTTTTTGATGTTAGAGCGGTACGTATCATTGTTGATAAAGTACAAAGCTGTTACTCCGCGTTAGGGATTGTTCATACGCAATGGCGCCATTTAGCGAATGAATTCTCAGACTATGTTGCTACACCTAAGCCTAATGGTTATCAATCAATTCATACGGTTGTGTCGGGGCCAAATGGCAAATCCATTGAAATACAAATTAGAACACAGCAAATGGATGAAGACGCTGAGTTAGGTGTTGCCGCCCATTGGCGTTATAAAGAAGGCAATGCTAAAGCAGGCGATAAAAAAAATGGCTTTGACGATAAAATAGAATGGCTTAGAAAAATATTGCAATGGCAGGATGATGTCGCGCAAAGTTCAGAAATCATCGATGAGTTACGTAGCCAAGTTTTTGATGACAGAATTTATGTTTTCACCCCAGGCGGAGATGTTGTTGATTTACCTTTAGGGTCTACGCCGTTAGATTTTGCATACTATATTCACTCCAATGTAGGGCATTGTTGTATTGGCGCGAAAGTCTTTGGAAAAATTGTACCCTTTACCCATGTACTTGAAACGGGTGATCAAGTTGAAATTCTAACAAGTAAGCAACCTAACCCTAGTAAGGATTGGCTGAACCCTCAGTTAGGTTATATTCATTCGGCAAGAGCTAGAGCGAAAGTTCAACATTTCTTCAAACTACAAGATCGTGGTAAACATATAACGCATGGTAAAGAGCTTTTAGAAAGTGAACTGCTCAAACAAGATGTTGTGCAAGTCAGTAGTTCAAATTTAAAAGAAGTTACCGATCGCTTTAATGTAAAGTCTATAGAAGATTTATATGCCGCAATAGGCTCAGGTAACGCTCGCTTGCAGCAAGTGGTTAATTTTATTAATCAGCTAGAAAATAAACACCGTGTTGTGGAGGATGTAGATCCCCAAAGCATGGTTAAACAAGACACGAACTCAAAGAAAACGGCATCAGATAGCAATGGTGTTACTGTTTCAGGTGTTGGTAACTTATTAACGCATATGGCAAAATGTTGTTCTCCTGTGCCTGGCGATGAAATAGCTGGTTTTATCACGCAAGGCCGTGGAATTTCGGTACATCAGCAGGGCTGCGAACAATTACAAGCTTCTTTAAATGCGCAACCAGAGCGTTTAGTTGAAGTACAGTGGGGTCTAAACCAAAAACAAAGCTACCAAGCTTCAGTGCAATTAATCGCTAATGATCGCCAAGGTTTATTCCGCGATATTTCAACCATTATCGCTAATGAACGTATAAGCATTGTAGGTATTGATAGTCATACCGATAATGCTAAACAAACGGTTGTTATGAATATAAAATTAGAAGTAAATAACAGTGAATTGCTAATGCGCGTTCTAGATAAGCTTAGACAATTAGATGATATTGCCGAAGTAAACCGTCTTTAACTTTTGTTATGTTTAACTACCTTAATCAATTTAGAAAGAATAGTTTATGTTAAATAGTACCGCCTCGATAGAAAAACTCCGTTGGATAATGTCCCAGTTAAGGACGCCGGAGACAGGATGTCCTTGGGATTTAAAACAAACCTTTGACTCTATTATTCCTTATACCTTAGAAGAGGCATATGAGGTCGCTGATGCTATTGAACAAAAAGACTTTATAGAAGTAGAGAAAGAGCTTGGTGATTTATTATTCCAAGTTATTTTTTATAGCCAACTTGGCGAAGAGCAGCGTCTATTCAACTTTGATGGTGTTGTCGCATCAATATGTGAAAAACTCATTCGTCGTCATCCTCACGTTTTTTCAGGTGAGCAATTGTTAACAGATGAAGAAATAAAGGCTAATTGGGAAAATGAGAAAGCAAAAGAAAGAGCTCAAAAAAATAATCAAGAAAACTTGAGTATATTAGCTGACATTCCTAAATATCTCCCGGCACTTAGCCAAGCTAATAAAATTCAGAAGCGATGCTCTCATGTAGGCTTTGATTGGCAAAATATTGATGATGTTTTTGCTAAAGTGGAAGAAGAAGTACAGGAAGTTAAAGAAGAGTTATCAGCGCCTATCATTAATGAAAACGCGCTAGGAGAAGAAATAGGTGATCTTATGTTTGCGTTGGTAAACTTATGCCGACATGCCAAACAAGATCCAGAGGCATTATTAAGGCAAGCTAATAAGAAATTTACGAAACGATTTCATGAAGTAGAGTCGCAGGTTACACAGTCAGGAAAATCTTTTGAGCAACATGACTTAGCAATGCTTGAAGACTATTGGCAAAATGTAAAAAAGGCTGAGAAAAGTTAAAACATATAAACCCTGTATATAAGCTTAACTATGTATATAAGCTTAACTATGTAGATGGGCTTAAGCATTTCGAATCGATTAATAGATAAAACACATTGTAAAAATTATGAAAAATCAACATCCACGAAACCTTGAAAAAATAGATATGCAAACCAAAAAAAGCAGTGGCGCTTATATAGGTTTAACCAACCCGAAAAATCCTACTAATGTGGGCTCTGTTATGCGCGCTGCGGGTAATTACAATGTTGAGCAAGTTTTTTATACAGGCACTCGTTATGATAAAGCGGCGCAGTATTCAGGAAAACTCAATAATACCGATACACAAAACGTAAGCAAAAAAATTGCTTTAACGAATGTAGAAAGCTTAAGCGAATTGCCGACTAAACTGGAAAATATGCCAGTTTCAACTAAAGTTATCTGTGTGGACTTAGTTGAGGGAGCAATACCTTTACCTCACTTTGAACATCCTGAAAGTGCTATTTATATTTTTGGTCCAGAAGACAGTACGGTCCCTCAAGAGGTTATAGATAAAGCCGATGCGGTTGTTTATGTACCAACACAAGGTTGTATGAATTTAGCAGCCTCAGTAAATGTATTGCTTTATGACAGGTTAGCTAAATCGCTTATATCAGAAAACAAAATTGAAACAGATAATGCACTCATTCGTAGTAGCCGAGATAAAAATAATCGGACTATTGTAAGTTAGTAGTTAGTAGTTAGTAGTTGGTTATGAGTAGGCAAGAACCCACTGTGTTGATCTAAGAGGTAGTATGAAACGAACTATATCAAAAGATACTTCGCCTAATCATATAGGATCTGTACCTAACTTAGATGTTATTCATAGCAATGCTGACCCGCTCGGTGTCCTCTCTAAAGAAGACATAGTTCAATGTCCTCTTACCAAACCTGAGCAACATAAAGTTAAAACATTATGTTTAAAAGTCGCCGGTGTTTTTTTTGTAGGACTAGCCATATTAGGCGCTATTCTACCTATATTACCTACCACTGTTTTTTTGATTCTCGCAACCGCTTGTTTTGCTAAATCTTCCCCTAGGATGGAGAAAAAACTGCTTGCCAACAAAACTTTCGGTCCGCTAATAAATGATTGGCAAACCTACCGAAGTATTCCACTAAAAGCTAAGCGCATGGCCTTAATATGTATTTGCCTTTCAGTAGCGTGGTCTAGTTATTTATTGAATAATATAATGTTAACAGGGCTTGTAGTGCTTTTGGTCGCTTGGCCCGTTATTTTTATTTGGCAACTACCATTAACGGAAGACAGAAACAGAGAACGCGGCTAAAGTAGGCTCCAGCAAGACATATTCGTTTTGTAAGGCTGAAGCCTCACCTACAGTGGTTTAACATACCGTCCCACCAAAGTTTGTGTATTTATCCGCTCTTATCCTGAAAATCTGCGGGAAAAACTGTCTTTTGTCTTGACCTTCCTCGTTTCCATCCATTAATCCGACAATGCTTTCTTTACAATCACACCAAGGTGTTCAGGCAATGGAAGCTTAAGTGCAATATCATGGGCTTTATCTGACATTTTTGCCCAAGTTTTCCTTACTATATTAATGATCTTTTGTTCAGCTTCATCACTGCCAGTGTATTTGTCTGCAAATGCCGAAAAATAATATTGTAAAAAAACTAAGCAAGCTACATCTTCTAGAGTTTGTGTTTCTTCATCCAACTTTATTTTCTCTTTTCGTATGATTGCGCCAGTTCTATTAGCTTCTTCGCTAGTATAGCCAGCTTCAAGCATCAAAGAGGAAGTGAGTTCAGCATGATATTTACCCAGTGCTATACGCCATTGGTAATAACCCGCTTTACCTTGTTTGTAGTCACTTCTTTTTAGATGCCAGCGCTTTATGTGTTGAGCTCTAACGGCAATTTGTAATGATTCAGTTGCATCAGGCCAGTGTGCTTTTAAGCAATTTGACATTAAATGCCCATAAAGTAATTCTTTTGGGTGATCAACGCCTTCAAAGTGCGTTATGTTTTTATCTTGGTTATTAATTTGGTCTATTGCAGAGTGTACTGCCTCTAGCTTTGATGTATGGGTGCTAATCTCACTCACTTAAGGTCATCCTATTTTTAGTTTAATGAATTTATTATAATCACAATTAAAGTAAATTATTCATTTTTCTGTATTTGTTATTTATTTTTAATTTAAGAAGGACATTAGTGACGATTTGATTGTTGTTGGCTAGTATTTTTAGTATAATTCTGTCCCGTCCTGCTAAATGTCTTTTTATGCGATATTTCTTCATTTCTCGTCTAATATAAAAGCATTCAAGCAACAAAATTTCTGTTCTTCTGACATCGGTGTAAACATGACAACTAGATATATTTTTGTAACTGGCGGCGTTGTATCGTCTCTTGGTAAAGGTATTGCTGCAGCTTCACTTGCTGCCATACTTGAAGCGCGTGGGTTGAAAGTAACCATGCTTAAACTTGACCCGTATATTAATGTTGATCCAGGTACAATGAGCCCTATTCAGCACGGCGAAGTTTTTGTAACAGAAGATGGTGCAGAAACAGATTTAGATTTAGGTCATTATGAACGATTCATTCGTACCAAAATGTCTAAAAGAAACAATTTTACCACAGGCCGTATATATCAAGATATTCTTGCCCGTGAACGTAAAGGTGAGTTTTTAGGTGCAACAATTCAAGTTATTCCACATATTACCAATGACATTAAGCGCAGAGTAGTAGAAGGCGCTGAAGGTTATGATGTTGCAATGGTTGAAGTTGGTGGCACGGTTGGTGATATTGAATCACAGCCATTTTTAGAAGCTATTCGTCAATTAGCAACAGAAGTTGGTCGTGATCGCGCTATGTTCATGCATCTTACGCTTGTTCCTTATTTAGCTGCAGCTGGCGAAATCAAAACTAAACCAACACAACATTCTGTTAAAGAATTACGTTCTATTGGTATATTCCCAGATATTCTTGTTTGCCGTTCAGAAAGTGTTATTCCAGCAAACGAGCGTGCGAAAATTGCCTTATTTACAAATGTAGAAGAAAAAGCTGTTGTCTCTATGAGAGACGTTGACAGTATTTATAAAGTGCCGGCTTTATTAAAATCTCAAGGTACTGATGATATTGTTGTTAAGCGTTTTGGCTTAGACGTACCAGAAGCAGACTTAAGTGAATGGGAAAAAGTTTTATACCAAGAAGCAAATCCTGTTGGCGAAGTAAATATTGCTATGGTTGGTAAATATACTGAGTTACCAGATGCCTATAAATCGGTTAACGAAGCGTTAAAGCATGCAGGTTTAAAGAACCAAGTTACCGTAAAGATAAACTATGTTGACTCTCAAGATTTAGAAATCAAAGGAGTTGAGTCATTAAGATCATATGATGCGATACTCGTTCCAGGTGGTTTTGGAGACCGTGGCGTAGAAGGAAAAATATTAGCAGCAAAATATGCCCGTGAAAACAAAGTACCTTACCTAGGTATTTGTTTAGGTATGCAAGTCGCACTTATTGAATATGCGAGAAATGTTGCTGGTATGGAGAATGCTAATAGTACTGAATTTAACCCTGAATCACCTTATCCGGTTATTGGTTTAATCAATGAATGGTTAGACGAGGAAGGACAAGTAGAGTACAGAAGTGAAAACTCAGATCTTGGTGGTACTATGCGTTTAGGTTCACAATTGTGTCACCTAATAAAAGGTACCAAAGCACATGACGTATACGGCAGTGAAACAATTAATGAAAGACACCGTCACCGTTATGAGGTAAATAATAACTTCAGAGATGAATTAAGTAAGAAAGGTTTAGTTTTCTCTGGTTTATCTGCTGATAAAAAATTAGTCGAAATGATAGAAGTTCCAGAACACCCATGGTTTGTTGCTGGTCAGTTCCATCCAGAGTTTAACTCTACGCCTCGGGATGGACATCCGTTGTTTGAAGGTTTTGTTGCTGCATCTTTTGCTCATCAAAAACAAAGCAACAGTTAATCATTGCATTTAATTAAACCGCAGCACTCGCTGCGGTTTTTGTTTTAGTTTCATAACTCAGCGCTCTTAGCGTTGTTTTAAATATTTTTAGAATGGCCTCGGCCAAACAATAATAAACTTTTAAGGAAGTAAAATGTCAAACATTAGTAAAATTTTTGCTCGCGAAATTATGGACTCACGCGGTAACCCGACCGTAGAAGCCGATGTTTATTTAGAGTCTGGCGCTTGGGGACGCGCGGCTGCTCCATCTGGTGCTTCAACAGGTTCGCGTGAAGCGTTAGAATTACGTGACGGCGATAAAGCTCGTTATTTAGGTAAAGGTGTTTTAAATGCTGTAGCGGCGATAAAAAATAATATTACTCCTGCATTAATCGGTCAAAATGCCCTTGATCAAAGTAATGTAGACAAAATTATGATTGATTTAGACGGCACTGAAAATAAAGAAAAATTTGGTGCTAACGCTATTCTTGCGGTTTCATTAGCCGTAGCTAAAGCTGCAGCAATGGATAAGGGCGTACAGTTATTTGAGCACATTGCAGACTTAAATGGCACACCAGGCGTTTATAGCTTACCTGTACCTATGATGAACATCATTAATGGTGGTGAACATGCAGATAACAACGTTGATATTCAAGAGTTTATGGTTCAGCCAGTTGGCGCTAAAAACTTTACAGAAGCATTACGTATGGGCGCTGAAATTTTTCACGCACTTAAAAAAGTATTGTCTAACAAAGGTTTAAATACAGCTGTTGGCGATGAAGGTGGTTTTGCACCAGATTTAGCTTCTAATGCGGATGCTCTTGCAGTTATTAAAGAAGCTGTTGCTGCGGCGGGATACACTTTAGGTACTGATATCACCCTAGCAATGGATTGTGCTGCTTCTGAGTTTTATGATGCTGAAGCAAATGATGGTAAGGGTATTTACGACCTTAAAGGTGAAGGTAAGAAATTTACTTCAAATGAGTTTTCAGACTTCTTAGGTGAACTTTGTAAAGAATACCCAATTGTGTCAATTGAAGATGGCTTAGATGAATCTGATTGGGATGGTTTTAAATACCAAACTGATCTATTAGGTGACAAAGTTCAAATCGTTGGTGATGATTTATTTGTAACCAATACTAAAATTTTCAAAGAAGGTATTGATAAAGGTATTGCTAACTCTATCTTAATTAAATTTAATCAAATTGGCTCATTAACAGAAACGTTAGCAGCGATTAAAATGGCTAAAGATTCTGGTTATACCGCTGTTATTTCTCACCGTAGTGGTGAAACTGAAGATGCAACAATTGCTGATTTAGCGGTAGGTACAGCAGCAGGACAAATTAAAACAGGCTCTTTATGTCGTTCAGATCGAGTATCTAAGTACAACCAATTATTACGTATAGAAGAATTTCTTGGTGATAAAGCGGTGTACAATGGTTTATCAGAAATCAAAGGTCAATAATCTAACGTTAATTAGATTAAAACATTGCTGATAAAGCGTTGTTTTTTATGATTGAACAAAATCCTCATATTTTTAAATATGGGGATTTTTTTTACACGCCCTAACTGGTTTATTTTATTTATTACCTGTGATCGCGTATGCTTAGTTTATAAGCAGTTGGTTATTTAACATGAAAACCTGCTATACCCTTTTACATATTAAATGATATTTGTACGAGTAGTATATGATTGAAATCTTAAGGCAATAATGACACAAACGTCCCTCTGGCAAGAAAAGATCAACGAAAATGACTTTGCAGAATTGTGCAATGGTCTTTACGAGCGTGAAATTCGTGCTTTAGCTATGCAAGAGAATGCTGATGTACGAGTTATACAAGGGCGGTTAAAAAGCCTTAATCATTACGTTTCCCGAACTGCACATGTTATGTTAAATATTGAAGAGAAAGGTCTTACACCTTTAATTTTAGATGTTCAAAATGCGAGTTGGTCTGCAAAACAATCTCAATCACAACCGGCATTTGCACAGTCTGAAGAAGAAATAGAAAACTGGTATACCTCGCTTGTTCAGGAAAAAGGGGGAAGTATTACAGGCTTGGTTGTTCCTTTATTGGTTAATGGGCAGATTACCCTAGACAGTATAGATAGAGTAGATAGCGAAAAAACAAGAGTGCGTACAAATGTAGCGGGTTGGTTTTCTCCTTTAAAAAGTAAGTATTCAGAAAAAAATCCAGAAATTGAGCTAGTTAAAGCGAATAAAAAAGTTATGATAGCCGCTTGTGCTGGTCATCGATGGCAAAATAAAGGCTCAACATCAAACCACAGAGCTGTAAAATTACGGCCAACCATTCCAACATTACGCGAACTGCTTCTATCGTGTGCAATTAATTGGAAAAAATTGAATTGCCTATAGTTATAAATACCAATAGACATTATACTTTAAGCTAAATTTTATATTTTTTTTTGATAACTAACGTTCGATATTCTGAAGTTTCTTTAACTATATTAAGTTATACATAAAACTATGCGTTTATTTACTTTTATTTTAATTATTCTTTTTGCTTCACTGCAATACAGACTCTGGTTTGGGAAAAACAGTGCGCCAGATTATTTTGTGTTGAAAAGTGAGTTACAAAGACAGCAAGAAAATAATGAAAAATTAAAACAACGTAATAAAATTATTTATGCCGACATAGACGATTTAAAACTTGGTCATGAAGCCATTGAAGAAAGAGCGCGTAATGAACTTGGTATGATTAAAGAAAATGAAACTTTTTTTCGCATTATTCCTCAGAAAAACTCACAGCCAAAAACATTAAATGACTAGCATAAACCCGACATTTACCGTTGTTGTTCCAGCCGCAGGAGCAGGAAAACGCATGCTTAGCGATTGCCCTAAGCAATATTTAAAAATCGGTTCAAGCAGTGTTATTGAGCACACGATTTCTAATTTATTAGCGCACCCTTTAATTGAGAAAGTTATTGTCTCGCTTAGTGCATCAGATGCGTATTTTAGCGAACTTAAGGTTGCAAAAGATCCACGTGTTGAGCAGGTAGTTGGTGGTAAAGAGCGTGTAGATTCGGTATTAAGTGGTTTGCTAAGTGTCAATCAAGCAAACAATCAGTGGGTGTTAGTACACGATGCAGCAAGACCTTGCGTGACACATGAAGAAATAACCAACCTTATCAAACAATGCACTGAAAATAATAGTGGTGGCTTACTCGCAGTGCCTGTTGTTGATACACTAAAAAAGAGTGTGCACATAACAAGCAACACAGTCGCTAAAGTTAAAGCAACGATTGATAGAACAGATCTTTGGCAAGCACTTACACCGCAAATGTATCGAACAAATGAACTGATAACAGCAATTGAGAATGCGCTTGAGAATTCTATTGATATTACAGATGAGTCATCAGCTATCGAGTCTATAGGTTTAGCAAGTATGCTAGTGCTTGGAAGCCGTCAAAACATTAAAATAACACGACCAGAAGACTTGGCACTTGCATCGTTTTATCTTAATAAATAATATCACAGAAAATTTAGCTGATGATATGTCGCTAGACACCTGAAGTGTATAATCACTTAGGTATACTAAGAATGCGCGGGTATTCATAGAATAATTTAATTTAATCCAAAGGAAATATGATGCGAATTGGTCATGGTTACGATGTACATAAATTTGGTGGTAAAGGTCCTCTAATGCTATGTGGTGTGGCAGTTCCTTTTGAACAAGGCTTTATTGCGCACTCAGATGGTGATGTAGCTATTCATGCACTCATCGATGCCATTTTAGGGGCGCTATGTTTAGGTGATATTGGTAACCACTTCCCAGATACTGATCAAACGTATGCGAATATTTCAAGTAAGCTTTTGCTAGAGCCTGTTGTAAAAATCATGCATGAGCATGGCTTTCAAATTGGTAATGTTGATTTAACGATTGTGGCACAAGCACCTAAAATGTCTCCACACTTGCAGCCGATGAGAGCTTCACTTAGCGAAACTTTACTTTGTGGCGTTGACCAAATTAATGTAAAAGCAACAACTACCGAAGGGCTGGGTTTTGCAGGAAGAAAAGAGGGCATTGAAGTACATTGTGTTGTCCTTTTAATGCCTAAAGCTAGCAACAACGAATCATTAGATGATATACAAACGCTATAGTGCTTTGTCTGTTTGCAGTGAATCAAACTTTTATTTAATAGCTTAAAGAGTGCTACATGTTACCAGAATTAGCCTATTTATATGGCAAGCCTGAATCTACAGGTTTACTAAGAAGTGAAATGAGTGATTTTAAAGTATTTGAAATACTTCCTTATCAGCCTAACGGTGAAGGGGAACACTTATATATTCACATCAGAAAAACCGGCGCTAACACGGTATTTGTCGCTCGTGAACTGGCCAAGTATTTTAATGTTAAAGAGGGGCTCGTTAGTTATGCAGGCCTTAAAGACCGATTTGCTGTAACTGAGCAATGGTTTGGCGTACATGTACCAGGTAAAGCAGTATTTGATTTAAGCGACCTTAGTATTGAAGGCGTAGAGGTACTTAGTTATAAAAGACACAATAAAAAGCTAAGAACAGGGGCGCTTTCAGGTAATAATTTTGAACTCACTTTAAAAAATGTTACTCATCTTGAAGCGTTTGAAAAAAGATGGCAAAAGATTTTAAGTGAAGGAGTACCAAATTACTTCGGTGAACAACGCTTTGGTATTGATGGTGGTAACATTGAGAAATCAATCGCGCTATTTTCTGGTACAAAAGTAAAAGATAAAAAGAAGCGCGGGATATATTTATCAGCTGCAAGATCTTATCTTTTCAATCAGGTTATCGATGCACGAATTCAATTAGATGTATTTAACAAACCCTCTTTAGGGGATGTGATGATGCTTGCCGGAACACAATCTGTTTTTCTTGTTGATGAACTCGATGCTTCAATTAAGCAGCGATTTATCGACAAAGATATAGATATCACCGCGCCTATGTGGGGAGCAGGCGAGCTAATGACTGTCGGAGATCCAAAGGCATTAGAAAGTAAAATAGCCAATGATAATAATGAAATTTCGATTGGTTTACCTCGATTTGGTTTAAAACAGGAACGAAGAAAAATCAGATTAAATATCTCTAAAGCAAATATTGAGATATTAAACGATAGTAATATCACTACACCAGAAAGTGACACAAGCAGTGTTAAAATTAAGTTTTTCTTACCTTCAGGCTGTTATGCAACAACGGTATTAAGAGAATTAATTCAATATACAGATTGTACTCAACGTGCAGTAACACAAGATAAGTAGAATAATAAATGTTAAACATATTGTTAAGTAATGATGATGGTGTTCACGCAAATGGAATTAATATTCTATATCAAGAACTTTCAAAGTATTTCAACGTAACAGTTATGGCACCCGATAGAAACTGTAGTGGTGCCAGTAGTTCATTAACTTTATTGAATCCGCTTAGAGCAGAAAAGCTGTCGAATGGTTTTTATTCTGTTAATGGTACGCCAACAGATTGTGTACATTTAGGCTTAAGTGAGTTGATAACTAACAAACCTGATATCGTTGTTTCTGGGATAAATAAGGGTGAAAATCTAGGTGATGACACCATCTATTCCGGCACTCTAGCCGCTGCTATAGCAGGCAGACATTTAGATTTACCTTCTATTGCTGTTTCCTTAGCAGGTAAAAATGAAAATAATTATGAAACAGCTGCGATTATTACCCGAAAATTAATTCAAAAAATTGTCAATGAGCCTAGCCCTTTAAATCAAGTTTTGAATTTGAACGTACCGGATCTTCCTATTACCAAATTAGCCGGTGTAAAAGTGACAAAATTAGGTCATAGGCACCAAGCCGAAGCGATGCAAGGTAAGCAAGACACCTGGCAGCGAGATGTGTTTTGGTATGGAAAATTAGGACAAGAAAAAGATAATAGTGCAGGCACAGACTTTCATGCGCTAAATGAAGGTTTTGCATCACTTACGCCTATTACTATTGATATGACAGCAACAGATCAAATAAAGCCAACCAGTGAATGGATTAATATAACAGGAAAGGAGTTTTTGAATGACTAGCCGTCGACTTATAGGAAAAACAAAACGAAGCGGTGAGATCTTAGCCCAAAAAATCCGTGCTGAAGGTATAAGTAATGAGTTGGTTATTAACGCTATAGCGTCATCACCACGGCATATTTTTATCCCAGAAATTTTAGCGCATAAAGCTTATGACAATACGGCTTTACCTATTGGTCAAGGGCAAACTATTTCTCAACCTTACATAGTAGCTAAAATGACAGAGCTACTGCTTGCTAATGGACGACCTGATAATATTCTAGAAATTGGAACAGGTTCGGGCTATCAAACATCGATACTTGCTCAGCTTACTGATAATGTTTTCACGGTAGAGCGAATTAAGTCACTACAGCATCAGGCAAAAAGGTGTTTACGCGCTATGGATTTACACAATGTAAAGATGAAACATGGCGATGGTTGGAAAGGCTGGGCAAGTAAAGCTCCTTTCTCAGCTATCATCGTTACTGCAGCTCCAAATGAAGTACCTGTCGCTTTATTAGAACAGCTTGTAGATGGTGGTTGTTTGGTTGTTCCTGTGGGTGAAAACCAACAAATATTGAAAGTTATCACTAAGCAGGGAGATAACTTTGTAGAGAAGCAAATTGAGGTCGTACGTTTTGTACCGTTAGTGGCCGGAGAATTACAGTAATGAAAATATTTAGTGCGTTGTACGATTGGACTATTAAGTGGGCTAAGCATAAGTTCGCCCCAAGAATTCTTGCTTTACTTACTTTTGCCGAATCTGTTTTCTTTCCTATACCTCCTGATGTTTTACTTGCGCCAATGGTATTGGCTAAGCCCAAAAAAGCATGGTACTTTGCAAGTATCACCACCATATTTTCTGTACTTGGTGGGGCAGTTGGGTACCTTCTAGGTTACTTTATGTTCGAACCTTGGATACAGCCTATTATCACTGAAGTCGGCTACCAGGGGCGCTTAGACAGTATTATGGCTTGGTTTAGTGAGTGGGGAATCTGGGTTGTTTTTATTGCAGGCTTCTCACCAGTACCTTATAAATTGTTTACTGTAAGCGCTGGCTTTCTACAGATGGCATTTCTACCTTTTCTAATTGTTTCAGCAATCAGCAGGGGAATGCGATTTTTTCTCGTTGCTGGGCTGATTAAATGGGGTGGAGAAGCTATGGAAGAAAAGTTAAGACGTTGGGTTGACGTGTTAGGTTGGGGATTAGTTCTTCTTATAGCCATTGTGTATATCATTCTACAAATTAATTAAAAACCGTTATATATGAAGCTAAAAATGAATAATAAAATAGGAGATAACATGAAGAATAATTCTCTTATTCTTTTTTGGTATATCTTATTCCTAAATGTTATTAGCGGCTGTTCTTCAAATGAAAATAACGCGCCTGTGCATAATATTGCACAGGTAATTCCACTTCACGAACGTGTGAAACAACCCATTAACCACACCAAATACAAGGTTAAGAGTGGTGAAACATTGTACACCATTGCATGGCGTGCAAATTCCGATGTTCGCACTGTTGCAAAATTAAACAACATCAAGTCTCCTTATCGAATTTTCCCCGGACAAATCTTAAATTTAAGTGAAAGAAAATTACAAGCGAGTAAGAGTAAGGGCTCCGTAAGTAAATCGAATAATCGCTCTACAAAAACGAAGAATACGTCACAAAATGGTAATACAAAAAAGAAGGTTGCATCTACAAAAAAGCAGGCGTATGGTGAAAATGTAGAGAATAAAAAGAGATACAGTAAAGGCTCAAAAACACAAAGCGAGTTTTCACAGAAAATAAGCAAGTGGCAATGGCCAGCCAAAGGTAAGGTAATCTCTAAGTTTTCGTCTACAGCACAGGGAAATAAAGGAATAGACATCGCAGGCCGGCGCTCAGATAACATCAAAGCGGCGGCAAACGGCAAGGTAGTTTATGTTGGGGAAGCATTAAGGGGATACGGTAAGTTAGTTATTATAAAACATAACGAAGATTACCTTAGCGCTTATGCTCATAACGATAGAATCCTTGTTAAAGAAAAGCAGCAAGTTAATGTTGGTGATGTAATCGCGAAAATGGGGGACTCAGGAACTCAAAGGGTCATGCTTCATTTTGAAGTTCGGTTTCGTGGAAAGTCGGTAAATCCATTAAAGTATTTACCCAAGTAGTCGTTAAAGTGTAAGTAACTGCTCATAAATATATAGAGAGTTATAACATTAAACATTAAACATTAAACATTAAACATTGAAAGTTTCGGAGTATTGCGTATTTAAGTATTTATAATCAAATTCTCAATTTTAACTTTGCTATATACGGGAGAAAAGCATGGTAAAAACAAAAGAAAAAAAACAAGCAGTGGCTAAACAAGCAGTAGAAGATAATAATGATGTAAAAGAAGAAGCATCAGCAAATTTAGATGCAACTCAGATTTATCTTGGTGAAATAGGCTTTTCACCACTACTTTCGGCAGAAGAAGAAGTATATTTTTCTCGTCTTTCTTTAAAAGGTGATGAACCTTCTCGAAAGCGCATGATCGAAAGTAATTTACGATTGGTTGTAAAAATAGCAAGACGCTATAACAACAGAGGGCTACCCCTCCTTGATTTAATCGAAGAAGGTAACTTAGGTTTAATTCGAGCTGTAGAGAAATTTGATCCCGAGCGAGGTTTTCGCTTTTCAACATACGCAACATGGTGGATACGTCAAACAATTGAACGTGCCATTATGAACCAAACACGTACCATCCGTTTACCTATTCATGTGGTAAAAGAACTTAATATATACCTGAGGAAATCACGAGAACTTGTTCAGAAACTTGATCATGAACCTACAGCAGAAAATATCGCAGAAGCGTTAGATAAACCAGTAGAAGACGTGACTAAAATGCTTCGCTTAAATGAACGCATTACTTCTGTAGATGTTCCTTTAGCAGGTGATTCAGAAAAAGCCTTACTTGATGTTATTGCAGATGAAAAAAGCAAGGGTCCTGAAGGGGAACTTCAAGCAGAAGATATGAGTAACAACATTATTACTTGGCTTTACGAGCTTAATGTTAAACAGCGAGAGGTATTAGCAAGACGCTTTGGGTTAATGGGTTATGAAGCTGCTACATTAGAAGATGTTGGTTCTGAAATAGGCTTAACTCGGGAACGTGTTAGACAAATACAGGTAGAAGCGTTAAAGCGTTTACGTGATATTTTAAGTCAACAAAACCTGTCGATTGAGGCAATCTTCCAGCCATAATTACATAAGAGTAAACGAGAGAAGTAATAAAGAGCTCAATCAAAAAGGAAAGCGACAGCTTTCCTTTTTAGTTTTTACAGTATGAAAAGTTTACAGCTAATTTATGGACTAGGTATTACTGAGCCGTAACTCTGTTTAAGAGCCAAAAATTAACGCAGTGACTTTAACTCATACAACAAGTCTAAAGCTTGCTTCGGGCTTAAATCATTTACATCTAATGTATCAATCATTTGTAGTGTTTTAGTATCAGCACTACTAAGCTTTGGCGCTTCAAATATATCGGTCTGCTCAGGAAGTAAAGACGGTTGTTTTTGTGATTCAAGCTCGTTTAAGCGTTGTTTTGCGCGGTTAATAACAACTTTTGGCACACCCGCTAGTTGAGCAACCTGTAAACCAAAACTTTTACTTGCAGCCCCTTCCTCAATACTATGCATGAAAACAATATTGTCATCGTGCTCCATCGCATCAAGATGAACATTAGCTAAAGTCGTAATTTCTTGTGCTAATAAAGTAAGCTCAAAATAATGGGTAGCAAATAACGTAAAGGCCTTTGTTTTTAAGGCAAGCATTTCAGCACATGCCCAAGCTAAAGATAAACCGTCATATGTACTTGTACCACGGCCGATTTCATCTAAAAGCACTAAGCTTTTATCTGTCGCATTATGCAATATATTAGCTGTTTCGGTCATTTCCACCATAAAAGTAGAGCGACCGCTGGCAAGATCATCAGAAGCGCCTATACGGGTAAATATTCTATCGACTAAACCAATCTCAGCGCTTTGCGCTGGTACAAAACAGCCAATATGGGCAAGTAATGCAATAAGTGCCGTTTGTCTCATATAGGTTGATTTACCACCCATATTAGGGCCGGTTATCACTAGCATTTTTCGTTTGTCATGTAATGAAACTGCATTAGGAATAAACGCAGAAGTTGTCATTTGCTCAACAACAGCGTGTCTACCAGCATCTATTTGAATACCAGGTGTTTCTGTTAATACGGGTTTAACGTAATCAAGTGCGTGTGACCTTTCAGCAAAAGTACTTAATACATCAAGCTCTGCAATCGCTTCACTCATTTGTTGTAATGGCTTTAAGTCAGGAAGAATAAGATCAAATAATGATTGGTAAAGTTGCTTTTCTAAAGCAAGGAACTTACTTTGCGCACTAAGCACTTTATGCTCATGCTCTTTAAGCTCTTCAGTAATATAACGTTCGTTGTTTTTTAAGGTTTGACGACGAATATAATGTTCAGGTACTTGCGATGCAGCACTTCTACTGATCTCAATAAAAAATCCATGAACACGGTTGTAACCCACTTTTAAAGAACTAATACCCGTTTCTTCTTTTTCCTTTTCTTCTAATTGCGCTAAGAACTCGGTAGCCCCGTCGCTTAAGTCACGAAGCATATCGAGCTCTTCATGATATCCAGGTGCAATAACACCGCCATCCCTAATGAGAACAGGAGGGTTCTCAATTATCGCAGACTCTAATAACGTTTGGATATTGGGCATAGGCGCACAACAACTAGCAAGTTTAGCTAAACTTCCTTGAGTACTATCAGCTAAAAGAGATTGTAATTCTGGTAATTGTTGAAGTGCATTTCTTAAACGCGCAAAATCCCTAGGGCGGGCAGATTGCATCGCAATTCGCGAAACAATACGCTCTACATCACCTAAGGTTTTTAAAAGACTATTTAAAGGAACATAAAGCTCGGTATTTAATAGCGTTTGAATACTATCTTGTCTGTTTTTAAGTACAGAAAGATCACGTAACGGAAAGTGTAACCAGCGCTTTAATAAACGCGACCCCATTGGTGTTGCCGACTTATCAATTATCGCAGCAAGCGTATTATCCGTACCACCTTGCAAATTGGTGGTCAGTTCTAAATTACGACGCGTTGCTGCATCAAGTACAACACCTGATGCGGCAGACTCGAAAATAATGCCACCAATATGAGGCAAGGCAATACGTTGTGTGTCTTTAACATATTGAAATAGACAACCAGCTGCTGCTAATCCAAAAACTTTATCTTCTACTCCAAATCCATCGAGGCTTTTGGTACCAAATTGCTGATTAAGTAAAGAGGTAGCCGTTTCAAGATCAAATTCCCAATCGGGTCTTTTTCTTAAACCTTTTAGGTTTTCGAGAAAGTCACTGCCATGAAGAGATTCAGGGTAAAGTAATTCTGCCGGGTTTAATCGTTGCAACTCAGCATGTAGTTGTTCAGATGTTTGCGGTTGTGTTAGAACAAAACGACCACTGGTCATATCTAAATAGGCTAAACCGTATGCCGGCAATGAGCTGTTTTTGTGATATTGGCTGTTTTCAAATACCGATACAATAAGGTTATCTTGGCGATCTTGTAGCAGCGCTTCATCACTTACTGTACCGGGTGTAATAACTCGGACTACTTTTCGTTCTACAGGGCCTTTACTTGTTGCTGGATCGCCTATTTGTTCACAAATGGCGACAGACTCACCAAGCTTAACAAGCTTAGCAAGGTAATTTTCTGCAGCATGATACGGCACACCCGCCATAGGTATAGCATTACCACCGGTTTTACCACGTGCTGTTAGCGAAATATCTAATAAGTCAGCCGCTTTTTTCGCATCTTCATAAAATAGTTCGTAAAAATCGCCCATCCGATAAAAGATTAAAGTGTGAGGAAACTCAGCTTTAATCGTTAAATATTGGCGCATCATTGGTGTATGTTTGGATAAATCTTGCATGCTAGTAATATACTTCTTTTGATGTAATGCTTTGTTAACAGCTATCTGTACATTTAAATTTCAATTCGTAATGACATATTACTGATATTGAGTAGTAAGCGCTATAACTAAAGCGCATAAGAAGAGAATAAATAGCATAGGTAGAACTAAAGTGTTTAAGCTAGTTGAATAAATGAGTAAAACTTAATACCAATACCAATACCAATACAAATGTGAATATTAATATCTAAGGTTGGTTGAAATCAAATGTCAGAGCATTCAGAAGTAAGCTCAATATTGCTTAAACTATCGGGAGGTATGTAATCGAAAATAAAAGTGATACGAGAAATTTTGCTTTTATTCATCACACTGTGCTGTAACTGGTTATTAATTTCATAGACCTTTTGAGGCTTTAAATGAAATGGTTTACCACCAATGGTAAATCTAACTTTTGGATCTGATGTGATCGGTATATGAATGCGGTGAGCATGAGTAAAAGAAGGGTGCGCATCTACATGTGGTTTAATAATACTGGCTGGAGGTAACTTTGCCGCCATCGCTCTTATTACTTTACCGCCAGGTGGGTAGTACTTTTTAAGTACCTCTTGCATTAGTGGCATGGCATATTCATGGAGTAGATCCCAACCAGACTCTTTTGTTACCTGTATTTTGGGCCAAGCATCACAGTTGCAAAACATCATTACAATTGATTCAGTTTTATAATGAACATCAAAAGCTTGCTGTCTATATTGATTATCACGCCACATAGCATCGGGCACAGAGTTAATTGCGTTTGCAAGTAAGCTTTCATCAACTGAGCCTAATTCTTTTAGAGGACTGCCGAACTTCATTTGTTTACCTTAATACATTACTTATCTGTCACCTACTTTGATAGATAAGTTTGGGAGACTTAAGATGATAAAAAAATATAGCTTACTATTGTAGTGACTTTTTCTCAACAGTGCATGAATTTTAATCACTCGTATTGTTGTATGTTGTAAGGTTATGATGATAATGAACATTTAACTTTTATGAGTGTCAATTGGTTTACTTACTATCTCTATCGTTTGTTTGATAGTTAGTAGCGAATATAAAACAAATAAAGCATATAACACTGAGGGAATCATGAAAAAAATTCATCCTAAACTCGTTAAAAGCCGGTTAGCTACTGCTATTGGCATAGCGACATTAGCGACAGTTACAACAAATAATGTGTATGCACAAACACAAGAACAAAATACTGTTGTTAATGAAAAAGTTCAAGAACAAAAAGCTGAACAAAATCAACAAGAATCAAAGCAGGAAAAAGAAGAAAAAGAAAACGAACTTGCCATTGAGCGCATTACGGTTACTTCTTCAAAACGTGTAATGGATATGCAAGAGTTGCCACAAAGTGTTCAAGCACTTAATAATGAGCAACTTGAGCGTATGGGGTTGAGGAACTTTGCAGACTACGCTAAAGCCATACCAAGTTTATCTGCTGTAAGTACTTCTCCTGGAAGAAATGAAATAGTCTTTCGAGGTATAAGCACAGGTTCAGGTGAATGGCGAACTGATTCATCGGTTGCTGTTTATTTAGATGAAATACCGATGACTTCAGCAGCTCAACAAGTTGATCCTCGTATGGTTGATATTGAACGTGTTGAAGCACTTCCTGGACCTCAAGGGACTTTACTTGGCTCAAGTTCTCAATCAGGTGCTTTGCGTATTATTACCAATAAACCTGATGCAGATCAGGGCGTATTTGGAGCTTTTGAAATTGAAGGCTCAACAATGGCTGAAGGTGACCCAAGTTATAGAGCAGAAGGGCACATTAATATTCCACTTATCGATAATGTTCTTGCAGTTCGAGTTGCAGGTTTTTCGGTGAAAGAAGGGGGCTATATAGATAATGTAGTGGGTAAAGCTCTATTCACAGATGAAACAAACGAAGATGTTGCAGAAGAGAACTTTAATACATGGGAACAAGACGGTTTTCGTGTAATAGGTTTATGGCATGTAAATGATAAATGGGATGCACAGTTAACTTACCTTAATCAAAAAGCAGAAACCAATGGTGATTGGAAATACGACCCTGCATTAGGTGAGTTAGACATTGTCAGGTTTCATAACGATATCCGAACGGATGATTGGTGGTCTACAGCATTAACCATTACGGGGAATTTAGGGTTTGCAGAGTTAACTTTAACTTCTTCACATACAGAGCGAGAAGTAAAATACAATTTTGATAGCATGGTGGGTGATCAATTAAGAACGCGTGCTTATGGTATAGATAACATTAATGGTGCCTATAACCCTGCATATTATAATACTGCATACATAAACGGTACGGTTTCTAATGACCAAGTTGGCAGAAGAACAACCCAAGAGATTAGATTAACTTCAATGGGTGAGAGTAAATTCCAGTGGTTGATGGGCGCCTTTTATGAAAGTTCATATGATCAATGGGATTGGAACTTTAATACACCTAATTTGGAGTCAACACCGGCATGGACTGCACTTAATTACCTCGCTTATTGGACAGAGAATAATAATGATAATTATGCACCTGGTGAGCTATACCCTTTAGCTAGCACGGATATTTTTTATCAAGAGGATTTTGAGCGAACTACAGATCAACTCGCTGTCTTTGGTGAAGTAAGTTATGAGCTTACAGATAAACTTACCATGTTAATGGGGTTACGATGGTTCGAGTATGATCGTAACAGAACTGAAAAGCAATCTTGGCCCTTAGGACTACCATTTGGAAATCAGGATACCGGTGGCATAGACACCTTCTCAGGTAAAGATAGCGACATGGTTAAAAAGCTAAGTGCATCGTATAAACTCGATGACGATAAAATGCTTTATTACACCTACAGTGAAGGATTTCGCTTAGGTGGTTATAACATGTTAAGGCCTAACTCTGTTTTACCTGAAAGTTATGAATCCGATAAACTATTTAATCATGAAGTCGGCTTAAAGAGTGAATGGTGGGATAATCGATTCAGAGTTAATATCTCTGCATTTTATATGCAGTGGGAAGATATGCAGAGGGAGGTTTACGATCCCTATTTGGTTGGGACAAAAGCCCATGCGAATATCGGTGATGCTGAATCTATTGGCGTAGAAGCTAATTTCACTTTGCAGTTAACGGAAGAACTGAAATTAGAGGGGAGTTACTTTCAAAGCGACTCAGAGATTACCCAGGACTTTTGGTTTAGTGAGATATTTGATGATGGTGTAGTACCGCCATCTGATGATTGGCTTGTTGCAACCAAAGGGCAAGATTTAGCAATATCACCTGATAACAAATGGTGGCTAGGTCTTGAGTATACTTTTGCAAATCAATTCTTAGGTGCTAATTGGTGGGTTCGTTACGATCATAGCTACCAAGGTTCACAGTCCCATGACTGGTCAAGCGCACAAAATGGTGTTACTAGTATTCCTTCATGGAGTATTGCTAATATGTCATTAGGTTTATGGACAGATAATGATTGGACTGTCACATTAACTGTCGATAATATTTTTGATGAAAGAGCAGTCAATTGGGTAGACGATGGTAATGACTGGTTATTAGATCAATACAGTATAGATAGGTATAAAAGTTTACAAAATGTCGTCAGACCGAGAGAAGTAAGTTTATCTTTTAAAGTAGCTTTCTAAATAGACTAAATGGTAAGATAAATAATATACAAAATATAAACCGATAAACGCATAGAGTTTATCGGTTTTTTTTATAGTTATAGTTTGCTATCTTGTCTGATATAACGCTTTTAATACCCAAGGGTTTTCAAAGTTCGTATCATCGATATAAGAGTTTTCAATCACTTTAAAAATATAGAAATATCTCGAAAAATAATAACTAGGAGAATTAAGTGACTAAATTAATTACAACATCGGTTGTCCGTGGCAGTAATCAAGGAGAGAGCCATGGTGGTGCTTTTATTGTTGATTTAGAAACCAGAGAAATAACACAGAAACTCGACTGGAATAATGCTGATATAGATTGGCAGGGTAGGGGTTGGGATCGAGGGCTCAGAGGCATCGCTATACATAAAGAGAGTGTTTACATCGTAGCAAGTGATGAATTGTTTGTTTATGATAAAACGTTTAAATTGATAGCTTCTTATAAAAATCAGTACCTTAAACATTGCCATGAAATAACCGTTTTTAAAGGTAGTTTATTCATTACTTCTACTGGCTTTGACAGTTTATTAGCCTTTCATTTAGAACAAAAAGTTTTTCATTGGGCATTACACATAGAAACTGACGGCTTCAATTTTAGTGCGACTGCTTTCAATCCACAAGATGATAAAGGCCCGATGCAACTTAATAAATTACATTTAAATAATGTCTTTTGTAATCAGGACGGTTTATTTGTTTCAGGCTTACACAGCGGAGGCTTATTACATTTTAATGGTAGTAAAGTTTCTATGAGTGTTAGTTTGCCTGCGGGCACGCATAATGCTCAGCCATATAAAAATGGCGTACTATTTAATGACACTAAATCTGATGTTGTTCGATATGTATCCCGTGATGAAACAGAAGATAGAGCGTTCAATGTACCTCAATTTTCAGTAGATACCTTAACAGCTGTGAATTTGGATGAATCTGGTATTGCACGAGCCTCTTTTGGTCGTGGACTATGTATTGTGGGTGACGGAGTTATAGCAACAGGCTCATCTCCTAGTACTATCGCTATTCATGATCTTAATCAAAACGTAACGGGAGTTGTAATTAATATGACCTCTGATGTTAGACATGCAATCCATGGTCTAGAGATCTGGCCTTTTTAAACAGGTTTGATAATAAATGGCATGCTTTTTACTTAGCCAAAATTCGTGTCATTAGTGTCTTTTGATAAGATCTCTAAACTGAGTTTATTTTTTTATTTAACCGCCTCAACAACTTTCTCAGGTAAATTTGAAATGACGCTAGCGAGTTCTTCGTGCCATAATTCTAAATGTTTTTCATATTTTTGAGAGAGCCCTAATGCTGACTTATAAATAGGCTGTCTTACCTGTTCAGAACTTGCTGTTTTTACATGACGGTTTGTCTTGTGAAAGTTAATGCAGCTTTCTTCAAAAGGGAGTTTGCAATAATCTAGGATACGTCTTACTTGTTGTTCTAAATCAGTTACTGTTTCCTCGTAGTGAACATCAAGTATTTCACCTGGGAATACTTCATGCCAATGCTGCATAATATCAATATAGTTATTGTAGTAGTCGGCGAGCTCTAGCATGTCATAACTGAAGCTTTGCCCAGAAGCAAAAAGCTGCTTATAAGCCCCTAAACTACTATCAATAGGGTGTCTTCTTGTATTAATTATTTTAGCATTAGGAAGTATCAACTTAATTAAGCCAATATGAGAAAAATTATTAGGCATCTTATCAATGAAAAAAGGTGTGTTGCTTATTCTATGATGAGCTACTTGATCTAGATATTCTTTTCCATACCCACGCCAATCTCTTTTAAGCAATTCATTCATAGTTTGCGGATAAGTTTTTCCGTCTTGTCTATATTTAGCAGTAGCATAGGCAATACTACCAATATTATGTAGCTCAGAGGTTCCCTCAACCTGACTATGACTTGCTAAAATTTGCTCTATTAATGTTGAGCCAGAGCGAGGTAAACCAACAATAAAAATAGGATCTTCAGCCATATTCCCTGATGCTTTATGTTTACTTACAAAGTCAGCACTAAAAACTTCTTTAATCGCTTGAAGGTGTAATTCAAAGTCTACAGGATCGTATTCAACAAGTGTCCTTTGTAATTGATTACCTTGATGGTAAAAGTGCCACGCACCATCATAATCTTTGTCGTCTTCGCAAGCCTTGCCTAAAGAAAAATTAAAATGAACTCGCGATTGATCACTCAAAGTCGACTTTTTAAGCTGGGATTTCATTTCTTCGACTTCACTTACTTTAAACTTGAATGTTTTTAAGTTAGCCATACTCCAATATACTTCACCAAGGTCAGGTTTTTGTTGAATAGCCATTCGATAGGCTGCTAAAGCCTCGTCTTGCTGTCCAACAGTTTTGAGCATATGCGCATATGCCATATGCACACCTGGTGCTTCAGGCTTAATTTGTAGCGCTTGCTTATAAGCGACTATGGCGGAGTCACAATCGCCAACATGAGAATGAGCGTTTCCTAAACCAACCCAAGCCATTTCTTCTTCTGGTCTTAACTGTGAAAGCTTACCGTATATATCGGCGGCATCAGACCATTTTTTTTGTTCTAATAAAATGCTACCTAAGGTGTACAACCCTTGCACAAAGTCAGGCTTAATTTGTATCGCGCGCCTTAATAAAGCTTCAGCATCTGAAATGTTATTACCTTGATCAAAGTATGTAAGTGCTAAAAACCTTAAAGCATCAACGTTATCTGGCGTGTTTTTCAGTACTTCCTTAAGTTGGTTCTGTGCATCATCTAGACGCCCTGCACGCCAATGCTCAGCTCCTTTAGCAACTTCCATTGCTTGATGATCTCTTGATAGGTACTCTTCATAAGCTAAATCAGCACTACCTTGCTTCCCTAAGGCTGATAAAGCTTGGGCTCTTTTTTTATGTGCATTGGCAAGGTTTGGATTCAGTTGAATTGCTTTATCGAAACATGAAACCGCTTGCGAAAATTGATTTTGAAGTGCAAAAACACTTCCTTTATCCTCATATAAAGGGCCGAAATCTGGAGCTAGTTGTAAAGCAAGATCAATTTTTTCCATAGCCTCGCTAAATAGGTTTCTGCGAATTAGGCTATGAGCAAGAATTTGCATATGAGGCATACTTGATGGCTTTGTAAGTAGGTATTCATTACAGATCTTTTCAGCTAATGCTGGATTGTTATTTTGCATTGCTGAAATGGCAGATTGAAGTGTTGCTTGTTGAACCTGCAGTTCCTGGTGATTTTGCATGCTTTCAGGGGATAATTTTTCTTGATTCATTGGTAATTCTCACTGCAGTTAAGTCATTAATGATGGCTTTGTTATGGTCAAATTTTATGTGCCAAATGATGGCTATATTACTCGACTTTATTAGTATCTCTAGCTGTAAACCAACCTACAATTGAATTTTATTATTGTGGTGTTGAGAAAAATTCAAATATTAGTAGAAATAGGCTTAATAAAGTTCATCACAAAGTGCTATGTAGCCAAAAGATAAAGAATAATTAAGAATATAGTTCTAGTTATTAACTCTAAAGATAACATGATGTTTAACATATTGTGATAATTAATTTACTGTTGAGAAAAACACAACAATGAATGAAATATAGTCACTAGTACTTTAGTGCCACAACGCTTACATTTTTATAAATATACTTAGGTTTAACTGCCACTCTAAAGAGAATAAAAATGAAGAAGTTCATCCGGTTAATAACAATATTTTCACTATTAGCACTTAATGCTAAAGCACAAAATGACTGGGAAAACCAAGCCGTTTTGCAAGTTAACACAGAGAAGCCTCACGCTACTATGATGGCATTTCCCAATACTGAATCAGCAGCTACTCAAAGTCGTGAAAACTCTCCTTGGTTTTTCTCGCTTAATGGAATCTGGAAATTTAACTGGTCCAAAAATATCATTGAAGCACCTAATAACTTTTATAAAACTTCTTATGATGTTAATCGTTGGGATGATATTCGCGTTCCTTCGAACTGGCAAGTAGAGGGGTTCGGTACGCCTATTTATAGCAATATCACTTATCCATTCCCAAAGAAACCTCCTTTTATTGCTCAAGAATACAACCCTGTTGGTAGTTACAAGAAAAATTTTGAGTTACCAAGTCATTGGGATGGCCGAGAAACTTTTATTCATTTTGAAGGTGTCGACTCTGCTTTTTATTTATGGGTTAATGGCGTAAAAGTCGGTTATAGCCAAGGGAGTAGGACACCAGCAGAATGGAATATTACAAAGTATTTAAAACCAGAAAAAAATGAACTATCGGTTCAAGTTATCAGGTGGAGTGATGGCTCTTATCTTGAGGATCAAGATGCCTGGCGACTAAGCGGTATTTATCGTAATGTTTTCTTGGTTTCTAGAGATCAAACCTATCTGCGAGATTTCTTTGTTAAAGGAGAATTAGACAGTGAATATAAGCATGGTAATTTATCACTCGAACTTGATATTACCAACCCTCAAGGCTTAGTCGATATATTATTATTAGATGCCCAAGGAAATAAAGTCGTTGATGTAAAAAACACTTTAGTAAAAGGAGAGCTCAATTTTAATGTAGGTGTACAAAATCCTCGTAAATGGAATGCTGAAACCCCTTATTTATATTCGTTATTTATCAGCTTAAAAGATAGTAAGAACAATGTCCTTGAAGTGGTGCCATGGAAAGTAGGATTTAGAACCAGTGAAATTAAAAATAATGTTTATTATTTTAATGGTGTTCCAGTCAAAATGAAGGGAGTCAATCGTCACGAGCATGACGCGAATACAGGGCATGTTGTAACACGTGATGAAATGATTGTAGATTTTAAACTATTTAAAGAAAACAATATTAATGCGGTTAGAACAGCTCATTACCCTAATTCTCCATTATTTTATCAATTAGCCGATGAATACGGTATTTACGTTTTAGATGAAACAAATATAGAGATACATGATTTTGGTAACAATATAGTTAATCAACTTGCAGATGACATCACTTGGCAAGAAGCACATTTAAATCGTGTAAAAAGAATGGTAGAGCGGGATAAAAACCATACCAGTATTAACTTTTGGTCATCTGGAAATGAAGCTGGTTATGGGCAAAATTTTGCAGCAATGCTCGATTATTTTCATCAAAGAGATCCTTCTCGTCCAGTACATTATGAAGGAACCACAAAAGATGAAACATTAGAGGAAATGAAAAAGTACTCTGATGTAGAGTCTAGAATGTATGCTTTACCTGGTGATTTAGGAAACTTTAGTGACTCATCGGTATTTTTGCTTTGTGAATACTCTCATGCCATGGGGAATTCTAATGGTAATTTAGACGCGTACTGGTATCAGGACATTTATCCAAACATTCATTATGCAGGGGCCTATATTTGGGATTGGCGAGATCAAGGCCTTAAAACCCCGGTTCCTAACGAATTTTCCGGTAATATAGGCACTGGGCCAGTAGCAAAAGACTTCTTTGCATACGGCGGCTGGTTTGAGAAAGAGCATAACTTTCAGCATGACGGAAATTTTTGCATGAATGGGTTAATTAGCTCTGACGGTATTCCACACCCAGGTTTAAAGGCTATAAAGCATGTTTATAGAAATATGCATGTAAGTGCTGTGGACATAGAACAAGGTTTATTTAAGGTTAAAAGTTGGTTTGACTTTAGCTCAGCAGATCAGCTAGTCAATGCAACTTGGACCATCATTGACAATGGTAAGCCTATTTTCAGTAAGGAGATTAACGCCTTAAGTTTAGAAGCACGAGGTGAAACAGCCCTGAAATTAGATTTCTCTGATGTAGAGTTTAAAAAGGGGCGAGAATACTTTGTTGATATAGTGTTTAGCGCAAAATCAAACTATCACCCGTTAGTGAAAACAGGGCATATTGTTGCTTATGAACAATTTCCTTTAACAACAAAACTGCCAGAAGCTCTACCTACAAAAGTTTCAACTTTAAAAACGAATCAAACAAAAGAATACGTCACGATTCAAGGTAATGGCGTTAAAGTTGTATTTAGCAAACAAAGCGGTGAATTAATCGATTATAATTTCAGAGGAACTCAACTCATAAAACGAGGTCCAATGCCGGAGTTTTGGCGTGCAACGGTAGATAATGAAAACCCTTTAGTGAGAGGTTGGCCGACGCAATTTACAACAGAGGATAATTATTTTAAATTCTTAAATGCCAGAGAGCATTGGGAGCCGATAGTAAGTTTTAAAAATAATAAACAAGGTGCGGTTGTTGTTGATGTAAAAGGTAAGCTTTCAGGTTATAAAGCCGATTTAGCGATAAGTTATGTTATTCATGACTCAGGACAAATAAATGTTAATGCTCAATATCAATTTGAAGAGAAACCAAGTAAGTCATACGGGACTTACCTTAAAATAGGTACTGAACTATTAATTCCTGAAGGCTTTGAAGCGGTATCGTGGTATGGAAGAGGGCCAGAAGAAACGTATCAAGATAGAAAGTTTGAAGCAATTGGTGTTTTTAAGAATACGGTTGATGGGCTTTGGGTTGACTACTCTAAACCGCAAGAAAATGGCAATAGAACTGATATTCGTTGGTTCAGCCTTGAAAATAACCAAGGAACAGGCCTAACTGTTTATACCGTTACAGAGCCACTAGAGGTGAGTGCGAGGCATTACAGTATTGAAACGATGCAAAATAGTGATTATGCTTTTCAGATGCAACGCTCTAAAGATATTTTCTTAAATATCGATCACTTGCAAAATGGTGTTGGTGGTAATAATAGCTGGGGTGAGGCGCCTTTACCTCAATACTTACCAAGAGAGCTTGAGTATAACTACAGTTATTCAATCGTGCCTTTTTCTGGTGGTAATAACGTCGAAAATACACCTTATAAATAACCATTGTTCTTGTTGAAGTTTGAGGCTATTAAACTTCCACTGTTGTCTTTTGATCACTATTGAAAAGCATAGTCCTTTACCTATAGAACGCATATTAAATACATATGTGTTCTATTTTTTATGTAACAGAATAAAGTTCAGGAATGAAAACCAGTACATTGAAGGTATCACTCATTACATTCACTTATACAATTAATTTTGAATCAAAAATTGTACTTTGTTTCTAATCATCTTTTTCTTATACCAGTTCCATTAAGTTTGTAATCTTGTTGTAGACAGGAAAAATGAATCAGGGCAAGGCCTCGATTGAGTAATACCATTCGTATTAAATATGTGATCTACTTTATACGTAGAGAAAATTGTCAAATACGAGGCATTTCTTTAAGTAACTAGTTGTTCAGGACAATAAGCTCAGGATAATATGCTCCTGCATTATCTAATAAGGTACTTCCTGTACCGTCTGCATTGTCTAATAAGATGCATCCATGCATCGTTAATTATTAAAGAAATAACGAAGTAGTTGATGATTTTAACAAGTAGAAATGATCACATGATTGATTCGGATGGTATATCTGTTGG
>JBMYWR010000018.1:0-32644 GCA_049607625.1 Colwellia sp.
TTCATAGTTAATTAAACGTTTAGACAGTTAGTTTAAGATAAATAATAAACCTCACTTGAATATTTTATATGCGTTCCAAAACTTTGCGGTTAATGAGTTTTTTTAGATCTGCGACGCTACAATCATTATCAACAGAAAACCGTTTTAGTTGGAATATATCCTTTAAACTAGAGTTAATTCCTGGAACAAAATTAAAGCCTAATTTATAACCGGCTTGTTCGGTTAATAATAATGTGTCTTTGTTATAAGAATCATAGCCACCAACAGGATAGGCTATGCTTGATATTGTATTAGATAAGGCTTTTTCTAGTCTTTCTTTAGATTGAAATATCTCTTGTTTTTGCTGCTGGTATGTTAGATGTGCAAGCATTGAATGACTACAGGTTTGAGAACCTATATACATACCATTTTTTTGCATTTCTTTTACTTGCTGCCAATTCATAAAAAGGTTTTCAATAGGAATTGGAGTTTCTTGCCATTGAGTAGCTTCTTTTAGTAGAGCAAGCTTTTTTGGCATTGATAAGTTCTTATGCTCCTTTATTGCTCGTAATACGCGTTTTACTTGCTCAGCTACTGATAAATTTTGTAATGCTATATCTTCTTTTAAATATGGCAAAGTGAGGGATTTAAGTTCTCGGTTTTTTATGATAAATGCGACCTCATCCCACCAGGGAAGAACCTCTGTATCAATGAAATCGGTTGCGATATAAAATGTAGCAGGGAGTTGGTATTCTTTTAGTAAAGGGTATGCCAAATTGTAGTTGTCAATATAACCATCGTCGAAAGTTAACAGCGCATATTTTTTTGTTAAAGGCTGATTTTTTTGGTTAATTTTTATTAAATCGTTAGTACTGATCACATCAAAATTTTGTTTATAGAACTTCAAATGTTGCTCAAAAGTATTTTCAGTACAACTAAAAACGTTCGGATCAAATGGATTTAAATTAGGGTCACCAATGCGATGATAATTAAAAATGTACAAACCATTCGGACGAAGTGGCCAAACAAAAGGGCTTGAACTGATTGCTCGTTTAAATAGTTCCATTTATTTATTTGATCTTTGTGATAGATTTCTATATTGAGGCGCGGGGATCAAAAAATCACGATATTTATTTGGATTGTCTGATTTACCTGCTTCTGCGGCTTTAGCAATATTATACATTTCACGAGCAGAGACATAATGGAGAATATACTCTTCACCGTCATTGTATTTATCATCTAAATATTGGCACATATCTTTAAATTGTTGTCCCAGTAAGGTCTCCATATCTTGCTCTTGAGTGCCGTGTGTGTGAATTTTAATGAATAACCATTCGGGCTTACCTTGAATACAAATATTAGAGTTTACCCATAAGTCAATTCTGTCTTTAGTTGGAGGCATAGAACCTCTAATATCGGAGTTTTCGATTTGCGGGAAGATTCCTTTTTTACGATATTTCCAATTAAGGCCCAACGGTCCTGTAATTAACATCATATCTCCCCAATCTTGACCACCAACATATGCTATTTTTCCAGTGTTATGAGACTTGGGTTTTTCAGGGTTATCCTTAGCGTAATATATTTCATTTGCTAAGGCTGGTTGCGTATCACTCGGTGCTGAAGGAAATGTGAAATCAGCGTAACAGCCTGTTTCTCTTAACACAATAAGTTCATTGTTAACTCCACACCAACGACCATCTGGGCGTGAGTTATCTAAGCACCAATTTCCATGAATAAAAGAGTACTGCAACTTACCAGTATTTTTGTCTCGGACAAATGCTCCATGATTTCTATGCAAGGTTTCAGTAAAGGTTTCTAGAGTTTTACGTAAATTTTCACTGGTATCATTATCGTGATGTAAGTGAATCTCAATTTCACCAAACCCTTGCTGGCAAAGCTCAGTAATCTTATCTAAATGCTCTTGACGATACTCTTCTTCTGGATAGAAAAAAGAATGTTTGGGGTGACATCCGTCCGCGTCTTTGAAAAGACTGGCAACTTCGGGATAACCTTGGTACCAACGATCAACACGTGCACATTCTTGTTCGTAGGATATATTTTTACCCCACATTGGCTCATAGTGATCTACAAAAGCAAACATTATATGCTTTGGTCCCGTGATCTTAGCATTACCTCTTAACTTTCTTTTCAAGTAATGTGATAACCATAAGTTCATATGTTTTTTGCGGATTATTAATGTCAAAACCAGAACAAATAAAGCAATAACTAAAGAGCCTGTAATTAACACGGTATAGTGTTCCTTTTAAATCTTTTTATTTGGAATAAGTGATAATAATTGTTGAGCATTATGCTTCCATTGTCGTTCATGCTCAATATAGCTTCGGGCATTCTTGCCTACAGTCTTTTGTTCAGCCTTATTTATTGCAACTTCAAATGTTTTTTTGATACAAGCTTTATGATCATTAGCTGGAAAAAGCCAACTTGTTTGATTATCTATAACAACTTCAGTTATTGGAGAGAAATCAGGTGCGACCATGCCCTTTTCCATTGCCATAAACTCAAATAGCTTCATGGGTGAGCCATAATCATTCGAGTCTGGTAATATCCCAAAATCCATAGCAGACAAATAAGCACTAACTTCACTATGTGGAACTCTACCAGTTAAAATAATTTGTTTTTCAAGGCTTGCTGCAGCTATTTTGGCTTTGATTGGCTCATAACTTACACCATCACCAACTAATAATAATACTAAATGAGGATGATTAGCGAGGTCTTTAACAATCTCATCGATAAACCACTCTACACCATGCCACTTGGCAAAAACACCTACATACCCAGCCACAACTTTATCAGTTATTTGGAATTTCTCTCGTAATAGTTGGCCTTTTGTATTATCAATAATGAAGTTGTCAAGATCGGCAGCATTTGGAGAGATAATTGACGGTGAAATAATATCATAAGCCTCTGTTGCCACTTGTTGAAATCTGCTAGAAATGAATACTAAACCAGTGGCGTTTTTAAAAATCCAATGTTCAATTTTTTTAGCGAGGCCAGTAAAAGCTAATGGTCTAACCCGTTGTACTAAACAAGAATCGTTTACTTCTAATATTAGTGGTAAATTCTTTCGTTTTGCCCACCAAACTACGGCAAACATAAATAAAGAGTAACGTTCGTAAATAAAATCAGGTTGATGATTTTTAATGTATTTTCTAATTCGAAGCCATGCAATAATATTGTATGCCATTTCGAAAAATTCAAAAACAAATTCAGGAACGTACTTAGTTAATTCACTAACGTAGCTGAATATCCCCTTGCTATTAGCAGCATCTGATTTCTTTGATTTTTTTGACGATAGTTCGGGCTCAGCTCCTGGCAGAGATAATATATTTACTGTATGTCCTAATTGTCGTAAACCCTTGACAACACCTCGTATGTGAGCACCTTCTGCTCCTTTGCCCCGAGTTCTATGATGAAATACTATATTCATTATTATTATAGCTCCAGAGCCGTTAGTTTATACCCCTGAGATATCCATTTGGGGATTAATTTATCTAGGACTTCAATACAAAGAGAATTGTCGTCATGAAATAACAGAATGTCGCCCGACTTAACTGGTTGATATTCAAATCTGGAGATTACTTTATCGGCAGATTCCTTAAGAAAGTCCATAGAATCCCTATTCCAATGAATTGCCGTGATTTTTAATTTGAATAATCTAAACAGAAGCTTTAGATCCCAACGACCTTGAGGGGCTCTGAACATTTGACATTTTTCATTGGTAATCTCTTCGATTAGGGTATTAGTATCAACAATTTCTTTTAATTTCTGTGTCATCGAAATCTTATTAAATCGGGGATGAGTATATGTATGATTAGCGACTTTATGGCCGCTTTGATGTATTTTTTTTACTATCTCTGGATGTTTTTTTACTAAGTTCCCAATCACAAAAAATGTCGCCTTAACCTGATATTTATCAAGTAACTTCAACAAAGGAAGGGTAACCTCTGGAACGGGGCCATCATCAAACGTAAGATATACCTTTTTAGGATTTTTGGGTTTATCGATTAAAAATAAACTATTGGGTAATAGTTTAGATCTGATGAAATATTTAATTTTATGAAACATAAACTTTATAATTCCATTTAGGTTGATTCGCGAAAATAATTCCCTCTATAGTGTATCAGAAACTACCGAAGGCAAATAGATAAAACGACCCGTTATTTAGATAAAAAGTGTATTAGTTGTTGTTTATTTCTTTCCCAACTAAATTTTACACTATGATTTTTAATGGCTTCTTTATCCCATGTTGTTTGACAAACTTTAATTATAGCGTTACTTATTGCGGAGCTGTCTTTCGGGGGAATAATCAAACCACATACATTTTTATCTAATACTTCAGGAATACCGCCAACACTAGTTGCTATAATTGGAGTTGCACTGGCCATCGCTTCTAAAATAACGTTAGGTACACCTTCATGATAACTAGGTAAACATAAAGCTGTACTATGGTTAAGCCATTTAGGGATATCATTATGATCAACATTACCTAAAAAAGTTACACGCTCTGTTAGCTGTAGCTCTTGGCTACGCTTCCTTAATATAGGCATCATAGTACCGCTTCCTATGTAAACCAAATGTAGCTTAGGTTGTTCTTTACATACTTTGGCGAAACCATCAATTAATTCCATTACACCTTTATCAAGCTTTAGGTTACCAATAAATAGTAAATAGTCTTGAGGGTATGGCCTATCTGGTTGTTGGCTAAATTTATCATGTGAAACACCGTTGTAAATAACATGAATTTTACCCAGTTCAACACCTAAATTTACCATTTTTTTAGCTAAAGCCTGAGAAACTGATAATATTCCTTTTGCGTGCTGGCTAGCTTTAACCACTTGATTGGCTCGAGCGGTATGTAAGCACTGTATATCAATATCGCTACCATGTACTTTAAAGTAAAAATCTAACTTAAAAAGTTTGCTTAGCCAGCTTGCAGCTACGGCGTCAGGATATGCCCAACTAGCTAATAATTTTCGAGGCTTTAATCGGTAAAGCCAAAGGCCAGAATGTAATAAAATAGATAGAAACATATATATAGAATAAAAGCGACGTCCAATTTTAGGTAAGAAAAAATAAGGTACTAAACGTATATTTTTAGCTTGTTTTATTTGCTTGTAGTGTTTAAACCAATCAAGAAAAGCTACGGGGATAAGGTAGTAGATATCAAACTCATTTTCTATATTACTAAATTGCTGCCTATTAAATGTTGCTCTGTTAGGCTCCCACGGTAAAGGATACAAATTGGTAATAATTAGTAGTGTATTCTTATTTGACTTCACAAATAGTTACCCTATGCTTTCCTGTTTTAGTTAATGGTATATCACTTACCTGCTGAATATTTATCTCTAGTGCTCCCTTACTATATTTATTAATATCGCTGATTATAGTTTGTTGGTTATTTTTCGTGAATTCGCTATTGGTTACTAATTTAATTGTTATTGAAGTTAGCTCTTTTTGAATCACCTGAAATCGTTCAACTCCTTTATATTCTTTCAACATGTGCGGAAATAACTCTCCAGGAATGGAAGCACCGTTCGTGGTTTTAATAATATCAAGTTTACGCCCGTCAACACTCCCTATGATAGGAAGTGGGTTGCCGCAAGAGCATTGATTCTGGCTCATTGTAGCTCGATCGCCATTAATATACCTGATAAATGGCATGCCATAATTAAATAAATCGGTGATGACCATTTCACCTGATTTGTCAGTAATCGGCTGATTATTTGCGTCTATTATTTCTACTACAAGATGGTCAGAATTTATGTGAAGGTGTTTTTCTTTTTGGCACTCCGCTGCTATTAGCATAAATTCGCGACAACCGAAGGTATTATAAACAGGGGCTTTAAATGCTCGCTCGATCACTTCTCTTTGAAAGTCGTGCAGTTGCTCTGCGCCAGTAAGAATGCTCTTAGGGGGGGTGACAGTACAATTATTTTCTAATATATAGCGTGATAATTCATATAGGGGATTTACATAGGATACAATTGCATTTGCTTGATATTCGTTAATTTGCTCAATATACTGCGACATATTACTTCTATTCATGGCAAAAGAGTTAAGCATTTTTCGATTATAAAATGAATGGTATAACTCATTTTTGAGTTTTTTGGTATGGGCAGGGTTCCCCAAATCAGTGCCCCATAAGTAAAGTGTTTTTACTCCTAATCCAGCATTTAACCAATTATATCCTCGCCACATGACCGCTTCTCGTCGAGTGTTACTCTGTATATCTAATTCAAAACTGAAAGGTTGTCCTGTAGAGCCACCAGTTGCCTTAACAATATTATCATGGTGATGGGAACCCACAAATTTTTGATAATTTTCACGAATATCCGATTTATTAATAGGAGGAAGTTTTGCAAAGTCATCTAAATTTTTTATATCTAAATAGGAGTTAATACCTACGGACTGCCAATGTTGAGGGTAAAATTCAGTATTTTCATATGCGTGTTTCAATAATAGTTGTAACTTTTGCCATTGCCATTCTGATATTTGTTCTTTGTTCCAGGACAAATGAGATTGATATTCATCAATGTATTTTAGTAACTTCTTGCCTCTAAAAATTTCATATGCGGGCATTAGAATATTACGAAATAGTGCTGGGTATAAAGACATATTACATCCTCATGTTTTTGTTTTATAAGAGCTTAGGGTGCATTCTATAGTTAGTTAAGTCTTATTCACCAATTAGTTTAAATGGATTTCCATGTTCTTTGATATACATTTTCCCTAGTAACCTAGAACCAATTTCATTTAGATGGTCATCGTCTCTATAAAGTGGTGTTTCGTTTAATTGCATCACACAACTATTTTCGGTACATATTAATTTATGAGGTTCAATAATTATTAATTTAGGAAAATGTTTTTTTAAATTTACTAATGACTTTGTCATCAATTTATTTTCCTTGTATTTAATATCACAACTCAAATTGCTGTTAAATACAGTATTTTTTAATATGCATTTTGGGTTTTTCCCATTCAATGTCGGTGTATCAGTGACAATAATAGGAATCGCCCCGGTTCCAATAATTGTATTTAAGGTTTCTAATAGTTGTTTTTGAAAAATTTTCTCAACTAATTCTTTTTTGTCAATCCTATGCTCTAGAAATATACGGCGAGTACTATAATCCGGCCATGATGCCGCAAGTAAAACATATTTAAAGTTGTTTTTTTGAATATGCTCCAGTGCTATGTCGTTCCTTTGTTCGCATAAATTAGCCTTATGCAGATTAGAACCCCATTTTAGGCCAAATATAGGTAAACATCGATCTAACGTATAATCTTGGCCTTTTATACCGGCATCTTTTGCTAAAATGTTGAAAAAAGGTGTTAAATGATTAGCATGAGAATCGCCAAAAATAAAAGCGTCAAATGATTGATTATTATCTGTTGCTCCATATGTACACTCTGGGTTTGGAGGTCTAGTACTATCGCGATAAGATGAATGACATAAATTGCGAGATTTACTAGAGTGGCTATTTAATGCGTTTTCCATTTTGAGTATTTCTTGACTAAATCTAGATTTATAACCTTCAAAATAAATACCAGTTAATGAAATTAATAACAATACTGCACTTGGAAGCAAATAAAACCTTAAGGCTGTCGGTTTGAAGCCGCCCACATTAATATGCCGTCCAGGTTGTTCTATATATTTCCATGATAAAATTGAAATAATATAAATTATCGTAATAGCGAGTAATTGATTATATATATTTAGTGTTACAGATGTGTAATTGAATACTACTAAAACTGGCCAGTGCCAAAGATATAATGAATATGATATTGCACCTGTAAACACCATAGGCTTCAATGTTAATATTTGATTTACTATGCCGTTTGAAGAATAAATTATCAGAGCTGTTCCAATAACTGGTAATAAAGCATTATAACCAGGAAATGAAGAATGTTCATTTAATACTAGAGCACTAGTACATATTAATAAAAAACCTACGCATGACAGCAGGTGATTTATTGATTGATTTAATCGAGGGAGGTGTTTCCAGCTCAACGCTAAACAAGAGCCTACGAGTAACTCAAAAAATCTAGTAGGTAATAAATAATAAGCAGCGCCTATCGTAACTTGAGTGCCCCATTGTGAGAAAAAAATAGTAGTAATACATAATAATAGTGAAGCAAACATAGCTCCTCTATTTCCCCACATTTTATAAAAAAATAAGAGCATTATTGGCCATATAAAATAATATTGCTCTTCAACAGCAAGTGACCACGTATGTAATAAAGGAACTTCTTGTGAGCCATTGTCAAAATATCCTCCGTATTCCCGCCAAAAAAAGAAATTACCTATATAGCCAATAACCCAAATAACGCTACGGTAATATTTCATTAAGTCTTGGGGTAACATAAGAAAAGAGAACACTATTGTTGTTATGAAAATAACAAATAGTAATACAGGCATGAGTCGTTTAATTCGACGACCAAAAAATGAGATTATATCAAAGTTATCTTTTTCTAAGGCGGTAAAAATAATTGTTGTTATCAAAAAGCCAGAGATCACAAAGAAAACATCAACGCCAACAAATCCACCTGAAAATAAACTAAATCCGGCATGATGCAATATAACTAAAAAAACTGCGATTGTTCTTAATCCGTCGATATCTTTTCTATAGTTCAATGTTTTTTCCTGATCGTACTGTAAGGTGCAGTTAATGAATTAAAGCGCTTATTTAGTAGCTAGTTTCATTTTAAGCGGTAATTTATATTTTTCTTTACTTCAATGAAGTGTTATTTTCCCGTATATTCTCTTGATTATTGGGATTTTTAGCATATTCAAAAATAAATGGTAAATATTAAATGAAGAAAGCCTTAATTAAAAGTTCTGCTTTTAGAGTTCTAGAGATATCTATCATCACGACCGTATCTTTATTATTAACTCCGTATCTAATTTCTAATTTAGGAGAAGAAAGCTATGGACTATGGCTATTAATATTATCAGTACTAGGCTGGTTTAATTTTATCGATTTAGGTTTTTCATATACTGTACAGCGTAACATTGTTATTGCTTTAGAAAAAGCAGAACACCATAGGATTAATATAATATTTTCTGTGGCGGTCGTATTGTTTTCCTGTTTGGGTTTATTGGCGGCGAGTTGCATTTTATTAATTGCATTTTTTCCTGAAGTTTTAGGCGTTAATAGTTCGAATCTATATACGGCAAAAATAGCGTTGACAGTGTTAGCTGTTAAAGTATTACTAGATTTTATAATGAACAGTTTTCATGGGTTTTATACTGCATATTTACGAACAGATATTGATGCAATATTAAGTACATTGAATATGCTTTTAAAATCTATATTAGTATTTATTTTGATCATTGATCTAAATGTATATGGTGCGGTAATAGCTACGATTTTTGCTGATATTGTAACTCATATTTTAAAAATATATTATGCAAAAAAATTGCATCCGGATTTTAAATTCATTTTACATTTAGTTAAATTTCATGAAGTTAAAGAGTTATTTTCATATTCTAAACACTTGATCCTAATAGGTGTTGCTAATAGTGTTAATAGGCGCGTAGATCCCATTGTTATAAGTCATGTATTGGGATTGAAATATGTCGCTCTATATAATTTAATTAATAGCCTAATTTATCAAGTAGAATCTTTAGTAAGAGCAATAGTTACGGTTTTGCAACCAGTACTTACGAAAGTTGTTGCTAAGGGAAATAACATTAATGAACCCTTTAAACAAATTTCGAGTATCAATTTTTTTACAGTTATTTTATTTTACACGCCATTAAGCATTTTAGCGCAAGATTTTATTCATTTATGGATAGGTGCCGAATTTTCTCATGTAGGCCAACTGGCACCAATATTGGGGTTTGCATATATATGTAGAGCGGTGGCTAGACCCATAAGAGATTTATTGCTAGCCAAAGCACAACACCAATTACTTTCAGTAGTCAATATTAGTGGGGCCATCGTAAACATTGTTTTATCTTTAGCCTTAGGGAAGCTTTATGGTCTTAAAGGAATTGCGATAGCGACAGCATGTGGCTTTTTTATCTCAGATGTTGTGCTCCACATTATACTACTAAAAAAGTTTACAGCATTTTCAGTGATGCAGCCTTTATTTCAGTTTTTTAAATTGACCATTTTATTTATTTTATTATCAAATGTTGGGCTTTTTATTATGGATAAGATAGATCCTTTAACATGGGGGGGATTAGCTATTGCAGCGCCAACTTGCTTTATTATAACTCTATTAATTGTATGGCCTTTAGTATTAAATTCTGTGGTGAAAAATAAATTAGTGAAAACACTCTTAAAAAAAGGAACATCAAATGGCTAGAATTTTAATCGTGGCATCTGAATATGAGCCTTTTCAGTCTAGTGGGATTAATAGGGTTAAATTTATTAAAAGTGCCTTAGAGGATATGGGACATTTTGTTGCAGTGTTGACAACAAATGCAAATGCTCAAGGATTGAAAAGTGAAAAAATGATAGACCAAACACATAATATTTATCGAGTATTTGGATTGAGTTTATTTTGTCGACGTATTCTCAGTAGTCGACGATTACCTATTTATCAATCATTAGCAAAAACAGGAAAATATGCAGCTTGGATCCCATTTGCTGAGCGAAAAGGAATAAAATTAGTAAGAGATCTCGATATCGATACCGTTTTTACATCTTTTCCCGATTTCGCGTCGTTAGACGTGGCTAAAAGAGTTTCCAAAGCGACAGGTCAGCGCTTAATCATAGATTTTAGGGACCCTCCTTTCTGGATTTATGATGTTATTAATACTGGTAATAAACAAATTGAAAAATGTCAACGTATAGTGAAAGAAGCTATAGAGGCAAGTAGCTTTATTATCACCTGTACAGAACAAAGTTTTAAAGCTCTTCGCCATTACTATAAATTTTCTGTTACGAACATTATTATTGCTAATGGTTTTGATGCAGAAATTATAGACAGAATACCTTCTAATAGGCCCGTTGAGCAAAGTTATTTTGAAATCATTCATATAGGTTCTTTCTATGATAAAGGACGAGATATGAAGCCAGTTATTAGCGCAATTGAAGAAAATCAACAATATACAGACAAAAAAATTAGATTACGGCTTATTGGAGATAAACCTGATAAAGCAACATTAAATTTTATAGAGCAACATGCTAAAAATTTTGAAGTGTCAATAGAGCCGGCCGTTGCAATGATAGATGCACTAACAATTTCAAAAAATGCCGACGTATTATTATTGCTCCAGGGAGATAGGTTTGATCGTCAAATTCCAACAAAAGTTTATGAGTATTTAGCATTAAACCGTCCCATTTGGGCTGTGACTGGAAGAAATGGAGAAACTAAAAAATTATTAGATGCATATTCTGAAAATGTAATTTATTCTGATTATAATAATGAAAAGCATATCAAAAAACAGTTTTGTAAACTTTTTAAATTTCAGGCTCAAATTGTGGACTGTGAAGAATTAAGTAGGCAGTCTCAGATCAAAAGATTAATGGACCTAAACCTTTAACCCTAGCTCAGTAATAAATTTAAGTGACTATGAATATACTCTTTTTATCCAATACGATAGGCCAAGATAATCGAGACAACTTAACCTATAACTTTATTTTAAAAGAAGCAAAAGCATTAAATGATTGTAATTGTAAAGTAATACATTTTCACTCGTCAGCAAAAGATACCCTAATCTCTGAAGTGCTTTTTACTGGAAGGCGTGAATTTGAGTCAATCTCCAGAATGAAGATTATCTTTTTTCTTTTAAAAAACATTAAAACGTATTTAACGCTTATTTTAGTTAACGTGAAACAAGCTCTATGGGCAGCAAAGTTAGAGTTAGCAATTGGGGAAGTGATAAAAAAGTATGATATTGATATTGTTCATACACATTTTATGTATCCAATGGGGTTATGTGCCGCTAATATTTGTAAAACTTTTGATATTCCTATTGTTAGCTCCTTGAGAGGCGCAGAAGTATGTAATTTACCACATTATTCCTATGGGGCGTTGCAAGACGTTTTTTTTCGAAAAGCTAGTTTGATAGGTGCAAGAGCTTCTCAAGTTATTACTACTCCAAATATAGGAATGCGAGCAAAAGCAGCTAAACTTTTCAAGGTTTCAAAGTCAAAAATGAAATATTTGCCTAACGGTGTAGATAATTCCATATTAAGCTATGAACTTAATCCAAGTAAAGGGGGGGACCTCCCCATTAAGTTACTCTCAATAGGTAGGCTAATACCATTAAAAAATCATTTAAGTGTGCTAGAAGCTATTAAAGGCTTTGATTCTTCATTTATCGAGCTGACATTAGTTGGTGAGGGACCTCTATACAACGAATTAGTTAATTATACAAAAGAAAACTGTTTAAGTAATGTTACGTTTATTGAAGAAATGCCAAAAGAAAAGCTTTTTCAAACTATTGCACAAACTGACTTCTTAATACATCCAAGCTTAAGTGAGGGATTACCAAATGTCGTTCTTGAAGCTCTTGCATTAGGTAAGCCATGCTTAGTATCTGAGATTGATGCACATTTTGATTTAATTACCGAAGGGTATAATGGCTATTTTTTCAAGCAAAGTGAGCCTAAGGAAATTGAACGAGTCATACAAAGGGTGTGTGAGAATTATTCTGATGATTTATCTGAAAATTGTTTAGAATCAATAAAAAACTTTACCATAGAAAAAAAAATAATTGGTTATAAGGAAATTTATAAAAGCTTACTTTTAAGGTAACTATTATTTAGTAATAAAAAAATTGAACTTATACGAGTTTCAAATCTTTAGTGTTTATGCCATAAAGTTTTAGGGTCATTTACACAATATTTCCATCCAGCGCATAAAGCTGCTAACTGTAAGCTACAAAAGCTCACACTGAAACTACCTAAGGGAAGTTTAATTTTAAATTTAGCTAAATGAAAACATAAAACACTATAAAGGTAAAAACCAAGCTGAAGACTAAGGAAGCTCTTAATTAATATATTTTCGGCATAATAGCTACTAATAAGAATAGTTATTAAAAAGTAAGGAGTAAATAATCGTAGTACTTTATGAGAAAAAAATTGAAAAAATAGAGGATTCTTACGCATTGATAACAGCCAAGGTAATTGGGTCATCAATTGAAAATTCCCTGCCAAAGTACGTACCTTACGATTAAACTCTTCAGCTGTTGAAGACGAACTAACATCATAAGCAATTGCTTTTGAATCAAACTTTATCTTGTAACCTTGTTTAACCATTGAAAGTGGAATATACATATCATCAAGTAAAGTATCCTCCGGAATTTTGGGGAGCAACGAGCTACGGGCCATATAAATTGCTCCTGTAACTCCTAACATAGAATTTAGGTCGCTTTCTTTTTCTCTAATCCACTTTTCATATTTCCAATAAAGACCTGGATCACTTTGTGGATTATGAGCATCTAGACTTATTTCTAAATTGCCAGAAATAGCACCAATGGTTTTATCAGCAAAGTGTATACTTAGATTATATAAAGCGTCAGGATGAAATGTCTGTCTAATATCTGCAAATGCAACAAGCTCTGTTGTAACGTGTTTAATACCTTGGTTTAATGCGTATGATTTTCCTTGATTATTTTCGTAAGAAATTAGGGTAATGTTAGGGTAATTTAACTTTTCAATGATTTTTTCTGGATGATCCGTAGAGCCATCAGAAACAATAACAATATTGATGTTTTTTTTAGGATAATTGCTGGCTAAAATGTTATCTATACGTGCGGTTATTTGGTCAGCAGCATTATACATACAAAGCACTATGCTGATATCAGGGTAGTATTTGGAAATAACCTTGGTTTCTACTCGTTTATGGCGAGTCAAGTATTTTAAAATCAAAGGGTAACCAATAAAAGTGTATATAAAAACACTTACAGAAAGAACAAGTAGCAGTTCCATTATGCAAATATTTCCTGATAAAGATAAGTATATTGTTATTTTAACTAATAAATTAATACCTTACTAGCGCTTATGTAGCTTTGCTGAATATAGATGTAGAAAATCTATTTGTTGTTGAGCCTAATCATATAGCTCGATACAATACAGATGTATTTAGGGGCACGATATTGTGGTGTTGGTTTATTCATTATTTAATTTCGATTAGGTGCTCTTAATTTTGTTTTTAAGGAAAAAGTAAATGAAGTTTGTATTGATATGTCATGATGATGAACCATTAACTCGCGAAGGAATGGCTAGATGGATAGCATCATTTGCTGATCTACAAGCAGTAATTGTTATTTCTGAAAACTCAAATAGATTGTCTGCGCGGATTAAAAAAGAGATTAAACGCTCTGGAATTTTAGGATTTCTTGATGTCTTAGCTTTTAGACTTTATTATAAATTCAAACTTTTAAGAAAGGACAGACAGTATGAAGCACGAACGTTGCATCATATCAAACAGCAGTATCCAAGTATTAGTGACAAAACAATAATATTCCATACAGACTCCCCAAACTCGCCAGAAACATTAGCATTTTTACAGAAACTAGAGTTTGATTTTACCATTGCACGATGTAAAACTATCTTAAAGCAGAGTGTTTTTTCTTTAGCTCGTAAAGGTACTTTTGTTATGCATCCTGGCGTTTGCCCTGAGTACCGTAATGCGCATGGTTGCTTTTGGGCAATGGTTAATCAAGATTATGATAATATTGGTATGACACTTTTAAAAGTTGACGAAGGTATAGATACTGGACCTGTATATGGCTACTTTGGTGGTGATTTTGATTTACTATCTGAAACACATAATACTATCCAAGCAAAAGTTGTTTTTGATAATTTACCCGAAATAAAAGATAAATTTATTGAGATATTTGAAGGTAAAGCAAAAAAAATTAATGTTAAAGGTCGTAAATCGTGTACTTGGGGGCAACCTTGGCTAACGGTTTATTTACGCTGGAAACTAAGTTTCGAAAAAACTAAGGTAGTAAAATGAAAGCAGTGACCCTTCTTTATCATGATGTGGTTGATAATGGTAATTATGAAGCATCGGGCTTTAATAGTCGTGATGCTGACTTTTATAAACTAGAAAGAGAAGAGTTTATTCAGCAATTAAATAGCATAAAAAAAAGTTATGATTATACAGCTGAAAATTTAGATAATTTATATGCAGGAATAACTGAGCATATTCCATTTTATATTACCTTTGATGATGGCGGGAAAAGTTTTTTATCGCCTATAGCTGACATATTAGAAGAACTTGGATGGGTAGGTATATTTTTTATTTCTACTGATTATATTGATACTGATGGCTTTATGTCCGCCGAAGAGCTGAAGCTTCTGGCTGAGCGGGGGCACATTATCGGCAGCCATTCAAGCTCTCACCCTAAAAAAATTAGTAAGCTTACCTATGAACAAATCTTAGATGAGTGGTGTGAAAGTAAATATGTATTAGAGGAAATTATTGGTGAAAAAATTACTACAGCCTCTGTTCCTGGTGGTTTTTTATCCCAAGATATTGAAAAAGCAGCAGCAGAAGCAGGTTATTTGTCATTATTTACTTCTGAGCCACAAAAACAAACTTACATAGTGGACGGATGCATTATTGTCGGGCGTTATTCTATAACCCAGGGGGTTTCTGCTAATGAGGTCGTAAAATTAGCAAGTAAAACGCGTACATTGCTACAAACTTGGCAATATATATTTTGGAATATGAAAAAAGTTGCTAAAACCTATGTTGGACCTCTATATTCATGGGTGCGATTAAAAAAGTTTAATTAAGAGATGTACTTAAAGGTCCTATTTAAAGGGCGACTTTTAATGCTGCATAGACGGAGAAAATTGCTGACCAACTATAAAGCATACATTTTAAAGCAAGTTGAGGAGTAAAGTATTGCTGCATTTCAGGCAATATTTTAACAACTCTATGATGAGAAGATAGAGTTATCCCAATAAATACAAATAGCACAACGGTGTATGAGCGACTTAAAAAAAAGGAAGTAATTAAAAAACCTATCATTGAAAAAAACATTGTTTTGTTTATAGCTAACTCTGTTTTTATCTCAGATGTTAATTTTTCTTTTTCAATATTTTTACTATGTTGGATAAAAAAATACCCAGTGACAAGGGTGAATAAAAGAGCCCCTCCCCATAATGAATATCCGGGGATGCCTAATTCTGCAGCAACTAAAATAAAGGAATTGTGAGCGGTTCGTTCATGATGCTCAATAAAGTTCCCCCTACCAACACCCAAAAATAAATTCGATAACAACATGTGTATCCCATCGTACCATGCATATAGTCGCCCTTTAGCGGATGCATCTATAGTGCTTTGTAAAATAGTCATAGCGACCAGTCCTATGGGGGCCAGTAATAGCGCTAAAAGCACAGCTCGGTCGCCAAACTTTACTATTAAATAATATGCTCCCAGTAAACCAATAATGCCTAACTGAGTACCACGAGAATAGGTAATGAAAACTCCATATAATATCGCTGCTATTGTAAAAAGCATAAGTAATTTAATTATGAACTTTTCGCTTTGTAAAAAATAAACGGCGAATGGTAAAGTCATAACTAGAAACATACCTAAATCATTTGGATCTGAGAAAAAGCCGAGATAAGTTATACGCCTGTAATCAGTACCAAACTTTCCGACAGCTTGTGTATCAAATGCCCAACCCTGCCAAAACGGATCTGTTTGCTGAGTATGTCCATTGTGAACCATGAAGAGAGCTGCTATTAGACAAACAAACATTATGCAATGATGCCTCTTGATGCTTGTAATACAATTGCTTAACAAAAATAAAGGGATAATTGATGTTGCTAAAAAAATTTGTGCTTGTGATACACCTATCATTCCTGAACCGTTAAAAAATCCAGAAATAATTATAAGTGGAGTTAATAAAAAAAGCATCCAATGCTGAGGGTGGATTTTTAAAGGTCGCTGGGCTATTAATGTAGTAAGTAAGCACATAATGGCAAACACTTTAATTAGTACCCAATTAATAGATACTTCAAACATTTGATGTGGTCTAATAAAAACCATTGCTACATATAGCAATAAAAACATAAATGCAAATGATGAGTTGTTTTCTGCGGCAGGTGGTATTCGTTTTACCATTAATATATCGACCTTGAATATTTTTAGCTATCCCAAATATATTTTATTGAATATTTTAGAGGCTAAAAACTTTATTTGATTTTTAATATGTTGGCTATTATACATACCATTTATTTCATTGCAGCCAAACTTGCTTTTATAAGTAGACTTTAAATCAGCCATCATAAAGTCATAGTTAATTGTCTTACTCTGGTTGATACTCCATTGATGTAACGCAAATCCAGGGGAGAAATGTGTATATTCGCTATGCCAGCCGCATTGGTAAAAGTACATAGTATCTTGATTTTTAAGGTAATAATTCACAGCGATAACTTGGTTGTTAACAAAAAGCGCACTCATTAATATATCATCATTATTTCTATATAGACGATGAAAATTATTGAAGCTTGATGAGTGAAATGCACCTAACTGAGATTTTTTTTTCCATCGTTCCTGGTGAAGTGTTTTAAGTATTTCCCAATAATAGTCATATTCGTTTTTCTTAACCCAATAAAACTTTGCATTTGTGGAATCTAGCAATTTGAGACATTTATTCCATTTTTGACGGTTGTTTTTACTCAATTTTGGTCTAATATTATTATGGCTTTTTATGTTGTAACGTTGCCCAATAAGTTCTGTTGTGGAGCTTTTTAAATAGCTTGTTACTTTTATCCAATCTGCAGAATGTAGCAAAGCACGCCAATTTAAAATATCGTAATTAATTTTTTTTATTTGGTTTGCTACTTCTTCTGCAATAAGCTTTATAGGAATAGATGTTAGTACATCTTGATATTCAGAGCTAACTTCAGACAACTCTTGTTCGCCTTGTCCTAAAGGAAATAATTTATTGCAATCAAGCTTGTTTTTCGAGTTTTGAACATATAAAGGTATTATAATTACTAGCTTTTTATCAAGGTAACCAGTTATTACATTTAAAGACCAGTTGCTTTGCCAATATGTTTGTATCCATGGTATTAGCCATTTTGGAGAAACAAATAACGAATCCTTCTTTTTTTGGGCTAATTCTTCCCAGTCATATTTTAGTTGAATTAGAACTTCAAGACTTTTAATTGTCTTCCATACAATTCTTTCATTTTTATTTAGGTATTGCACAGCTATTAAAAATCACTTTAAGATTAAAAAATTCTATGTATTAATAGCATACTTTCTAGTGAATTGTCTTCTCAAATAGCTTACGATAATGTCAATCATAATATTAACAATGAAGATAAATAACTTGAAAAATAAAGTGATACATATTGTTACTAGCTTGAATGTTGGTGGTGCTGAAAGATTTGTCATAGATTTAATTGAGCAGCAAAAAAAGAGTTTGTGTAATATTGAAATTTTATCTTTCGGAAGTCCCGCAGATATTTTGACAGAGGTTGCAATTCAGCGCGGTATCAAAGTAAACATAATTGAGAATGTATCTACAATATTAGGACAATTGAAGTTGTTTAATACACTCAGACATATTGATATTATACATATACACTCTCCGCATATAATCAAACCAATATCCATAGCTATTAGGCTTATAGGAAAAAAAAGGCTAATTTATACACGTCATGGTGAGGATGCATTATCCAGTAGGTGTTGGAAGAGGCGCCACAAGTTCTTTCGTAAATTTGTTAATCATATGACATTTGTATCACAAAAAAGTAAAGATATTTTTTGTCAAACTTATGCTTGGGCAGAAATTAAAAAAGAAGTAGTAGATAACGGTGTTGTGCTACCGGAAAATGTAATAGAAAAAACAGGAATAAACTTGAAATTAGGGGCTGTAGGGCGCTTTGTCCCATTAAAAAATCAAATTTGTTTAATGAAGGCGATAAACCTCTTTCCAGATAGCTATAAGAAGTTAGTAGAAATACATCTTTTTGGTGATGGGGAATGTTATAAAGAATTATCTACATATGCTAATAAGCAATTGTCAAATGTCAAAGTGATTTTTCATGGTATGATTCAAGATCGCGAAGTGATTTATAACTCATTTGATTTGCTTGTTGTATGTTCTGAAACAGAAGGACTATCATTGGCTATAATGGAAGCTATGGCGTATGGTATACCTGTTGTTGCTACTGATGTTGGAGGAAATTCAAGATTGGTAAAAGATAAAGAAAATGGTTGGCTATTTAACTATAACGATGTGGAGAGATTGTCTACAACGTTAAAAAATATTCTAGATAATGATAGCGAATACAAATATTTTTCCGTGAAAAGTAGAGAGTATATATCGGGAAGTTTTTCAATTAAATCTACTGCGGATAAGTACTTATCGATTTACTCATGAAAAATTGTCAATATAATTTTATGTATGTGAAATTTATTTCATTCATATTTCTTAATCTGTTATTTTTTAACGTAACAGTGGCAGAAGAAATACATTTTGATACTTCTTTGAAAAGAAATAAAACTCAACTCTTACTGTTGCTACCTAATAATACGCTATCAAATTATAGTCAGATTCAATTGCTAGATAAGAAGTTGCCTATTGATGCCGAGTTTACTCCTTTAAACTTCTGGAATAACTCAGAAAAACAGCTTAAATATATTCGATTACTGTTGATTGATTTACATTACTTGCCTCATGAAAACATAACTCTGACATTATCATGGCGAAAATCAATCAGTAAATTAAAGAGCGCTGCTAATCTACCAATTAATGCAATGTTAATTCAGCCTCAAAATGGGTGGTTACGACAAGCATTACTTCTTGAACCGAAAAATATTGAATATGATGAACGTTGGTATGTTGAACCTCAAAAAAAATACGCGAGTTATGTGACAAATAATAAATTGTTAAAGAGTAATGGTTACCCCACCACTCGAGCATCACAGTGGCTTTATGATAGACCAAGGGCCATTTATCAACTTTATTTAATGTCAAAAGATAAATTTTGGCTTACTAAAGCAAATGAACAGAGTGAGTTTTATCTAGAAAATATAGATGAAGATGGACAGTTTAAATTAATTAATAAATATGATCCAAAATACGTATTTCCAATGGGCTTACTCTATTACTACTTATTGACTGGTAAAGTTGAAGTAAAAAATGCTTTAACGAGGTTATACCATTATTCTCTTGCTTGGGAAGCAAAATATACATTAAAAAGGGGCTTTTGGACAGAACGTCATCAAGCAACGGCTTTATTAACGGCAGTTGCATATTGGGAGCTGACTAATGATCCTAGAGCGAAACAGAGAATTGATGAATTGATTAATGCTACGGCACTGATGACATTTAATCCTGTCAATGATTGGCCTTTAAGGGATTGTCCACAACATAGTTTGAAATCTCATGAGGGTAGGGGCGATGATATTCCAGTTTGTTCTCCTTGGATGATGGCACTTTTAAGTGATGCTTTGTGGCGATATTACCGTCTTACCGAGGATGAACGAGCTGCTGCTTTAATCGATGTTTTTGGAAACTTTGTACTCGATCACGGTATTTTTTATGGTAAATCAAATAAGTTAAAGGGAGTGGTTATGCCCAAATATCTTTCATCAATGTCAGATGTTAAACAAGATAAAAAAAGTCAATGGACAGACTCTCAACATATATATGATGTGGCAACTTTAGTTGGGCGCTCTCTTTACATTAAAAAATTAAATAATAAGAAACACTATTTACTTAGTGAACTTTTTTCAGTTTTTGTTGAATATTCGAAGAAACCTTACTATGGATTAAAAAAGAGCAGAAAAGCCGTAGATTATTTAATAGTTAAGCCACCAAGACGATTCTCTTGGACATACTCAACAACGAGTGATTTGCCTTGGCTTGCTGAAGATGTTTTGAAAGCCCATACTAAATATTAATAGTGCATCTATTGCTACAATACTTCATGTGCCAATGTAATTTTGAATCATGACCGCCAAATAAAGCATATCTGATTCGAGCAATTTTCAAGGCGGCTATTGTTGAATAATTATGATTATTTGTTTCAAAACTTATGATTAACTTAGCTACTTTATCAAACTTTTTAATAATGAAAATCTTTTCATACGGGGTTTTACTTTCTTCAATTACATTCCAACCTTGTGGAATCAATGAATTTCCATAAAAGCTAGGTTTTCCATCAAGCTCGCTACCATCGAAATAATATGTGATTTTTTGTTCGTCTTCATTAAACTTTACGATTTCAACGGAAGAATATGAATAAATTATTGGATGGTGTTCAAAATTTGGGTGAGATTCTATCTTATTAGCATTTTGCTGAGGTTTTTTAAATTGCATCTGTAAGTATGTTGATGAAAAAGTAATTGGTATTATGAGTAACAAAAGGGCTGTAATATTTGGGAAGTGCTGTTTTTGTTTTATAGCTACATTGTCGAAAATATTTATTTCTGACAACCTATTCCCTAAAAAAAATAATAAAACCATGAACGGTATATATAAATACCATCCAAAAGTATTATGATCTTCCATTAAGCTGCTCTCCATATTGGTATATTCACCAATTAATATTAGAGCGGTGATACGTACCCAATTTGTTAGTAATGCGCCTAATACAGTGATTAACAAAAAAAGAATGGCTTTTTTTGTATTCCTTATATTCAAAAATATAAATAATGAACTTATGGCTAAAGAAACAATAATATATCTTAAGCCACTGCAGCCATCTGCAATTTCAAAAACACCTGCAGGAATTGTTATTATTTCTCCCTCTACAAAAGTAGGAACGCCTGTAAAACTCATAATAAATGTAACTACAATGACAGAAATTTTTTGTAATAAAGGGACTAATACACCCCACAACGGAATTAAGAAAATGAAAAAAGTGGTTGGGAAAATAACATAAAGATTAAACTTAAATAGAACGATTATGCTTGAAACTAATACTGCTAATAAACTTAACCAATAGCCAATACTTATTTGCGCATTTGTTGTAATAAATAATAAATAACTACTTATAAACAATAAAATAACAGGGGATAATGCAATATCCTTTCTAAACTGTAACTTGCCAACTCTAGCGACTAAAAAATATAAATAAATTGAGATAAAAGGAATTAAGAACGCATGAGAGTATGTTCCGTCATCGAATCCGTGTTGCCAAAGGGTAATTAATATAGGAAAGTTTAAGAGACTAACTAAACTTAAAAGAAGTAAAACAGCAATAAATGTTCTGTTGAAAAAAAGATGGGTATTAAATTTATTCTCTGTCATAGGGACTAATTATTGTGTATAGATGTTAAACACGTATCGGTGTATAGGCGTTTGACTTTTAAAAATATTAATATTCACTTTACCAATAGTCGATGCGATATACCAATCTATTCTTCTTTTTAAATAAAATAACTGTAAAAATTATAGTTATTAGTTAGAATATTTTGAATGTTTAATAAGATATAAAGGACTTTTGAATGAAAGTTGGGATTGTCGTAGGAACACGGCCCGAAATTATAAAGATGGCGCCTGTAATTAGAGAGTGTGAAAAAAGAAATATTTCATTTTTTATTATTCACTCTAACCAACATTATTCAAAAGAAATGGATAGTATTTTCTTTGAAGAATTGCATCTACCAGAACCCCATTATAATTTAGGAGTCGGTTCTGGTTTGCATAGTAATCAAACGGGTAATATTTTAATAAAAATGGAGCCCATTTTAATTAAAGAAAACCCTGACGTTATTCTTGTTCAAGGAGATACAAATACAGTTCTTGCAGGTGCGTTAGCTGCTTCTAAATTGAATATTAGGGTTGGACATATTGAAGCTGGTTTAAGAAGTTATGATAAAACTATGCCAGAAGAAACTAACCGTATAATGACCGATCACATTAGTGAGTATCTATTTGCTGTAGGGCCAAACCAAGAAAATATATTAAAAATGGAAGGCATAAAAGAAGCGAAGATACATACAGTAGGAAATACAATCTCTGACTCGCTTTATCAACATTTAGAAATATCTGAGCGGACCAGTACTATATTATCTGATCTTAAATTAAGTAAGGGCCAATATTTTCTCGTAACAGCTCATCGAGCTTCCAATGTTGATATCTCATCAAATCTGTTGGAGTTATTACATTTATTTGATGAAATGCATAAAAATTACGATGGTACAATTGTTTGGCCGATCCACCCTCGAACTCAGTCCAAATTAAAAGAGTTTAATATTAAACTGCCTAGTTATTTACAATTGATCACGCCTGTTGGCTATATTGATTTTATTCAACTGCAAAAGCATGCCAAACTTATTTTGACTGATTCTGGCGGAATTCAGGAAGAAGCATGTTTATTAGGTGTTCCTAGCTTAACATTAAGAGAAAATACTGAAAGACCTGAAGCAATTGAAGTGGGCGCAAGTGAGTTAGTTGGGCGTAATGCTAACAAAGCCGTAAGTGCAGCTAAAAAGTGGTTGAGCCGAGAAGATAGCACATGGGAAAACCCTTTTGGTGATGGTCATGTAGCTAAGTATATTTTGGATATAATAGTTAGAGATTTTACGCAGACTGATAATTCAGATATTGTGGCTAAACATGAAACAGTTGCTGTCATCGGTATGGGATATATGGGACTGCCAATCTCGAGCTTAATTGCTCAAGCAGGTTATGCAGTGACGGGAGTTGATTTATGCCAAGATAAAGTAGATTCAATCAACCGTGGAGAGTGTCCATTTGATGAAATAGGGATGCCTGAGTTAATTCAAAAGGTGGTCAAGCAAGGTTTTTTAAAGGCTTCAACTGAAGTACCGTCAAGTGATACATATTTAGTTGCTGTACCAACACCTCATAAAAATGGTCGTTGTGATCGAAGCTATGTGTTCGCGGCTACAGATGCGATTATTCAAGTCGCTAAAAATGGACAAATTGTCATTATCGAATCGACTATTTCCCCCAAAACAAGTTTAGCCGTTGAACAACGTTTTGCTGATGCGGGCATTCAAGTAGATGTTGTACATTGTCCCGAGCGTGCAATTCCAGGCGAAACATTAAATGAACTTGTTAATAACGACCGCATTATTGGTGCTTCTAATACAGTTGCGCAAAATAAAGTAAAGAAGATATACCAAAGCTTTGTTAACGGAGAAGTATTTTTGACCGATTTAACAACCGCCGAATGTATCAAGTTGGTCGAAAATACCTCTCGTGATGTTGGTATTGCATTTGCTAATGAGCTTGCTGAAGTATGTCAAGAGCTTGATGTTAATGTTCATGAAGTTATTAATTTGGCGAATAGGCACCCTCGAGTTAATGTTTTAAACCCTGGGCCTGGAGTGGGGGGGCATTGTATTCCGATCGATCCTTGGTTTTTGGTTGAGAATACAAAAGCAGGTGAGCTTGTTAGGCTGGCGCGTAAAATTAATGATGAGCGACCTACTATTGTTGCGGAACAGGCATTGTCATTATTATCCACTGTTAAGGGAACTAAAGTGGGGATTTTAGGTGTTGCCTATAAAGCTAACGTTGATGATTGCCGAGAAACACCCGCAGATGCTATTTTGAGTTGCTTTATAAACACAGGAGTTGAAGTGAAGTACCACGATCCTTATGTTCCAGCATGGCGTTGCAGTTCTGTAGAGTCTTTGGTAGATATGGATAAATGGGCAGATGTTCTGATTTTAGTAACTGACCACAGCTGCTATAAAGACATATTATTTACGAGCCCGATGTTGAATACAAGGGCATAAATAAAATCCTGCCAGGAGGGCAGGATTTTTTATTTTTAATTAATGTAAAAATATTTTTAAAATTATTTTTTAAAGGGTTTAATTAATGAAGTTTACTCAAATTATTGTTTTAAGTGCTTTGATTGTGGTATTGAATGGTTGCACTGATGGCAGATCTTCGTCCGATTATCTTGCTAAGGCGAAAACACATCTTGCTGAAAATAAAATTGAGGAAAGTATTATTGCATTGAAGAATGCCATAAAAAAATCTCCTGAAAATAAAGATGCGAGATACTTATTGGGACAGCTGTATTTACAACAAGGCAGCGGCTTTGAAGCGAGAAAGGAACTAGAAAAGGCTTTTACGTTAAATTATCAACACAATAAGGTACTACCGTTACTTGCTCGCGCATATATATTAACAAACGCAGATGATGATGTGATTGATCTGTTTGAGCAATCACAGGCACTTCCAGAAGAAGTTAAACTTCATTACATGTCTTACTACGTGTTAGCTAATATTAGACTCGATAATTTGCCTGCAGCTCAAAAAGCCCAACGTATTGTAAATGAGCTTTCTATCTCAACTGGTTATTCTCACTTAGTATCAGCATACATTGATATGGCCGAAAATAATCTAGATGTAGGGTTAATTAAAGCCGAAAAAGCCTTAGCAACTTTGCCTGAAAATCCAGAGGTTATTATGTTGTTGGGGCAGATGGAGAGTGCTTTAGGTGAGCATGAACAAGCAAATAAGCGTTTTTTAGAATATGCAAAATTACAACCTAAATCGAATTTAATTGTGCTACTGCTAGCTGATTCATCGTTAAAGGCGAAAGATTATGAAAGAGCAGAAAGCTATGCAGATCTAATTTTAAGTAAGCTACCAAATCAGCCCTTTGCTCTGTATGTGAAATCTATTGTTCGATTTGAAAATCAAGATTATCAGCAAGCTAGTGAATTAGCTAGTAAAGCTGAGTCTTTGGGCTTTCAAAATATGCAACTTAAGCTAGTAGCAGGTGCAAGTGCTTTTCATTTAAATAACTTTGAGCAAAGTTATAATTACTTAAATAGTATTATAAAGTATGTGCCTGCGGAGCACCCAGCAACAAAAATGTTTGCAATTAATCAGTTTCAATTAGGTTTGATTGATGAAATATCCAACACATTGGAAGAGTTCGATATTTCGGGTGATGCTGATATTAACTTTTTATCATCATTAAGCGTGAAATTAGCCGAAATCGGTGCACTAGACGATGCCAAGGCTTTAGTGACTAGAGCAACGATGAAAAAGCCTGAGAATGCGGAAGAAAATATGCGTATGGGGATGTTAAAGCTCATATTTAATGATCCTTCCGCTTTAACTCACATTGAACATGCATTGTCCTTAAATCCTGATTTGTTCTCGGCTGAAATTGCGCTTGTTTCGGTTGCTCTTAAGAATAATGACTTCGAAAGAGCTACTCAAATCGCTAATAAATGGAAAGCTAAGTATCCGAAAAAGCCTGCGGCCTTTAATGTTATGGCAACAGTACACTTGAAGCGAAAAGAATTTGGCTTGGCGAAAGAGGAGTTAACGAAGAGTTTGGCATTAGATGAAAATAACTTATTTGCAATAAATCATTTAATCACTCTTGCGATAGCTGAAGAAGATTATGATGAAGCTAATCGTCTTGCTGAACTTGGGCTGAGCCATTTTCCAAGTAATGCAAAAGTTCTGAAGCAATACTACTCTGTTTCAATGAGTGATGAACAGAGAAAAAAAATTGCTTTAGATAAAGTTCGTGTTGCATTTGAAGCTGACAGAAAAAATGAAAACTTGGCTTTTTTGTTTTCAGGTATTCTGTTGGATCAAAAAGAATATCGTAGGGCCCTCAATGTACTTGACGGTATTGAAGCATCAATTCACGTACCAAAAGCATTTTGGCAACTTAAATTGGCAGCTTTTTATGGGCTGAAAAAGAAAGATGATTTTATTTCTTTATTAAAAAGCTGGATAAACGTTAACCCATATGCAATAGAGCCTGTATTACGGTTAGCAGATTCATATATACGTAATAATGAAAAACAGCAAGCTGTAGCCACTCTTGATAAAGCTCTGGAACATGGGAATTCAAGTAATATAGTCTTAAGAATGGCTAAAATGCAGGTGTTTCTCGATAGTGGTGATTTAGCGAATGCTAAAGCGTATTTTACAAGGTTTGCTCAACCAGATATGAAAAGTGTATTTATATCTGGTGTTGAAGGCCGTATTTATTTCTTGGAAAGAAACTATGCAAAAGCGTTACCATTATTAATTGATTTTTATCGCGATGTACCTTCAAGTCAAAATGTAATTTTATTAACGTTAACTCAAAAAAATGTACAATCTGTTGATGTTGCGATTGAAACGCTTAAAACACATTTAAAACAATACGAAAACGATACAAAAGCCCGTACCATGTTAGCGAACTTCTATCTAGAGTCGCATCCCGAAAAGTCAATTCCATTATATGAAAGTATGCTAAAAAAAGAACCTAACAATGTTGTTTATCTCAATAATTTAGCGTGGTTAAACTTACAAAATAATAACCTTGAGTTGGCAATGAAATACTCTAAGCAAGCTGTGAAGCTATCACCAAAACATCCTAATGTACTTGATACGCGTGGTATGGTATTACTCAAAGCTGGTGAGAATAAGATAGCTTTAAAAGCAATTAAGTCTGCTTATGAACTTTCTAAAGGTCGTGATGTAGCTATCACTCTAAACTATGCGGAAGCGCTTATCCTAAATCAAAAAATAGAAATGGCTCGTGCGGTTTTGAATAAGGTTAAAGTCGATGATGTTTTGTTAAGACAAAGAACAAATAAACTAATTCAGAAAACCGAATAAAGAAATGTTTTGAATTGTTTATCAGTTGTAAGCTTATTTACTGTTAAATTCAAAAGAATTATCGAATATTCGCTAAAAATAAGGAATGTATATGTATATTCGTCGTACACCTAAATTAGTCGCTTCAGTGCTAATTTTAACGTCAATAATAGCTGGTTGTAGTAAAAAAACATCGGTTGAATATATTGACGAAGCTAGGGAATTGCTGGAAAGTGGTAAAAATAGTGCAGCTATTATAAGCTTGAAAAATGCATTAAAAAATGAAAACAATAACATTGAAGCACGTTTTTTACTTGGCTCTATCTATGAGCAAGAAGGACAATGGTTGAATGCTAAGAAAGAGTTAGAAATAGCTTATGAAGCGGGAGCTAATAAGAATGAAGCTCTGTTGCTTTTAACAAAGGTTCATTATAGGCTTGATGATGTTGATTACCTAGTGCCACTTGATGGCCATAAGGACTATGGCGATTTAGCTAATTTATATCGGGCGATTATTGCGTTAAAAGAAGGTGATATTACGAAAAGTAAAGCTTTGCTTGATGAAGTTATTTTAGTTAATAACCATAAAGAAGTAAGTGAGTTAGCTTTAGCTTGGGATTATTTCTTAAATCGTGACTATACTAATTCATTGTTAACGTTAGAAAAGTTAACTGATTTTAATTACATCAAAGATGATCTTATTGAATTAAAAATAGCGAATTTGGTTTCTCAAAATAAACATGCAGATGCCGCGGAAGAGTTAGAAACATTCTTATCTTTACATCGTCAATCACATATACACAGATTACAACTTGCAGAACAGTATACAAAAGCTCGAAACTACACCAAAGCCGAGGAAAATGCTGATTTATTGCTAACGTTGTTTAAAAATAATGTTTTGTTAAATAGAATCAAAGCTGAAATAAAGTTTAATGAACAAAATTATACGCTAGCAAAAGAATATGCAGATATCGCATTACGTAATAGCCAGGATGTATTATCTAAGGTTATCGCTGGCGTAAGTTCATATAAGCTCGAACAATATGAATCATCATATAATTATTTAAGTTCCGTGAAAAATCATTTCCCTGATGACCACTTAGTAAAACAAATATTAAACTTATTGTCTTCTCAGCTTTCACTAGGGAAGACTGATGATGAATTACTCTCAGAAAATATTCGTGATCTCATTTCCCGTGGCGAATACGACGAAATGAGAATTGCGATCAGTGAAGCATCCCCTGAAAGTGCGGAAGGAGTGATAGACCTCAGATTAGGGCTGTTAAAGGCTATAGAAGGGGATACTTCGTATGCTAATGATTTTCAGCGAGCAATAGCAAGTGGTTATGCAGGTATAGAACCGAGCATATTATTAGCGCAAAAATATATGGAAGAAAAAGCTTATGATAAAGTGCTAGAAATTGCGGATTCACTTGAACATCAACATAAATCTACGGCTATGCTTTTGCAGGGGAGTGTACTCATAGAAAAAGGTGAATATAAAAAAGCAATAAATATCTACGATAGTATCTTACTGGATGAACCTAATAATACAGGTGCAATGTTTAAATTAAGTGAAATTTATTCTATTACGGAAAATTATGCTAAGTCGATTGATTACTTGAAGAAGATATATGCATTTTCATCCTCGAATATTCATGCGGTGCAAAGATTATTTAAACTTTCATTGTCTAATGATTTTCGAGCTGATGTAGAGCGCTTCTTTATTTCACAAGCACAAGCTGATGAAAAAAATGTAAATCGCCACATAGTTGTGGCTGAATTTTACGTGCTTCAAGGCGATTTAGAGAAGGCATTAGTTATCGCATCAAGGTATTTACTGAAGCATCCAAAACAACTCGAGATGTCTCTGCTAAAAGTGAGGGTGTTATTATCGTTAGGGCGAGTTTATGACGCGAATAATATTATTGAAGTGCTCGACAATAAATATTCTAATCAAATTGAAGTTGTTAAGAGTAAAGCATATATCCTGAATATCAACGGGAAAAGAAGTGAAGCGATTAATTTGCTGGAAGATTTTTTTAATCTGAATAGTAATAATATTAATGATGATTTTTCATTGATGCTTGCCTCGCTTTATTTTGAAAATCGAGATTTTGCTAAAACAAATATGGCTCTCGTAAAAGTTATAAATAAAACGCACCCTAAATATTTGCGAGTGAGTGGTAAACTAGCGCTGTTAAATAGGGATAATTTACGTGCGATGGATTTTTTGAGCCAAGCCTATGATAGCCAACCATCATCTGTATTGGCGTTAGAGCTTGCACAAGCAATGCAGAATATGAATAAATACGATAAAGCGATAACATTACTTGAAAGGGCGTTAAGCAATGCTGATAGTAATGAACTTATAATGTTAAAGTATAAACTAGCTGAATTGTATGAAGAGCGAAATCCCGAAAAGGCAGAGCTTTATTATAATCAATTGCTAAATGATACTAATGAAAGTGCAGGAGCACTAAACAATATAGCGTGGTTTTATTATACCCAACAACGTTTTAATGAAGGTAAGATTCATGCAATTAGCGCACTTGAAAAAGCGCCAAATGTTGCCCCTATTAATAACACATTAGGAGCCATATTATTAGCTTTAAACGAGTTCTCGAAGGCGAATGAATACTTCCGGAGATCTGTAGAAATTGAACCTAACAATGCTAATTATAAAGTATGGTTAATGAAAGGGTTGATGTTGCAAGGCGAAAAGGAAGCGGCTCAAAAGTTACGTGATACCATAGATGTTGAATCATTGAATACAGATACAAAGAAATTATTCAAAGAAATATTTAATTAGCATTGTCAGCTTTTTTTACAAAGGTATATGTTAAATAGATGTTAGTGAAGAGTATTTGTAATAAAAACCTTTAAATACAGCCTGTTGCGATGTTGGCATAGAGTCTGCATATGGTTTAAGCATATATTTTGATTACTCGACTACGATAAAAGGGAATACAAATGAAATCTAATTTATTAAAAGCTGCTGCGATTGCCAGTGTGTTTATGTTTAATACAGCTTACGCTGATCCTATTCAAATTGATTTAAATGGTGATTCAGTTTTGACGCCTAGCATTGATACATTAGCAGTGAATTATGACTCACATACTGTTGTCAATACTGCTACTGGTGCTGTTCAGACATATGCTGGTTATAACTTAATTGGTAATGACATTTTAGGCCAAGGTGTTGTATATACTGATTTTGCTGATATGACTCAAGGTGGAGGTTCAAACTCTTTTAACTCTAGCCCTTCAAACTTTTTTGATCTGTTTAATGAAACTCTTGCGTCAGGTTCATTTTTAACATTTGGTGTTGATTTGTCGGGTACGTTTAATCCAGCTACAGGTATAAGCTATACTTCAGGCACATTAAACTTGTGGCAGGGGTTCACGAATGGTGATGCGCCAGTACAACTTTTGACATCAACATTCTCTTCAGGTGGTATAACAGCGGGTAACCAAGACGTAGTATCGATGGCTGGTCAAGCAGATGTATTAAAAGATGACGTATTATTTTTTGACCGAGACGGTACTCCAGTATCATTTGAAGATTACTTAACTGCTAATCCATTATCAGAAGTTAGCTTAACAATCGACCAAAACGTTGTTGGTAGTGCTTCTCGACTTATAGATGCTATCAATGGTGATGTTAATGCCGGTTTTATTGCGCAAGTAGGTACTGAAGTTTATGTAAGCGCAGCGCACAATGCATCGTTAACTTTTGACGTTCCAGAGCCTACTTCATTAGCTATTTTAGGCTTAGGCTTACTTGGTTTTGCTGGTGCTAAGCGTCGTAAGTTATAAATAGTATTTCTAAATAAAAATTGTGGGTACCGCTCTAATTGAGCGGTATTTTTTTGCCTGTTATCTATCAAACATGCTTTCCACGTCTAATAGCTTTGGGCCTTTACTATGAATAGTGAATTGATTTAATATTATTATTGATAGGCTTTAGTATTAACTAAAGAGTCGTTTTAACATAAGTTGAAGTTACTACTTTTAGTTGAAAATTTAGTAGTGATGTAAGAGTTACGGCTTGGAATACCAAGCCGTTTAAGAAATGGGGATTTAACTACTCTCTTTTAATAGTTTTTTAACGCGCCAAAACATAAAACGTTGTAACCAATTTTTGTTGCCCCAGGGACGCCAAGTTTTAATTAATTTGTTCCTGTAAGCATCAAAATGTAACCCATAAGGTGCATGAATGACATTGCCGCGTTTTAATAATAATTTCAGAACGTTGGTGCAAAGGGTGCCTGCTGCGAGAGAGATACCCATACAGGTTGATGGTACTTTTTGCTTTAAAAAATTAACTGAAGAACGATCTACCAAATAATGACGCTGTTGTACAGAAGGCGAAACACCAATAACAAATCTAATTATATTATCATTGAAGATTCGTTCAATTTCATCTTTACTTGCGCTTATAGAAGGGTCTACGATTGCGAAATATTCATCAAAAGACATTTTCCCTGGCAGGAAAACTAAAAAGGCGGTGCCCATACCCATTGGAGCCGCAGTAATTGTTGGTATGCCCATTTCATAACAACGACGGAATACTTTACGTCTAATTTCTAGAACAAAAATATCTAAGCTATCAACATAAATATCAACCCCTTCTAGAAATGCATCTAGATTATGTTCATTAATACCTTTATCAAAGTTTTTTATTTTTGCTTCTGGGTTAATACCTTTTATGGTTTCTTCCATAACAGATGCTTTTGGCTTTCCTAAAGTAGACATATTAGCACCAGCTTGACGATTGAAGTTAGCAACATCATAGTCATCTAAATCAGCTATATGAAAGTTGCCAATACCTAAACGAGTCAAAACTGTGGCATGATCGCCGCCTACTCCGCCTAAACCACCAATGGCGACCTTAGCATGTCTAAGTTTTTGTTGTTCTTCTTCTGTTACCCAGCCAATATTTCGTGAGAAAGCTTCTTCGTAATTAAACATAAGATTCCTTGCCTATTAAGTAAGTTTGTACATCAGACCATAACTAGCTTTAGTTAAATTATTTTTTGTATTGAAATTACCGTAAATAAAACATCTAAACATCTTATAAATCAGTAGACAAGTTTTCGGAGATATCTTTAGAAATCGCCTGATATAGGCACTTAAATCCAGGAGAAAGATTTTCCA
>JBMYWR010000019.1:0-32185 GCA_049607625.1 Colwellia sp.
GCACCGAAGCTAAAATCAGCCGCTTGCGCTTGAGAAGCACTTAGTATTAAAGCAATACTAGCTGCAAGGCCTTTTATTCTCATTTTGTTTCCCTCGTGTTTACTTGTTATTTTTTTAGATGTAATTGTTATTATCCTAATAACCATACTTTATTCGCTTGTTTAAAAAAAGCCTTTTTTGTCTTTATCTTGCAAACTATTGTGATTTTGTATGCAAAACGTAAAATAACGACAATATCATGCTTAATAAGAACATAATCCTGCGAGAAAGACGATATTTTAATCAAAGAGTAGTTTGAGAATGATTTTTAATCAAACAAACGTTTAATTTTTGTTTTTCTATGTTTTCTGTTCGCTTGCTTGTACTATTATGAATAAGGTTGTGCTATTTTATCTGCACTTTTGAAAGAGGTTGTTTTGTAACTGAATTCGTAAATTAGCCCATAAATTACATAAGAAAAACAAGGTTAAGATAACGGTCTGTTTTAAACATCAACTAAAGACTTTAGAACCAAAGGCTATCCTTAAAAGGTTCTGTTCGAATTAGTTTTTTCGCGGTGTAAAATTGAACAGCACTTACCATGTGCTATGTTGTATATAAGCGAAAACTATTTGATGTCAGCTCTGTTAAAGGGAAAAATTTATCAATATTTGTGAAAGTAACCTTCACAATTTTCAAAAGCATTTAATAATAAAGTTATACATTTTTAGTGTATTCATTAATTTAATAGGTCATTCTATGCGCAAACCATCGTTTATATTGAGTTTCTTCTTCCTGCTCTCGAGTAGCTTTCCCCTCTTAGCAGATGAAAAATCTGCTAACGAAACAGCTACTACTGAAACCGCAGATGCGCAAAATAGCGCCTTAACGCAAGTAGAACTTCTCGACTTACCAGCTTATAAAAGTAAGTTAGCCAGTAAAAGTATTGTAATGTCACTTACATCAACCAAAGATGGGGTGTTAGTGGTTGGCGAGCGTGGTCATATTTTATTATGGAATGGCGATGACAACTGGCAACAGCAAACTGTACCGGTAAGTGTGGCTATTACCAATGCAACTACGTTATCTGATGGCAGTAAAATAGCCGTAGGTCACGACAGCGTTATTTTAAAGAGCGATAGTACTAGTAATGAGTGGGTTAAAGTCTTTACTGGATGGGAACTAACTGATTTAAAAATAGCCGCTATGCAAGTGCAACAAGTAGCACTAGAAAAAGTTATTGAAAATACGTCAGATGAAGATGAACTTGATGAGTTAACGTATCAACTTGATGACATTATATTTGGTATTGAAGATGCCGAATTAGAAAAAACAGCAGGGCCTAACCAACCTTTATTATCAGTGGTGAGCACGAAAGATGATACATTGTTTGCAGTAGGTGCTTATGGTTTATTCTTAACCAGTAAAGACAAAGGTAAAACGTGGCAATTTATTTCTAACCGTCTAGAAAATCCAGACAAGTTTCACCTTAACGACATTATTTATACCGCAGATAACCACTTATTTATTGTAGGAGAAAACGGTTTAGGTTTTCATTCATCAAATAATGGTGATGACTGGGAGCTAATTGATATGCCTTATACGGGCAGTATATTTGGCATTATTTCTAATCCTAACGCCCCTGAAGAGCTTGTTGCTTTCGGCCTTCAAGGCAATATTATGGTTTCAAGTAATAGAGGGAAGTCATGGGATGATGAGAAGCTTCCAACGAGTGCAAGCTTTTTGGGCGGTACCTTCTTAGCGTCTGGCCAGGCAGTTGTCGTTGGTCATGGTGGTAGAGTTGTTAGCCTTTATGTGAACGATTTAGCCGGTTTAAAAGTACAGCAGCATCCATCTGGTGCCGCTTTTTCAAGTGTACTTGAACAAAACCAATACCTTGTTTTAGGTGGGCAGTATGGCGTTGAACTTTGGAAGCCGAGCGATAATATCAAACTTAGCCCTGCTTCAAGTAACATTGATTCAACCGATGCTGGTTCAAACAGTGCTGATGAAAGCAATGCCGCCAAAAACAATAACGATAAATAAAGGCCAATTTCATGTCTAATAATTTACACACACCTAAATCTCCAACTAAATTAGAAAGACTTATTGAAGGCTTTGCGTTTAATCACCGCCCTTTAATGATGTCTATTATATTAATCGCAATTGCGGTTTTGACTTTTAATGCTTTTAAAGTTCAACCAGAAGCAAGTTTTACTAAGATGATCCCTGGCGATCATGAGTTTGTTAACAACTTTCTAGATTACCGTAAAGAGTTATCAGATCTTGGTAATGTTGTCAGAATCGTGGTTGAAACCAAAGAAGGAGATATTTTTACGCCTGAGTTTCAAGAAACGTTAAAACAAGTTACCGATGAAGTATTTTATGTGCCTGGTGTAAGCCGAGATGGTCTTAAGTCTTTATGGACGCCTAATGTAAGGTGGCAAGAAGTTACCGAAGAAGGTTTTGTTGGTGGAGCGGTTATACCTGATGGCTACGATGGTTCAGCAGCAATGGTTGAGCGCATTAAAGCGAATGTGTTTAAGTCAGGGCAAGTTGGGATGCTTGTTGGTAATAACTTTAAGTCAGCTATTATTTTAGCGCCATTGCAAGATGTTAACCCATCTACTGGTTTACCTCTTAATTATCGTGAACTCTCAAGTGTTTTAGAGCAAGAAATTAGAAATAAGTATGCAAGCGACACCATTAATATTCGTATTGTTGGCTTTGCAAAAGTTGTAGGCGACTTAATAGATGGTGCCTTACAAGTTGTAGCGTTTTTTGGCTTAGCAGTATTTATTACGCTTATATTATTATGGTTATATTCGCGTTGTATACGAAGCACTATTGCGGTACTAGTATTTTCAATCTTCGCTGTATTTTGTCAGTTAGGTATTCTGCATTTACTTGGTTATGGAATTAACCCCTATTCAATGCTAGTGCCATTTTTAGTTTTCGCAATTGGTGTTAGTCATGGTGTTCAAATTATTAATGCCATTATTCATCATGCTGAAACGGGTGCTACTAAAGTTGAAGCGTCTCGTTTAGCATTCCGCTCACTTTATATTGCCGGTATTACGGCTCTGGTAAGTGACGCCATTGGTTTTACCACCTTAATGGTTATCGATATTGAAGTTATAAGAGAACTGGCTATTTCGGCAAGTATTGGTGTAGCCATTATTATTGTTACCCACCTTTTAGCTTTGCCTATTGTAATGAGCTATGTTGGAGTATCCAAATCAGGGCTTGCTTACGCCAAACAAAACTTAGATAAAGTGGGTGTAGTAGAGAAGCTATTTAAAAACTTTGCTAAGCCATTATACGCAAGAATTGCTATTTTCACTGCAGCTGCATTACTAGCTCTTGGCCTATACTTTTCACAATCTATGAAAATAGGCGACTTAGATGCAGGTGCTCCTGAACTACGTCCAGACTCACGTTATAACCTTGATAACGCTTATATGGTGGAAAACTACAGTACCAGTACTGACTTATTCGTTATTATGGCGAAAACAGCTGTTGATACCTGTTCTCAATATCAAAACCTTGTCTGGGTTGACCAATTCCAGTGGCATTTAAACAATGTCGATGGCGTTCAAGATGTTAAGTCAGTTGTTGATGTGTCTAAATTTGGCTTATTTGGTATGAACGAAGGTTCTATCAAATGGTATGGCCTAAACAGAAACCAGCTAATGACCAACGCCTCTATGGGTAAGGCGCCTTCTGGCCTTATCAATAAAGACTGTTCAATGGTGCCGGTACTTGTGTTCTTAAATGACCACAAAGCAGAAACGCTTGAAGGTGTTGTTGCAGCCGTTAATGAGTTTAAAGCTAAATATAGCCCTGAAGGGGTTGAGTTCTTAATGGCAGCAGGTAATGCTGGTATTGAGTCTGCGACCAACATGGTTATTGAAGAAGCGCAAACGGAAATGCTTCTTTGGGTTTATGCTATTGTGATCATTATTTGTTTATTCACCTTTAGAAGCGGTCGCATTGTTATTTGTATTATTACGCCACTTATTTTAACCAGTATAATGAGCCAAGGCTTAATGGGTATTTTAGGAATAGGCGTTAAAGTAGCTACACTTCCGGTTATCGCACTAGGTGTTGGTATTGGTGTCGATTACGGTATCTATATCTTTAGTAAAGTTAAAGAAGCGCTAGGGCAGGGTAAGTCACTTTACATGACTTATAAATATGCACTTAACCAAACAGGTAAAGCCGTTGCCTTTACGGGGGTAACACTAGCAATAGGTGTTGCAACGTGGGTATTCTCACCGATTAAGTTCCAAGCCGATATGGGCGTGTTATTAACCTTTATGTTTATCTTTAACATGCTTGGCGCATTAACGTTAATTCCAGCACTTGCATGGGTGTTAAGAATTAAAAGCAGAAAAAGACAATAGCTTTAATAACAAGCTAATCTAAAAGCTTTGGTATTGAATAAACTTTACTCGATATCAAAGCTTCCTTTCAAAGACATTTCAGCAAGCAAATATATCAAGCAAACCTTAAACAAGTATAATCAAGCATATATCAAATCTATGCTAAGAGCTTATTGAATTGTCTTAGTTATCGTTAGCCTCTTTAACTTAATTTACGTTATGTCTTAAATAAAAGCTTAGCTTTGAATTAACTTCGCTTTAAACTTTAGGTAGTATCTGAATTTTAATAGAAAGGTCATAATGATAGAAAGAACAGTGAGTTTATAAACGCAGCTTTAAGCTATAATATTGAACCAAGTGCTTCGTTCATTAATGTACATAGGTAGTTATCATTCTCTTCGTAAAGTTTTTCAGCCTCTTCAATGAGTAGTTCTTGTGAGCCTATCTCACCCTCAGAGTCTATAGAGTTTAAATAACGTCGCATTAACCGTTCATCAAGTATCATCATTAATCCAACAGTTTGAAAAGCTTCGTTACGAAGAGACTCAGTATGGTTCTGCTCTTTAGACTTTATAATTTTTTGGGCTTTAGTATTGTTTGTCTTGGTGTAAATCGTACTTTGAATGGCTAGCCCATAAGCGTATGAGATAGCTGTTTGAGACCTAGTTTCCAATTGCTCGCCGAAAGTAAGGCATGCTTGAGCCCTTAAAGAAATACTAATATTAGATTGGCACCACTCCGATACAGAAGTAAAAGAAAATAGATGGCTAACTCCAATCCCAATTCCAGCTACAGCATTAACCGAAAAATTATTTGATGGTGATCCTTCAAGAGCTTGCGCATATAACAAGGCTCTTTCTCCAAATCTTTCGTTGTAATAAGCGGTTTTTTCCAATGCATTAATCGAGTCGAGCACTTTTTCATCGTTATTTTTGCTTGCATAAAATGACACAACATTGACCCAAGCAGCACCATTGTTAGCGTCGGCTTGAATTAACTCTTCAATGAATTCAGGAGTACATTTATTATTACTTTCAGAGCAGTTATTAATTAAATCATTCGATACTAGCGGGTTGTTTGGATAAATTTTGTTATAGTCATAAAGTAAATCGAATCTAGATTTTTCCTCGCTTGTAGGGCCAAAGAGAGCATAATATAAAGGGTCACCACTTTTTAAGAATTCATCAACAGATTGCTGATAATCTTCGGTAATTTCGTCACCAAAACTTAAAATATTCTCTAGGCAATCAAAAGTCCCTAGGCTTTCAATATGAGATTTTTTTATATTAGCTTGGGGATTTGAGGCCGTGGTTTTTTGTGGCGAAATAAGTTTGCCTTGAGGTTTTTGCTGTTCAACTTCAGGAATATAGGCTTTATTATCGGAGGGGGACTTTGTTATTTGAACAGAATTAAATGACTTTGAATAAATAACCTGCCAAATAATTAAAGCGACTACAATGATGAGTAAAATAATTATTGAGCGTTTTTTCTTACTTGAGCTTACTGGTTTAAACTTAGTTAACATAAAAGTCCTTTTAAGGCGTTTGAATGGTTTTTTACCAACAAATCAATATGGTACCTTATATTAGAGGCTTTACTTTGTACAGAATAAGATTTGTACAGAGTGAAATTTGTACAGAGTAAAATTTGTACTGACTCAGATTTGTACAGGCACAGTTTTATATAGGTTTAGCTTTATATAGGTTTAGTTTATATAGGGATAGCTTATAGATGTTTTACAGCTTTCTTAAAGAGTAAAAAACGGTTGTTGGCAGGCATTTCAAAGTCGTTAACTAAAGTAAAGTGACACTTTTCTGCAAATGAGGTTACTTTTTCAAAATCCCTGACACCACTTAAAGCGTCTCTGTCTTTTAACCAAATATCGAAGTTTGCATTGCTATCGCTAGTAAATTCACCTTGGTACTTAAAAGGTCCATAAATACAAAATAAGCCATCGATTGGGAGTATCTGTTCAGCAAGTTTAAATAGATTTTCAACGTATTCCCAACAGACAATGTGCAAGGTGTTTGCAGTATAGATAGCATCCACTTTATAAAATTTATCAAGGTCATTTTCAAAAGAGCAATTTTGAAAAGCTAAGTTGATATTGATAGGGCGATTAATGTTTTGAAGGTTTTGGTCGTCAATCCATTGATTAATACCATCATGGTTAACAGGTAAATCACTTGTTTGCCAAGTAAGGTAGGGCAGCTTTTCAGCAAAGTATACTGCATGTTGACCTGTGCCAGAGCCAATTTCTAAAACATGCTTATAATTTGTTAACGCACTTTTTAACACCTCAAGGATAGGGTGTTTATTATTCTCACATGCTTGAGAAAAGGGCTTGGTCATAATTAATTCTTTAGGTTTGAGATAAGTTAAAGCTTTATATTAATGTATTTCCATTGATAATAAAGTGGAATGTATTAACTAGAAAATGCAAGTTATCTTCTTTTAGACTTCTTTTGCCTAGCTCCATTTTTATTAGCTTTTGAGCTTTTCTTCCCTACCTTCTTTTTAGCTGGAGTAGGCGGCTTTAAAATAAATACCTTATGAAAAGGTTGCTCCTCATCTATAGGAATAGCCTTACCAATACTCTGTTCAATATGACTTAATTGTCTCATATCATTTTCAACAGCAAAAGAAATAGCGGTACCTGTTTTACCTGCGCGGGCTGTTCTACCTATTCGATGAATATAATTTCTAGGATCTTCTGGCAGGTTATAATTAATCACTAAAGAAATGTTATCAACATCAATACCACGGGCTGCAACATCTGTCGCCACAAGCACTCTTAAACTACCGGTTTTAAAATCGCTTAAAGATTGCTCTCGTACTGCTTGCGTTTTACCACTGTGCAAACTTGCCGCTTTAATATGTGCTTGTTCAAGCGCTTTCACAATAATATCAGCACCGTACTTTGTTTTACAAAAGATAAGCACTTTATCAAAGTTTAAATCTTCCAATATATTGAAAAGAAGAGGCACTTTATTCGACTTTTCTAACATACAAACACGCTGCTTGATTAAATCAACGGTAACAGTTTCTGGCTTAATATGAACTTTAGAAGGGGTGTGTAGAATATCTCTTGCCAATATTTCAATTGGCTCGGGCATCGTCGCAGAAAACAGCAGCGTTTGACGCTTTTTAGGTAAGTTTGCAATGATATGTTGAACGTCACTGAAAAAGCCCATATCAAGCATGGTATCAGCTTCATCTAGGACAAAAACTTCTAGAGCTTTAAAATTCACGTCACCGGTTGCGATTAAATCGAGTAAGCGACCAGGTGTAGCAACCAATATATCAAGACCTTGTTCGATTGCATCAACTTGGTTTTGTCTGCCAACTCCACCATAAACTACCTTTGTATTCAGGGACAAACCATTGGCGTAGTTGTCTATGTTCTCCATTATTTGCGACGCAAGTTCACGGGTAGGGGTAAGTATAAGAGCACGTGTGCTTTTGCTTTTTTTCAATTCGTCGCCATTATTGCGAGCAAACTTATCAATCATAGGTAAAGAAAAAGCAGCTGTTTTCCCTGTTCCTGTTTGCGCAATACCCAGTAAGTCTTCACCATCTATTAAAGGCATAATGCACGATTCTTGAATCGGAGTAGGCTCTGTGTAACCTTTAAGTGCAAGGCGCTCAATAATAGAATCTAATAATGGAAAATCGCTAAATGCAGACATGTTGCCTCAGTTACCCAGAAGTAAGAAGTTATTTAATAATATTGCTTAATTTTAACCTATTCGCATCCAACTAAGTATTTATTTCTCTGAAAATAAATGAGGATAGTTATATCTTAGGTGTTGGGTCAGGTAAGTGGTTTCTACTTTTATTACACAATCTTTTCTGATCCTGTATAATATCGCGCATTAAATAGCAGTCCAAGCTACCTTAGTAATGCAGACAGCTAATCACTATATGAAGCTACTCTTTATTAGTAATATCTCTATTGATACAGTATCGAGTACGTTGAGAGTAATATATGACCGTAGAACAATTCGACCCGAAAACACCTAAAAAAAGTGCTAATTCAAACGAAAGCCAAACAACGACACTCAACATTCCAAGTAAAATGATTGATGAGCAACATAATGACGTTGTTAGCGCAGCTAATGTTAGCCAAGAATCAAATCGCTCTGCAAAAGTGGGCTTCGTAAGTCTTGGCTGCCCTAAAAATTTAGTAGACAGCGAGCGAATTCTTACCCAACTTCGTACTGAAGGCTACGATGTTGTGAATGAATATGATGATGCAGAGCTTGTTATTGTAAATACCTGTGGATTTATCGATAGTGCTGTCAAAGAATCACTTGATACCATTGGTGAAGCACTTGCTGCTAACGGCAAGGTATTGGTAACCGGCTGTTTAGGTGCTAAAAAAGATGAAATTATCGAGCTTCATCCGAATGTATTAGGTGTTACAGGCCCACATGCTTACGATGAAGTTTTAAAGCAAGTGCATGAGCATGTTAAAAAGCCAGAGCACAACCCGTTTATTGATTTAGTGCCAGAGCAGGGCGTTAAGTTAACACCTAAACATTACGCTTATTTGAAAATATCAGAAGGGTGTAATCATCGTTGTACTTTTTGTATTATTCCTTCAATGCGTGGTGATTTAGTCTCTCGCCCAGTAGGCGATGTTTTAGGTGAGGCAAGTCGACTTGTAAACGCCGGGGTAAAAGAGCTGCTGGTTATTTCACAAGACACGTCTGCTTACGGTGTTGATGTTAAGCATAAAACAGACTTTTGGGATGGTATGCCGGTAAAAACCCATATGCAGCAATTATGTGAAGCATTGGCGAAGCAAGGCGTTTGGGTTCGTTTACATTATGTTTATCCTTATCCGCATGTCGACAAAATTATCCCATTAATGCGCGATGGTAAAATATTGCCTTACTTAGATATTCCATTTCAACATGCCAATAAGCGTATTTTAAAGTTGATGAAACGTCCTGGTAGCTCTGAAAGGGTATTAGAACGTATCGCAAAATGGCGTGAAATTTGTCCCGAATTGGTTATTCGCTCGACCTTTATCGTTGGTTTCCCTGGTGAAACCGAAGAAGAGTTTGAAGAGCTTTTAGCCTTTTTAGAGGAAGCACAACTAGACAGAGTAGGTTGTTTTAAATATTCACCTGTTGAAGGTGCTACGGCAAATGACTTACCTGATCATGTACCAGAAGATGTGATGGAAGATAGGCTACAACGCTTTATGGCAGTTCAAGCAAAAATTAGTGCGGATAAGCTTCAAGCGCGCATTGGCCAGGAGTACCTGATTTTGGTTGATGAAGTCAATGAACTTGGCATCGTTGGTCGTTCATACATGGATGCTCCTGAAGTTGATGGTAAGGTTTATTTGTCTGATGATTACGACGCTAAGCCGGGCGATCAAATTTGGGTGCAAATAATTCACGCAGACGAGCACGATGTTTGGGGCGTTCGCGTAGAAGATTAAATAAACTTAAACTATGTGTTCATCTTTCATACACTTTTGAAAGAGAACACATAGTTTTAACTCGACCTCAGCCCAGCAATTTATACTTTTCAACACTCAACACTCAACACTCAACACTCAACACTCAACATTCAACACTCAATACCCCACACTTAAACCTTAAATTATCCCACTCTGTCTTTTATTCTTTCTACCTACACTCATACTTGAACATCATTAAATCTTTTGATATGCACCAAGCGCATAATGTATATGTAAAACTATAATTTGCTTTATTTTATGGACTCTTTAAACTGAGAAGCATGAAAGATGAGTAACACTTCTTTTACAACTTAACTGACAACATGAAAGGATAAAGAAAATGAAAAAATTATTATTAGCTACAGCAATCAGCGTTAGCCTTTTATCACTATCAACGAATGCTTCGCATCACGAAACAGCTAGCCTAAAAGATTTCTTTTCTGACAAGGGAACGGTTGTAACAGAAGACAATTACCCAACGCTTGAAACAGCACGTCAAATGGTAAAAAACCAAGATTTAGTCGGTGTAAATAACTTACTCCATAAACGCGTATTAACACCTACTGATTTACAGCCTGTTGTGCGTATGAACCGCGATACTTATTATTCAATGGCAGTAGTTGATGTTTCTAAAGGTGCTTATATTACAATGCCAGAGATTCCAAAGGGTATGTATATGTCGGTTGAAGCAATTACTGAAGATCACCGAGTGCAACCTATGGTTTATGGCGCAGGTACCTTTAATTTAACAACCCACAAAGGTGATCACGTATATTTAGTGATTAGACTTGATGCAAGATTCTCAAAAGAAGAAGTCATAAAGTATCAGGATCAAATGACAATTACAGCTAACTCTGATAAAACTTTTACTACTGTTCACGCAGATAAGAAATCTTTCTATGAAACAGAGCATGGTTTAAAAGCTAAAGCACCAGCATTATTAGCGAGTAGCCCACTTGAAGCAACTTTTGGTATGTTTACAGCTCCAACCGATGCATCTAAAGAGTTATTTACTAAAGAGAAATACGCAATGGGCGCAGCATTAGGATGGGGTGGAGCACAACTTGTAGATAACCTTTATGAGCTTTCTCCAAATTACCCTGCAGATGTTTGTCATCAAATGACTTTTGAAGACCCGAAAAACAAAGCATTTTGGTCGGTTACTGTATACGACAAAAAAGGCTTCATGTTTGGTGACTTAGCAAACCAAAGCTCTAATACAGCTACACCAAATAAAGATGGAACTTATACTGTAAGCTTTGGCTGTGGTGGTGATGCTATAAACAACATCCCTACTAAAAATGCAACGGGCGTGTTTAATTTAGCAATGAGACACTACATCCCATCTGATAAAGTACGTATCGATGGTTACCGCTTGATCCCATTTGTTAAAGCAGTAAAATAAAACGTTATATTAAAAAGCATATGATAGAAAATGGAGACTTCGGTCTTCATTTTTTTTATTAGTTTGGAGTAAAAAATGAAATTAGTATATTGGTTAACTTATCTAATGAGCGCGGTTTTTATCTTAGGAGAAACACTTCGCAGAGGTTTAAGCTACTTATCAGTGAACGCAACAACGATGGTAGAAGATTACCTTTGTGGTGCATTACTATTAACAGCAGCGATATTATGGACCAAAGCCTCTAAACTAGCTTCTAAATATATGGTAGCCGCTTGGGCTTATGCAACGGGTGGTATGTTTGTACCGTTTTATGCGCATTTAGAAGCTTTTTTACGTAATGAAACCTTTAGACCTGATCATATCCATACCGACTTTAACTCAGTGGTATTAAAGGGTGTTATTTGGTCCATATGTTTGATTTGTTTTATTGTTGCTATAAGACATGATGCGATTGATAAAAAAACTGAAGCATAGTTTAGAAGATAATAGTCAATAGATAATAGTAGGTAAGTTAACTTTTGTATTATTCTTACCTACAAGTATCTAGTTTGTTTTACCCACTAATGGGGCGGATAAAACAAAGCCCACCGTTAATAATAAACCAAAAATAAACCAAAAAGAGGCCAAGTTAGTTAACCTTAACTTAGTTTTAGAGATAAACTTACGTATGCTATAGCTGACAGCTTAAAACTAACCCTTATTCCTACTTTTCCGGATTTAACACATAAGAAAACTTAAATGCTTCTTTCTTGTGCCACAGTTTATTCCATATAGTGTTTTTAGTTAAAATTGAAGCGATTAACTGTTTAGCATCTTCTTCAGTAAAACTTGCTTGCGATTCTGCTTTAAAAGCTAACTGCTTCAAAGAATTTAAGTGTTCTAACTTAGCTTGTACTGACTTATCTTTTTTTAGGTGACTTTTTTCGACATCATTCGATAATGGGGTAATAGAGCCAGAAACTTCATTTGTAAGCTGATACAAGCAATTTACCGCTTCTTTGTACTCTTTATTAGCGATATGTTGTTTAAAGTGAGCAATTAACCGTTTTTCCTTTGTTTTGTTAAAACGATGAAATGCACTAAGTAATTCTTCTTTATGTTTAAAAGCTTTTCTCACAAGAGCAATACAAAAAAAGAAGAAAGCGATGATTAATAGGATATAAAGAACAAGACTTTTATTGTTGGATACTTGAGATAAAAACTTATTTTTGAAAGCGATAACTCGCTCTACTAGTGAGCCCGATTCACTATTGTTTATAGAGCTACTTAAATCGTTAGAGCCTGAAGCAGCTGAAGCACCTACAAGAAAAATTTGTGGCTTAAGCTTTATTTCTTTTAATTTTTGTTCTGTTAAATCCCACCAATAAAGGCTTTGACCAGGAATGGTAAACTGTCCTTCTTTTTGGAAAATAAAAGTAACTTCTTGTTTTAATGAAGCGGTGTTGAATTTTTCAAAGCGATCGAAAACATCTTTTTCTATGGCAGGTTTTTGATAAATTTGAACCCCTTCAATTTCCTTAAAATTAAGCTTCTTCAACATAATAACGTGCATTTCACTTGCCGAAATTGTGTAAGTAAGGGTAACAGTACTACCTATATGATAATCAGGTAAGTTAGTTGCACTGCTTTTCTCTGAAGTCGATTTACTTTTGTGTTGTGCATCAACAGTGAAACCAACATTAGGACTTACTACAAAGCTTTCTAAGTTATTCAACTGAGCTGGCGTTGTTACATCGAACTGAATAGGGCTGCTACTTAAGCTACCATGAACTTCTTTTTGAGCATTGGCACCACCTTTACCACCATCAGGGCCTTGCTCGTTTGTATATTTAATGGTTGTTGTTGCTGTTAATTCAGGAATTGTGTAATTCCCTGACTTTAACGGGTAGATTTTTATTTCTTTTTGTTGAACAAACCACTGTTTACCTTCAATAATTTTTAGGCTTAATGTTGCCTTGTCGTTAGGCGGAATAACTACTGCGTCATCAAGGTCGAAGTAAGGTAAAGAGAAATTATTATCGAATGGGCGGGTGCTTAATAACTCAACAAGTAAAGTAACTTGTTGATTAGTTATTGTTTCAGCTTGTGGCGAAGTCGATTCAGCAAGGCGTACCTTCATCTTTATGTCGCCTTGAGACTGAAGTGACTCAATGGTAATTTTTTCAGCTTGTGCGATGTTCATAAATAAAAATAGCAGGCAAAAGCTTATAGCAGCGAGTAAATTATTTACCGTCATTTTGATGCTCCTGCTGAAATTTCTTTCTTAAAAACTTCGAAGGGTTTTGTTGCACTTGTTCAAGCCACAGTTTGCTCGACTGAATTTGTGGTTTTCCATCAGACTTCTTTTTTACATGATTAACTTTAAGGTTTGGATCAATCTCGCCGGTTAATGCTTTTTTACCCGGTCGTTTTTTTAATTTTTTGATGATTTTATTCATCAAAGCTAAATTATCTATGGTCGCTTGATTGTTAGGTTCAATGGTTAATATTTCTTGATAGAGCTTAACTGCTTTAAAATATTGCCCTATATGAGCTAATGCATTCGCTTGGGCAAACTTATATTCTACCCCTTCAAATTGAGAGAAAAGGCTTGCTGCTTGTTCAAAGTTTCCACTAGCATAAAAACTGTACGCAACCCACTTAGGCTCACTAAACGTAAGCGCGGCTTTTTCAGGTTTATTTTGCTTTATTAACATGACACCTTGCTGGTCTCTGGTTAGCCATAAGTTAAGAAATGCTTGAGGATTAAAATATATACTGGCGCCAAGCGCTACGCAGAACAAACTAATAACAATAGCTTTATTGCGTTGATACAAACTAACGATAGTGTTGGTAAATGATCTTATGTTGGAGTCACTTTGAGGACTCTTCCCTGAAGTTTCCATAGAATTTGTGGTTGGGCTTGCCATTGAAGTTACCATTGCAATGTCCACCCACGTCTAAACCAAAGTGCTTGCAGTGGGATGAGTAAAAAAAGGAAAAAATAGCCTGCATCATTCCAAGGCTGAGCTTTATCATTAGTGGCAAATAAATTATTTTCTATTGCGTTATTTACTTGCCCAACATCACTGGAGTCATGCGTAAATGGAATCATTTCACCATGACCAACCGATGCAAGTTGGCTTAATAAGTTAAGTTGGTTATCATCTAAGCCCGTAGAGCTTGCCAAACCACTGTCTGGGTTTTCGCCAATAGCCCAAACCAACATTTGATGAGGTTGGTTAGTAAAGAATGCTTGAAAACCAGCAATGGTTTCTTGGTTGGTAGAATCAGTTAATACTAACAAGGTTGATGAAGTTTCTGCTTGTAATAATAATTCAGTAGCAGGGGATATCATTGCTTGCGGTAAACTTTCAGGCACAGGCAATAATGAGGTATCTAAAACGTCGAGGAAGTGTCGAATCATTTCTTTATCTTTTGTTATCGGCATTGCGATATGAGCACTACCAGCAAAAACAACTAAAGCCGTTTTTGCATCACCGCGCTTATTTAATAGCTCAACGATTTTTTGCTTTGCCCGTAATAACCTAGACGGCTGAATATCAGCATTTTGCATGGTGTTAGAAACATCTAATGCAATAACTAATACCGATTCATCAACAAAAAAGGGCGACTCTTTCTTTGTCCAAGTTGGACCTGCCATAACGAGGGTTCCAATGACTGCAAAAACGATAAAAAGTTTTTTTGGGGTGAGTCTTCGTTTGGTTTGTTGGTTTAGGGTAAGATGTGAAATCATCTTTTTCGACATATGACCTTGCCATTGCAGCGTTACGTCGTCTTTTTCTACTAAGCTCCGATAAAACCAATAAAGCGCTACGATAGATAATAACCACCAAGGTCGCATAAAATGAAATTGGCTAAGTTGCTCTAGCGTTAATGAATTCGCAAAGCTATTGAAGAAGTTGTAAAAACTTTTTAACAGACTATTCTCCATTTAAAACCTCTTGTTTATCTGCTTTATTTGAAGCAAGTCCTTTTTTTGCGATATTACTTAGAAACATAAGCACAATTAATAATAAATTTGCACTAAAATAAACAGCAAAAGCCCAGTGATGCAAGCTGCTTCTTGGCCTAAAAGAAAGGGTTTCGTATTGCTGTTCTTCTATGTTATCAATGGCTTCATAAGCTTTTAATAGATCATCTTTATTAAGGGCTTGATAACTTTCTCCTCCCGTTATTTTTGCAACTTTTTGCACGGTAGGAATATCAATCTTAAACATACCATCACTACTTGGATCGCCAACCGCAATGGTATAAATTTTTACCTTATGTTTAGCCGCTATTTCAGCCGCTTTTATAGGGGGCATTTTTGAGTGTGTGTCGCTACCATCGGTAAGTAAAATTAAAACGCGTTGCTTACTTTGTTCTTGCTCAAATACAGAAATTGCTAAACCAATAGCATCACCAAAGGCTGTTTGATAGCCAGCATAGCCTAATTCAACATTACTAAGCAAAGCCTTCCATGTTTGTATATCTTCAGTAAAAGGAGCCTGTAAATAAGGCTCGTCAGCAAATAGAATTAACCCTAGTCGGTCGTGTTTTCTTTGATCAGCGAAAGTTGCTAATACGTTTTTAGCGGCTACCAAGCGGTTAACTTTATTGCCTTCGTCATCGATAAAGTCTTCTTCAGACATTGAGTTAGATAAGTCGAGTGCTACCATTATTTCTCGTGCCGATTTTTTTTGCTCAATAGGCTCACCCACCCACTCTGGTTTAGCAAGGGCAGTAACAAGAGCCACCCAACCAATAACTAGAAGTAAACGTTGAATTAACCTTCTATTTAATAGCACAGCTCCTTCACTAGGCACTTCACCGGTTATATTAAGTAATCGTTGAAAGTAGGGGACTTGAATAGAAGCTTTCTGCTCTTTATATTCAGTCGTAAGGAAATAAACTAAAGCAGGTAAGGCCAGTAATAAAAAAAGCCAAGGGTAAGCAAACTCAACCATAGTAACCTCGATGGTTCTTCACCCATGAAATAACATGAGCTTTAAAAGCAGATAATTTCTCTGGCGAAATATCTGTCGCAGGGGCATAAGTTAATTGGCCTAACAAACCTGAAAAACGCCCAGAAAAATCACTATTTTTTGCCTGTTTATCTAACCATAATTCCCAGTCTGCGCCAACAAGTGGGGCTATTTGTGTTCGGTCAAATGCATATAAAGCAGTCTTTCGTAAAACTTTACTTAAGCGGGCATAATCTTGAGGCTCTTCGGTGTTTAAGCACAGTTCTTTAAGGGCTGCACGTCTATAGGCGTTATTCATGTAACGTTGGTATCGTTTGAATAATTTAAAAAGTAGGTAACATAAAAAAGCCAATAACAGCAATTGCCAACCTAAAGTTTGCGGAAACCATGAAATATCTGCAGGTACAGATATTTCATGCAAGGTGTCTAATGCAGGATTAGCATCTTTTGGGGGCAGGATATTTTCAGCTGTGTTGTTCATTAAATCGCTCCCCCTAAAGCTTTTCTTAATTGTTTATCAGCCTCTTCAATGGTATTGAAAGGAAGCAAGGGGATACGATATTTTTTCGCTAAATCATTAAAATTATTAATGGATTGAATAACGTTTTTTTCAAAATCTTGCTGTATGGCTTTATCGAGAGAGGATACTTCCACTTGCAAGTCTCCATCACTAATCACCATTTGGCTCATACTAGCGAGTTTATGCTCGAGTGAGTCGGTAACATGACAACAAATAAAATCGTTATGTTGACTAATCGACTTAACGTACTCAGCACACTTGTCATTCCAACCGTAACCGTCACTAATAAGGATTACTAAAGCGTCGTGACCGGCAACACGTAACATTTGCTCAAACATAGTTTCAAGTGATACATGTGAAGGCTTACTGGCAACACCACTTCGTAGTTGATGATTTTGTTTAGTTATTTCAGCTAGTATTTCAATTACTTGTTTTGAGCTTCGTTGCGGCATTAAAGTAACCGCTTTTTCATCATTAAAAATAATACTGCCAACTCTATCGGTACTTGCAATGGTTTGCCATGCTATAAGCGAAGCGACTTCAGCTGCAATAACCGATTTAGTTTTATTAACACTGCCAAAGAACATCGATTGACGTTGGTCAACAAGCAAATAGACATTTCGCTCTCTTTCTTCTGTATATACTTTTACGTGTGGTTTGCCGGTGCGGTTTGTCACTTTCCAGTCCATGGTACGAATGTCATCGCCCCTTTGGTACTGACGCATTTCTTCAAAATTTAAACCACGGCCTCGAAGTTTACTAATGTTTTGGCCTGCTAATATACTACTAATAGGCTGTAAAGGAGAAAAACCAAAACCTTTTGCTTTAAACTGCATGCGCCTTAGTGCATCTACACTTGTATAGATGTCCGGATCTTTTGCTTGAAGCGCTTCTTGTTTATTTGAGGAATGCATTCGTATTAAGTGCTCTTTGAAATAAAACTAATTAAGGTAAAACCTTTTACAATTACTTTTAGCTTAAACTACAGCTACTTGTGATAAAATTTCATCAATAACTTGGTCAGCACTAATGCCTTCAGCAAGTGCGTCATAGCTTAAAATTAAGCGGTGACGAATAACAGAATGAACAACTTGGCGAACATCATCTGGGTCAACAAAGTCTTTACCGTTTAACCATGCCATTGCGCGAGCGCTTTTATCTAAAGCTAAGGTAGCTCTTGGACTTGAGCCAACTTTAACCCATTTAGCTAAAGGAGAATCAGGATAACTTTCTGGTGTACGGGTAGCCATGATAATAGAAACCATATAATCGAGTACAGCATCGCTACAATGTATTGATTTCACTTCTTCTCTGGCATCAAAAATACATTGTGGGTCTATTGGCTCGAAGTTTGATTTCTTAGGGGTATCTTCACTTCTCACTAATCTGACAATATCTGCTTCAGATTTTGCATCAGGATAGTCGAGGTTGATTTTCATTAAGAACCTATCCATTTGCGCTTCAGGAAGTGGGTAGGTACCTTCTTGCTCAACAGGGTTTTGCGTTGCAAGTACCATAAATAACTCAGGTAATTTATAGGTTTTACCTGCAACAGTTATTTGTCTTTCTTCCATAGCCTCAAGTAATGCTGCTTGCACTTTAGCAGGAGAGCGGTTTATTTCATCAGCAAGTAAAAGGTTATTAAAGACAGGGCCTTGTTGAAAGGTTAAGGTTGGTTTACCGTCGACTTCTTGATAAACCTCAGTTCCTGTTACATCGGAAGGGAGTAAATCTGGTGTAAACTGAACACGGCCTAAATCAACACTTAACGCTTTAGATAGTGCCTTTATTGAACGGGTTTTTGCTGTTCCGGGGAGCCCTTCTAGTAAAACATTACCGTTTGTTAAAAGTGAGATAAGAAGCGTTTCCACCATATGCTTTTGACCAATAACCGACTGCTCTAATTGATTTTTTAATTGGTTGATAATCTCTAATGTTTTACTCATTGTGCACCTTAAAACAATAATAAGCCTAAATGTTATTTCTACCTTAAACTAGTTTTTGATAAATAAAAAGCCATAAGTAACTAAAAATTATCACTTTATAACATACAATACATAACGCTTTAGTGCTTGAAAGGGATAAAATCTCGAATTTTAAGGTTAAGCTTACAACCAATTGTTTCTCGGTAAATATTCTATTTTTTCTTCAAAAAGTGCTTGAGCTATAAATGAGGGCTTTGCTCAATTATGCCCTATAAAAACTTAAATCTGATTCTTTATGCTATTTGGTTATATGTAATAGGGATGTTTTCTAGCAGAATCATTCTTGATGTGGCATTATTTCCTTATTACTTAATTATAAAAAATCTAGCTATCATGAAGTTAACCCATCTCCAAAAACTTGAAGCAGAGTCTATTCACATTTTCCGTGAAGTTGCTGCTGAATTTGATAACCCTGTAATGCTTTACTCTGTCGGTAAAGACTCAGCTGTTTTATTGCACTTAGCACGTAAAGCCTTTGCTCCAGGTAAAATCCCTTTTCCACTTTTGCATGTTGATACCAACTGGAAGTTTAAGGAAATGATCGCTTTTCGTGATGAGATGGCCAAGAAATATGGCTTTGAATTGCTTGTTCATAAAAATCCCGAAGGGATAGCAATGGGAATAAGCCCATTTGAACATGGTAGTGCCAAACACACCGATATAATGAAAACACAAGGGTTAAAACAAGCACTTAACCAATATGGTTTTGATGCCGCTTTTGGTGGTGCAAGAAGAGATGAAGAGAAGTCTCGAGCGAAAGAAAGAATTTATTCATTTAGAGATAAAAATCACCGTTGGGATCCTAAAAATCAGCGTCCTGAACTTTGGAATATTTACAATGCCAAAGTAAATAAAGGTGAGAGCATTCGTGTATTTCCTTTATCTAATTGGACAGAACTTGATATTTGGCAATATATATACCTTGAAGGTATTGATATTGTACCTTTATATCTAGCAAAACCTCGTCCGGTAGTAGAGCGTGATGGTGCTTTAATAATGGTCGATGATGACAGAATGCCAATAGAAGAAGGTGAAGAAGTGATGATGAAAGATGTTCGATTTAGAACGCTTGGCTGTTATCCGTTAACGGGGGCTGTAGAGTCTTCGGCATCTACCTTACCTGAAATTATCCAAGAGATGCTGTTAACGAAAACTTCTGAACGACAAGGTCGTGTCATAGATCATGATAGCGCGGGTTCAATGGAAAAGAAAAAGATGGAAGGTTATTTCTAAATCGCGGAACGATTGAGGAGCTTAAGCTAGAAGGAAAAAACAGGCTGGAATGCTGGAATGCTGGAATGCTGGAATGCTAAGAGAGGCTAGAAGGCTAAACATTTAAGCCTTCTAGCTTAACTCATTATAGCATTCAAGCCTTTAAGCGTATTAGCCTTCAAGCTTTAATTCAAAGCCATCTACTTTAAACGTAGAAGAGCCTTAGTACTAAATTAGAATATTAAGAAATGGAACAAACAATGATCAACGAACAAACACTTTTAGAAACAAACATAGAACAATACCTTGAAAAACATCAAAATAAAGAGCTAGTAAGGTTTTTAACATGCGGTAGTGTGGATGATGGTAAAAGTACTTTAATAGGTCGTTTGTTGCATGACTCAAAAATGATTTTTGAAGATCAATTAGCCGCTATTGAAAAAGACTCTAAAAAATCAGGTACGACAGGCGATGAAGTCGATTTAGCTTTATTAGTTGATGGCTTACAATCAGAACGTGAACAAGGTATCACAATTGATGTAGCTTACCGTTATTTTGCCACAGACCAACGTAAATTTATTATTGCAGACACCCCAGGGCATGAACAATACACCCGAAATATGGCAACAGGCGCTTCAAATTGTGATGTGGCTATTATCCTTATCGATGCAAGATACGGTGTACAAGTTCAAACCCGACGCCATTCCTTTATTTGCTCATTATTGGGCATAAAGAATATCATTGTTGCGGTAAATAAAATGGACATAGTAGATTACTCTCAAGAACGTTATCAAGCTATCAAAAAAGAATACCGTGAATTTACAGAGTCTTTAAACTTTAGAGATGTCCGATTTGTTCCACTAAGTGCTTTAAACGGCGACAACGTGGTGGAAGAAAGTGTAAATATGCCATGGTATCCAGGTGCTACTTTAATAAAGCTACTTAATACCATTGATATTAAAGAGCAAGATGAATTCACACCTTTTAGACTACAAGTACAATATGTGAATCGACCTAATCTCGATTTTAGAGGTTTTGCAGGTACGATTGCATCTGGTCATGTTTTAGTGGGTGATAAAGTTGTGGCTCTGCCATCTGGTAAAGAAAGTACTGTAAAAGAAATTGTAACTTTTGAAGGCAATATAGACCGCGCCGAGAAAGGCATGGCAATTACTTTAACGCTTGAAGATGAAATAGACATTAGCCGCGGTGAAATGATTGTTAAAAAAGGTAATTTACCTTCTAGTAAAAAAGACTTCAACGCAACCGTTGTTTGGATGCATGAGAACGAACTTGATCCTGGGCGTGAATATTTAATTAAGCATGGTAGCCAAGTCACCTTAGGTCATGCTAAAAACATTGAAAGCAAATACGATATTAATACGATGGAGTCGTTACCGGCTTCACAGCTTAGTGTTAATGATATAGGTGTGGCTGACTTCAGTGTTGAGCAAACTTTACACTTTGATGCTTATGAAGACAGCAAGCACACAGGGGCATTTATATTGATTGACCGCTTAAATAATATCACTGTAGGTGCGGGAATGATAAACCATGCCAATGATGTTGCAACACATGAGTACTCAGCTTTTGAACTTGAATTTAATACCCTTGTTCGCAAACATTTCCCTCATTGGGGTGCACGAGATATTACCTCGTAAATTTGATACTTAGGCGTTTTAATGACTTTAGAACAGTGGCTGATGGTTATTGTATTTTTTACAACACTCGTTAGTTTAATTAAATATCAGCAATCTTCACCAAGCGTTTTTGCTATAACGACGCTTGCGTGTTTGCTGTTATCTTTTGTGTCTTCCAAAGAAATTTTAAATAATGCGGTAAACCCAGGTTTAGTAACGCTTATTTTGCTAGTTTTGTGTTCCTTTGCTCTCGAGCGAACGAGCTTGTTACGACGTTTATCTAGCCATATTTTTAATGGTAGTAAAGCCAAATCTATTACTCGTTTATTATTAGGTACAGCGCTCGCTTCTGCCTTTATTAGTAATACCGCTGTCGTTGCAACACTGATTCAAACGGTAAAAAAGAATACATTAATTAACCCAGGTAAGTTACTGATACCACTTTCTTTTGCAGCTATATTGGGTGGAACACTAACGTTAGTAGGCACGTCAACTAACCTTATTGTTAACTCTCTGATGATCGAACAAGGTCAAGAAAGCTTTCAATTTTTTGATTTCACACTTGTTGGCATCGTCGCAATGACGCTATGTTTAATCGTTGTGATAATTACCGCCAAAAAATTACCATTGCTTAATCAAGACAATGAACACTCTGATAAATACTTACTTGAAGCTAAAGTCTCGACCGACTCTTTATTGATAGGTAAAACCATTGATGAAAATGGATTGAGAAATCTAGATGCATTGTTTTTAGTTGAAATTATGCGCAATGGGCGACTAATTTCCCCTATTAGTCCTGAAGAAGTCATAGAAGCACAAGATGTCCTTATTTTTAGTGGTGATATATCTAAAATTTTAACGCTGCAACAATTTGATGGTTTAGTTTTATTTGCAGAGCAAGACAACTTACTCCATGACAACGTACTTAAAGATAATTTAACGGAAGTTTTGATTAAAACAGACAGCTCTATAAGTGGTAAAACATTGAAAAAGTCTGGTTTTAGGGCGCGTTTTGATGCTGCAGTTGTGGCGATAAAGCGAGAAGGTAGCCCGCTTTCAGGTAAACTGGGTGATATAGTTTTACAGTCAGGTGACTTTCTTGTGTTAGCTGTAGGTGCTGACTTTTCTTCTCGTTCAAACTTATCAAAAAACTTTTTTATCCTATCAGGTCATCAAGCAGATAATATGCTGAGTGGCTGGCGAAATAAAGTCACTATTTGGGGCTTTATCGGTGCAATTACTACATCCATTTTATCAAGCTTCACACTACTCAATTGTCTCTTTGTTTATCTAGCAATGCTTATTTTTAGTAAATGTTTAAACGTCAATGAAATTAAACGTCGTTTTCCTCTAGAGATTTGGATGATAGTGCTTGGTGCACTAACGTTAGCCACAGCGATAGAGAATACTGGTATTGCTCAAGTTATTGCACAGTCGATGGAGCAATGGTTGCAAGGAGAAAGTATTTATTTAATCTTCGCAATCCTATTTCTTGCAACACTGCTTTTAACGGAATTAATTACCAATGCAGCAGCTGCCGCTTTGATTTTTCCTATTGCATATAACATGGCGTTAGGCTTAAATGTTGATCCTACGCCATTTGTTATGGCTGTTGCTTTTGGAGCCAGTGGTAGCTTTATCAGCCCTTATGGCTATCAAACCAATGTGATGATTTACAACGCCGGAAATTATACCCTTAAAGATTTTGTTAAGTTTGGTGCTCCCATTTCATTAATTTATACGTTAAGTGTGTTAATGATGATTCCTTTAGTTTTTCCGTTCTAATTTGTGCGCTTTATACAAAATTTATAACTTTAACCTAGAAATATACCATGAAAACAATTAATACAGTTTGGCATACACAGCAAGTTTCTAAAGAACAAAGAGCAGGTTTGAAAAAGCAAAAGCCTTGCTTACTTTGGTATACAGGGCTTAGCGGCTCAGGAAAGTCTACTATTGCTAATGCGGTTGACGCTTTGCTTTATAGCCTGGGTTATCATAGCTATTTATTAGATGGCGATAATGTGCGTCATGGCCTCAATGGTGACTTAGGTTTTAGTGATGAAGACAGAAGTGAAAACATAAGACGTATTAGCGAAGTTTCTTCTTTATTTTTAGATGCGGGTTTAATTGTTTCAACTGCTTTTATTTCTCCTTTTACTAAAGATAGAGATTTTGCTAGAAGTAAACAAAGTCAAGGCGAGTTCATCGAAATATTTATAGATACCCCTATTGAGCTTTGTGAGCAAAGAGATCCCAAAGGCTTATATAAAAAAGCTCGAACAGGTGAAATTAAAGACATGTCTGGTGTTGGCTCTGAATATGAAAGACCTGTTAATCCAGAAATTACAATTAATTCTGCCGACTTAAGCATTGCAGAATGTACTCAAGTCATTGTGAATTACCTAAGAGAAAATCATTTTGTGACAGCTGTTGAAAACCCAGTTAATGATAAGAGAGGTTAAACCTATGCATTATGACGTTTTTAATGGCGATGCAGACGGTATTACTGCTTTATTGCAGATATATTTTTCAGAGAATATTAATGTAAATGCTTTGCAGCCATCAAATGGCCTTTTACCTAAAAGAAAACTTATAACCGGAGTTAAACGCGATATAAGTCTTTTAAGGCAAGTTGATGTGACAATTGCGACTTCGGTAACGGTACTTGATATTTCCATGGAAAAAAATATTGCGCCTTTAAGTGCGCTTTTAGAGAGAAAAGTGCCTGTGCTGTATAGTGACCATCATCGTACAGGTGATATCCCAAGTTCAAGTTTCTTAACAACTTTAATCGATACGCAACCAAATACATGCACAAGTTTACTTGTTAATCAGACTTTAAAGGGAGCATACCATCTTTGGGCTATTACAGGCGCGTTTGGTGATAATATGTTTGCCAGTGCGAGTGCACTGGCTGATGAGGTAGGGCTTAGCAAAGGTCAACAAGAGCAACTTAAAAAGTTAGGCACTTATATTAATTATAATGGTTATGGGCAAGATGTTAGTGATTTACATTTTCATCCCAAAACATTATTTGAAAAATTACTTCAGTACCCGAATCCGTTTGATCTGATTAGCGAATCTGGTTCTTTGTATGAGCAACTTGAAAATGCTTATCTTAGCGATATGACTAAAGCCTCTAGCGCGAAGGTTATTGAAGATAATGAAATTTTTAGTATTTATTTATTGCCCAATGCAGCATGGTCGAAACGCGTTAGCGGTGTGTTTGGTAATGACCTTGCTAATAAAAACCCCGATAAAGCACATGTGGTGTTAACCCTTAATACTAGCTTAGCAGACTCAGCAGAAAGCTCTGCTCAAAAACAAGTTAAGAAAGAAGAGAGCTACACACTTAGTTTAAGAGCGCCGTTAAATAATAAACAGTATGCTAGTGATGTATGTGCTGCTTTTGAAACAGGAGGTGGCAGAGCAGCTGCAGCAGGCGTAAACGTATTACCAATAAGTGAGTTAGATCGTTTTATTAAGTTAATGCATCAATTTTATTCATCGTCAGACTGTTCATCAGCCCATAAAACAGCATTATTATAGTGTTGATTAACAACTTCCTTATCTAGATTCATGGTGTCTATAACCAATGTTGTTTTATCCCAGTTGGCATGCTCTATCAGTTCAACTAGTGTGATCAAACCAGCCAAGACACCTTTCTTTGTCATTAATGTATCTTTTATTTCTTGACTTAAAGGTAGCTTTTCTAAAATGTTTTCCATGGTCTCATCAAGTATTGCATCAATCATGGATAATAACCCGGTTAAAAATGCTGATGAAATATCTACATTTCCTTTTAATTCAACTGCAGTTAATTCACAAAATTTTGCTCTAATCATAGCTGTTTTAATCAACTCATTAGGCTTAGAATCGTTTGACGTTACCGCAAACATAAGTCCTAAAAATCGTTGAAGTTCACCAGAGCCTAACGTAACGAGTGCTTGCTTTATGGTTGATATTTCACTTCTTCGTTTAAAAATAGCAGAATTGGCATAACGAAGAAGTTTGTATGAGAGAGAAACGTCTCTTTCAAACACGGTTGTAATATTATTTAAGTCAATTTCTGTTTTTGATGTTTCATATAAAAGTTCAGCCATAGAAAGTTGCGATGGAGAAAGGTTTTTCGCTTTAATCATTTCAGGTTTAGCAAAAAAGAAACCTTGAAAATACGTGAAACCCAAAGATTTGGCTTGTTCGTACTCTTCATAGCTTTCTATTTTTTCAGCAAGTAATTTTATATGTTTAAACTTCTTACATACCTCTATGATCTGACTAATTTCTTCGGCGTTGCTTTTTCTAAAGTCTATCTTAATAATTTCGATAAAAGGAAAGAAGTGTAGCCAAACATTCTCGTGCTCATAATCATCTAAAGCAAGCTTGTAACCTTTCAAGTGTAATTCTTCACAAAGATTAAGGAGCTTTTTACCAGGTTTAAGGGTTTCAACAATTTCAACGATGACTTCGTTGGGATCTAATATTTCAGGTAGTCCTTTTTCAAGGGTATCTAAGGTAAAATTAATAAAAGCAGGTTTATTCGCTGTAAAGTCACTTATGTTAATATTGAATTTACTTGCTTCTACTATTTTAGAAGTGGCTTGGTCACCATCGACATCAGGGAACACGTTATCAATACCATCTCTAAACAGCAATTCATAGCCAAAAAGCTTCTTGTCTTCTTTAAAAATAGGTTGTCGTGCCGCGTAAAAGAGCATATATCTCACACCGTTAAGTTTTTATCATAATCGAAAAATAAGCACCGATACTATAAATATATGGCATAGACGCAATTTTTTCCTTTTTTATTCAACTTTATTTTTATAATTCTATTCGTTAAGCATGCTTTTCTATATGATAAGGGCTAAAAGGGGCTGTCGAACTTTCATTTTTTTAAATGATCCATCATGCTATAAACTTACAATTTGACGACCCTAAAATAATTCATTAAATATTTTTCGAGGAGATTCACTTGGAATTAGGTACGATATTTTCACTGGCAATGTATTTTGTTGTGATGCTAGGAATAGGCTTATATGCCTTTAAAAAATCAACAAGCGATGTTTCTGGTTTTATGTTAGGTGGTCGAAGTTTAAGTCCTAAAGTTGCCGCTTTGTCGGCTGGTGCTTCCGATATGAGTGGTTGGATCTTAATGGGCTTACCTGGTGCTATGTATCTTAGTGGCATGAGTAGTTTATGGATAGCTATAGGTTTAGTTATTGGTGCTTTTTTAAATTATATCTTTGTAGCACCAAGGTTAAGAACTTATACAGAGCTAGCTAATGACTCGATTACCTTACCTGATTTTTTTGAAAATCGGTTTAATGACAAAAGCCACCTTTTAAGGTTAGTTTCTTCTGTTGTTATCGTTGTATTTTTTACCCTTTATACCTCAAGTGGTATTGTTGCGGGCGGCAAATTATTCGAAAGCTCTTTTGGTTTAAACTATGAAACAGGCCTTTATGTTACAGCAGGAGTGGTTGCAGCTTATACTTTATTTGGTGGTTTCTTAGCGGTAAGTTTAACCGACTTCGTTCAAGGCTGTATTATGTTTATCGCTCTTGTACTGGTTCCTATTGTTACCATTAACGCTGTTGGTGGTGTAGGGGAAGTGCAGCAACAAATAACCAACATTAACCCTGCGTTATTTGATTTATTCAGTGGTGTAAGTGTAATCAGTATCATTTCTGCAATGGCATGGGGGTTAGGTTACTTTGGCCAACCGCATATTATTGTGCGCTTTATGGCAATTAGAGATGTAAAAGAGTTACCTGTAGCAAGACGAATAGGCATGAGCTGGATGATCGTCTCTATTATTGGTGCGATGGCAACGGGCTTTGCTGGTATTGCTTATGTAAGTAAAACAGGCATGCAATTAGACGATGCTGAAACTATTTTTATTGTTTTATCGCAACTTTTGTTCTCTCCACTTATTGGAGGATTTTTATTAGCAGCGATTTTAGCGGCTATTATGAGCACTATTTCTTCTCAGCTTTTAGTGACATCGAGTTCATTAACTGAAGATTTTTATAAAACATTCCTAAATAAACAAGCATCTGAAAAACAGCAAGTGTTAGTAGGGCGAATATCTGTTCTAGCGGTTGCTGTTGTCGCGATTTATTTAGCGCATGATCGCAATAGTTCCATTCTTTCATTGGTAAGTAATGCATGGGCTGGCTTTGGCGCAGCGTTTGGCCCAGTGGTTATTGCAAGTTTATTCTGGAAAAGCATGACACGTAATGGTGCTTTAGCAGGAATGCTAGTCGGCGCATTTACTGTTTTATTCTGGATATACGCCCCCATTACGATTAATGGTGGCTCATTAAGTAGTTATCTTTATGAAATAGTGCCAGGCTTTATTTTATGTGCTCTAACGATTTACATTGTAAGTAAGCTTGCGCCAGAACAAGATGAAAAGCTTTTATCAACATTTGACCAAGTTAAATCACTGCATAGCCATTAGTCTAACGTTTATATTTAAACAGTGCCGGTTAAGTCTAACTTAACTGGCACTTTAAGTTAGCGTATCTTCTTTTAAACATAAACCTGAAATAGCACCTCAATTAACATCTAAAATATAAGCTCATATAGAGCATCATGTGAAGCCAATGAAATTTTCAAACACTTACATCAAGTTAGGTAAAGCCTTTTATCAAAGTATATTGCCAGAGCCGGTATATTCGCCCACTGTTTTGCTTTGGAATGGGCCATTAGCTGAACATTTAGGTGTACCCGAACAACTCATTAATGATTCAAAGCAGCTCGCACAATACTTTTCTGGCAACCAAATGTTAGAGGGCGCAGAGTCTATTGCATTAGCTTATAGTGGCCATCAATTTGGTCATCTTAATCCTCAGCTTGGTGATGGTAGGGCACACTTACTTGGAGAAGTGTTCGATAAAGATAAGCATCGACACGACATTCAACTAAAAGGCTCAGGCCGGACCGTTTGGTCCAGGCAAGGCGATGGTCGTTGTGCCTTAGGGCCAGCGCTTAGAGAATACATAATGAGTGAGGCAATGTACGCATTAGGTGTACCAACAACCCGTTGTTTAGCCGTAGTGGTAAGTGGTGAAAGTGTCTTTAGGGGAACAGAAAAAGCAGGTGCGATTGTCACCCGGGTTGCTAGCAGCCATATTCGTGTAGGAACATTTCAATATTTTGCCATTAAAAGTGACATGGACTCACTGCTCGCCTTAACCAATTATACAATAACAAGACATTTTGCTTTTATTGATGAAGCTGAAAATCAGCAATTAGAAACGCGTGTACTGAGTTTTTTAAAAGCGGTTATGAACAAGCAGCAAGAATTGATTGTGAATTGGCTTCGCATCGGCTTTATTCATGGGGTGATGAATACAGATAATACGCCAATTTGTGGTGAAACACTCGATTTTGGGCCTTGTGCCATGATGAATAAATATAGAGGCGGTACCGTATTTAGCTCTATTGATGCCAATGGCCGTTATGCTTTTGATCAACAGGGTAATATCACTGTATGGAATATGTCTCGTTTAGCTGAATGTTTGATGATGCTTTTGATTCATTTTACTGATAAATCACAACAAGAAGTGATAGCGGTTATTGAGCCGTTACTGCATCAGTTTCAAAAAGAACTGCAGCAGGCAACCGATTTAATGTACGTCAATAAACTAGGCTTCGAAGCTGTCTGTGAACAAAGTCTAAGTGCTAGCGCAACGTTATTGGCTTTAATGGATCAACACGAACTTGATTACACCAACACATTTGCCGCATTGACCCGTGTGGCAGCTTCAGAGCATTTAACAGAGCTTACTACAGATAGCGAAATAGGGCAGCAAGAGTTAACCGAACTCTTTGGGCAGTATCTTATTCCCTTGGTGCTTAAAGATTGGTTTGTGCATTGGCAACAAAGTTTGCAAAAGCTATCTTCTGATAATGGCTACAACAAACAAAAAACGCATAAATTAATGCAAAAAAATAATCCTGTCATGATACCTAGAAATCATCAGGTAGAACAGTTACTTAATTTGTGTGAAATGGGAATAGAGCAAGGTGATATAACAGTGGGGATTAATACTGTTAATGATTACTTAAAAGCGCTTAAAACACCTTATAGTGACAATCAATATACTCAAAAATATGCTTATATACCGGATGGAAGTGACGATTACTATCAAACTTTTTGCGGTACCTAGTGATTAGAAGTTATTGAACACAACTTAACTATCAGAGCCCAGTGAACTCATCGCGTTTCACAAACGACTCAAATTAGATAAGCCCAACTTTGGATCAATTAACCTTATCTGGGCTTAACTCTATTTTGACTTAATTAATAAAACAGCTAACTTATCACTTTCCACTTAACCCTAGGGGTCTGGTTTTTTATCTGCTCTTATCCCTCTTATCTGCGGGAAAAAAGGGCTAGTTCTTTGATCTTTCTTACTCACAACCTTTACGGGTTCAAACGCATTTCACTATCAGCATTCTTTTTAACATCCTTACCCTGAATTAATTGAATGCGTTGAATCGCTTTTGCTAATTCGTCGCCATGCCAAGCACTCTGTTCATCATATTCTGCTGAGCTTTTTCCATAGCAACTTTGCTGTAGGCTCACAACAATAGCTTTTATGGCCTCGTCGTTTAACTTTTCTAGTACTTCTTCAAGACTTAGTGCGTCAGTGCCAATATACCCAGGCAGTTGATTAAACCATGGAGTGATAAGCTTTAGTGCCTCTTTCGATTTATTTTGTTTACAAGCTGCTAATAAATTAAGGTAAGCTTTTTTGTGTGATGGCGTAGCCAATTCATCACTTGGTTTTTCTAAACTAGGTGCCTTTTTACGAATAATAAATACATGAACGCACCACGCGAGTATTGTAATAAGCCATAAAGCTAAAAATAGCCACATAAGTCGAGCATTATTTTCAACTGTTTGTTGAAGTTCGATTAGCTGTTTTTGTTGCTGGGCTAAAGCCTTTATATCGCTTTCACTTGGTGATGTATTACTATTATTATGCGTAGAAGTGGTTTCGCCAGAGGAAGCGTTTTCTTCAACGCTTGGTAGGGGATTGTTATTGCCATTGTTATAGGCATTGTTATTTTGTTGATACTCGATATCAGGGTTTTCTTTTACAATAATAACTTGCTCAGGCAATGTCGCTAATTCAGCTCTATTGGTTACTGTATTCCACCATGCAACACTGACTTCAGGAATGGTGTATTTTCCTGGCTTATTTACAACCAACGCAAAATTTTGTTTCTTTTGACTTACTAAACGATCATTAGCTGAACGAGAGTGGTTCTTAGCTTGATCTGGGTAAATTTTCATTCCTTTAGGTGCTTTTACATCTAATGATGGAAGCTGTTCTTCTGAAATACCCGCCGCAGTTAATGTTATCGTGCGGGTAATAGGCTCGCCTACGACGAAATTATCGCTACTTGGTTGCCACTCTTGATGCAGAGAAAGCATTTCGCTTGGCAACCACGCATTGTTGCTTGAAGTAAAGCTGTCAGGTACAGGTAAAACTGTTATTGCAATTCTCTTGCCTAACACATGGACGGGTTTCGTATCGTTCATGTTGAAAAAGCTAGATCTTCTTTGAGACTGCTGCAGTACTTCGCCTGAAAAAGAAGGAGTAATTAAATCAAACTCACCACTTTTTTCTGGTGTTATGGCAAAAGATCGCTCAATAATGTGATAGCGCTTTCCGTTAATTATTTCTTGCGTTTTAATGTCTTCGCCCATCGTCTTTATTATACCGTGAGGCAAACTCGGGTCACTTAAGCTTGCGCGCTCAAGATTAACAGCAATATGTAATTTAACTTTTAAGGTAAGTAACTGCTGAACATAAACTTTCTCTTGTGTCACTTCTGCGGTAAGAAAAATATCTTGTTGTTGGAGGCTTTTATTAGTTTGCGCCTGAGCGGAGTCAATGTCTATAACTTCAACCGCAATAGGCAAGCTTTTAATGTTATCGACACTTAGCGAACCAATTTCAAGATTACCACTGCTTCTAGGTATTAATACAATTGTCCAACGTGTTGTTTTGCTGGTTGTAAAATTTACCATACTGGTTTGAGAGCTAACAGAGACTCTACCTATGATAAAGTCTTTCAATAAATTAGTTGTATCAAGCTCATCTCTGTCGACACTATCATCTGCGACAACGGTTAATACCAATGATTCATTGCTCATTATGGGGTTTTTATCAATACTTGCTTTTAGTGAAGTGATCGATAGCGAAGGAGGGCTGTAAACCATTATAAATAAACTGAATAAAACTAGATAAATGAACCCTTTAACAGGGTAAGTGTTATTCGCTACTTTTAGTATAGTAGCTTGCTTATTTAACGGCATAGAAGTTGTTGATTTATTATATAAATTAGCCACGTTACTGGTTACCTTCTCTTCTTCTTTTTTGATACTCTAATTGCATTTTATTACGTAATAATAAATAGGGATCATCAGTTACCTTGTTCATTATTTTTTGTAAACGCTGATCTTCTTCTTTTTGCGCTTGCTCTTGAGCAATTTGCTCTGGTGTTTTTTGCTCTTGCTGCTCGTTTTGCTCTTGCTGCTCGTTTTGCTCTTGCTGCTCGTTTTGCTCTTGCTGCTCGCTTTGCTCTTGCTG